>CAZZYS010000209.1:0-8059 GCA_964658285.1 uncultured Verrucomicrobiota bacterium
GCAATCCTTGGCCGTCTTGTCGCCCAGCTTGATGATCTCCTGGATCATCTCGCTCTCGGCGGCATGGATCGCGCCCTCCTCGGCCCCCACTTCCACCAGCGCGCCGAACTCCTCCTCCGTCAACCTGAGGGGATGGCGCACGCGGGGCGGCGTGAGGCGGTCGGCGAGCCATTCACCGGCGGCCTGCAACCCGCCGCACGCCGGGCTGAGCACGGGCCGCAGGGAGCCGAGCACGCGCACGGCGGAGCGGGCGACCCGTTCGGGCCGGCGCAGGGCGAAGAGCTTGGGCAGCAGGTCGCACACGCCCACCACCAGCACGAAAAGCAACAGGGCCGTCGGCCAGACCGGCACGCGCCCGGCCGCCTCGCCCGTGTGCCAGGACGAATAGGCATGGAGGAAATACAGGCCCAACACGCACAGCGGCAGGTTGGCGAGGACATCGGCGAGCAGGATCATGCTCAGCAACCGGCGGGGATTGGCGAAGAGGGCGTTCAGCCCCGCGCCGCGGTCGGGGAGGGTCGCGCGCAGGTGTTCCAACTGCCGGGGCTGGAGGGAAAAGAGCGCCGTCTCCGCCGCCGAGAAAAACGCCGACGCCGCCCCGCAGACGATCATCAGACCCAGAATGAGTGCGGCGTTGGCAAAGAGCATCGGGCAGACGCGACGCTGGGGAACGCCGCGGGCAAACCATTATGCTCCGAACGCCGACCTTTTCGAGCGCAATTTCGTCCGCTCAAACGAGGCGCTACAGAGCTTGTAGCGGAATGTTTTACCGTCTCAAAATGTTCTGTTTTTTGTTGTTGCGCCCGGGTCGAATTTCCCCTATTCCATCGCCGACGCACCGCAAGGAAGGGATCAAGGGAGTTCGCGCGCCGGTCACGTTTCGGGGAAGTCTAACCCGATGCAAGGAATCATCCGTCGCAGAATGGCCGGACCTGCCCCTTCCGCCAATCGCTCGAAAATGATGTCATCCATGAAAAAGAAGTTTGCCGCCACCGCCGCTGCCACCCTGGCCCTGGCCGGTTCCTGTCTGGCCGCCGCCTACACCGAGACCGGTGACGCCGGCGACCTTCCCGCCACCGCCCAGCTCGTCACCGGACCCAACGGCACCGCCCTGGATTCGATCTCGGGCGCGCTCAGCCTGAGTAACGGCATCTCGGATGGCGACATGTACGAGATTTACATCTCCAACCCCGCAGCCTTCTCGGCCTCGGACACCGCCTTCGTGTCCGGCAAGAACAACTTCGACTCGCAAATCTTCCTTTTCGCCGCCAACGGCCTGGGCGTCGTCGGCAACGATGACGCGGCCTCGGGCGGCCCGCAGTCGGCCATCCCCGCGAGCAATTTCAGCGGGCCAGCAGGTCTGTATTATATCCTCATCGATGGTTCCGGCCGCTACCCGGTCAGCCCCGCCGGACTGATCTTCCCCAACTACACCGATGGGACCACCGACCCGACGAGCATCGTCAAACCCACCGGCGCGGGCGGCGGCAGCCCCATCAGCGCCTACACGGGCAACAGCAACGAGGCCGGCAGCTACCTCATCGCCCTCGCCGGAGCCCAGTTCTTCACCCCCGTGCCCGAGCCCGGCACCTACGCGCTCGTCCTGACCGCCGTTGCCGGGCTGGGGCTCGTGCGGCGCGCGCGCCGCCGTCACGGCAGGCAGCCCGGAACGAGCCAGGCCTGACCGTCCCACCGCGCTTCTCCGATCCTTTTCCGTTTGCCCGAGTCTTACCCCTGTTCCTTTCCAGCCATGTCCAAAAATTTCCTTCACTCTTCCTTTTCCACGCTGGCGGCCGGCGTCCTGGTGCTGGCGGGCACGCAGCCCGCGCTCGCCCAGAAGTCGCCCGGCGCGTCCACCAAACTGTCCACCGCGACGGTCCCGGATAATCTGAACTGCGGCCTGCAGCAACTGGTGCAGGATTACCTGGCTGCCACCCCCTCGACGACCAAGGCCAACGCCGCCACCGCTTCGACGGTGCCTTCCGTGCTGGCAAATTATCCCGGGGCGCGGGCGGACGCCCAGAACCGCGTCATCGTGGACATCTACCTCGACGGCACCGATACCATCGACGCCGTCGCCACGAAGCTCGAAGGTCTCGGCTGCAAGATCGAGGCCCGCGCCGATTGGTATGGGCACGGCGCGCTGGCCGTCTGGCTGCCGCTCGACCAGGCGGTCGCGACGGGCAGCATGAAAGGCGTGCATTACGTCAACCTCGCGCTCAAGCCGATCCACCACGTCGGCAAGGTGACCTCCGAGAGCGGGTTCGTGCTCAAGGCCGAGGCGCTGCAAGGGGCCCCCGCGAACGCCACCACCCCTGCCACCACCACCCCGACCGGCAGCCTCGGCGCGGGCGTCATGGTCGGCGCGCTCTCCGACAGCTTCAACATGCTCAAGACCACCGGCACCGGCAGCGCCAGCGCGCCGCTCTTCGCCAACGTGAAGGCGGCGGACGACGTGGCCAGCTACGATCTGCCCGGCAGCGCCACCCATCCCTTCGGCAACACCACCCCGGTCAACGTCCTCAAGGACTACACCAGCAGCGCGGGCGTCGAGGACGAGGGCCGTGGGATGCTCCAGATCATCCATGACCTGGTGCCGCAGGCCACGCTGGCTTTCTACACCGCCGACATCTCGGAAGTGGATTTCGCCGCCGGCATCGTCGCGCTCCAGGCGGCGGGCTGCAACGTCATCTGCGACGACGTGGGCTATTATGACGAGCCGATGTTCTCCGATGGCATCGTGGCGCAGGCCATCGACAAGGTGACCGGGCTCGGAGCCACCTACTTCTCTTCCGCGGGCAACGACGACGCCTCCGGCTACGTCGGCACGTACACCCCGGTCAACAACGACGCGACCGCGCAGGCTGCCCTGGGCGCGCTTTACACGAACATCTCGACGGCGGAAAAGGCGGTCATCACCGATTTCCACAGCTTCGGCACCGACGCGAACGGCAATCCGATCCTCTTCCAGAACGTCCGCATCCCCGGCACCAGCGCCGACGCGACCGGCAAGCTGGAGTTCCAGTGGGATGACCCCTACCTCTCCCAAGGCGGCGGCAACAACGTGACCACGGACTACGACATCCTTGTCTTCCTGGCGTCGACGAATGCCATCCAGACCAGCCGCAGCGGGCAGACGAACAACTACACCAGCAAGGTCCCGCAGGAACTGCCCGGCACCTCCCTGGCGGCAGCGACCAGCTATAAGATCGTCATCGCGCGCACCAACCGTGCCGCCGCCTCGGCCACGCCGAACCTCGCCACGCACATTCGTTACAACGTTCAGACCGACGACACGCCGCTCCGTGGCGACTTCATTAACATCGCCAGCCCGGAGACGCACGGCCACCCGACTTCCGCGACCTGCATCGGCACGGCGGCCTACCGCTACGACTCCTCCCCGACGGCGGAAGTACACGACGGGCACACGGTCTATCCCATCGTCGAGCAGTTTTCCTCGAACGGCCCGGCGGTGATCTACTTCGACTCGGCCGGCAACCGCCTGGCGACCCCCTCGGTGCGCAAGCAGCCCGTCCTTTCGGCGACGAACGGGGTGGACACGAGCTTCTTCCCGCCCGCCAGCGTGACCAGCGGCACCACCCCGCCCGCGCCTCCCGGACCGTCGAACCCCAGTCCGTCCGACTTCAACGGCGACGGCTATCCGAATTTCTTCGGCACCAGCGCCGCCGCTCCCAGTGCCGCCGGTGTGGCCGCCGCTTTGCTCGGCGTTGCCAAAGTGAATGGCATCGCCCTGTCCCCGGCGGATGTGCGCACACTCTTGACCTCGACGACCCAGGGCAACGAGGACCAGACGCCCAACTACGCGGTCGGCACCGCCGGTCCGGTCACGATCACCGCCAGCGGTTATGCCCGCACCGACAACAATGGCTACACCGTGGCCTACAGCGGCCCGGCCGGCACGACGCTGTCCTCCATTACCATCGACCTCTCGACCATCGGCATCCATTTCGACACGACCACGGCCATCCCGACCGACGCGAGCACGACGGCTACCGGCACGGGCGTGGTGGTCTCGGTCTTCAACGGCACGACGACCCCGGCGGGCACGACCGCTCCGAGCGTGGCAAGCTACACGGTGGGCACGGGCTCCCAGGGCACGGCCAACTCGCTGTTGACGGTCAACTTCAACAATTTCAGCCCGGGTGCGACGCTGAAATTCGGCATCGGCCGCCGCAACGACGGGGTGAACATCTTCGCGCAGCTCTCCGAGGTGCTCGGCGGCATGACCCCGACCAGTCCCGGCGCGCTCGTGAGCGAGACGGACACCGCGGGGGGCGCGGCAAACGGCCGGTTCGTCAATACGTTCTCCAAGAAGTGGAATTACAAGGAAGGCTATGGCCTGATCAACGCACAGGCGGCGGTCGCCAAGATGCTCGGCCAATAGTTCATCACCCGCAGGGACCCGCTCGGTCCCCTGTAAGATCAAAGGCCGCGCCGCGCCGTCCGAGGGAAGGACGGCGCGGCGCATGGCTTTTGCAGGGCGAGGTTTTTCGGGCATCTTGCCACGGGACGGACCTCGTCGTGGCGGTGGATCGTCCTTTTGCCGGACGATCCACGATCCTTCACCCACTTTTTGCCTGATGAACAAACACGCCCGCATGGAAGCCTTCGTGACCAGTCTCGGCGGCGATCCCGCCCTGGCGGTGCATCCCTGCTACCAGGGGTATTTCCAGTGCTTCAACGATGCCCGCTACTACGAGGCGCACGACGTGTTGGAACACCTCTGGCTGCGCGGCGGCCGGGCGGACCCCGAGCACGCGTTCTACAAGGGGCTCATCCAGGTCGCGGGGGCGTTCGTCCATCTCCAGAAGCAGCACGCGCGGCCCGCTCACGCCAAGGACGGCCGGCGGCTGCGTCCCGCCGTGCGTCTTTTCGCTCTGGCCACCGCCAACCTCACGCCCTACGGTCCGCGCCACCTCGATTTGAACGTGGACGCCGCGCTCGCTCTGTGCGCCGCGCAGGTGACCGCCATCGTCGCCTCGGATTTCACCCTCAATCCCTGGTCGCCGCAGACCGCGCCCACGATCCGTCTGGAACTCTCGCGGTCGCCCTGATGGAGGAGCTGACACGAAGGGAAAATCCCGGAGGTCCGATCCAATTTTCGCTCCTTCGTTTTGCCGATGAACGTTCGTTTTCGGCCCGCCGGAAGCTGCAAAACCCTGCGATTTGAGGGTTGCGCATCGCGCGCGGACAGTTAAAAGAGGGGCGTGCGAATTTTCCAAGTTTCCGGCCGGCGGATGGCCGCGTGCGTCGCGGTGGCGATGGTGGCCCTGGGGGTGCGGACGGCGAACATCGCCCGGGCCGTGGAGCCCGGGGCGGCAGGAGCGGGCAGTGCCAGGGCATTCATCGTCGTGGACGACAAGACCGGGCACATCCTGGCCGCCCGCAACGCCACCGACAAGGTCCAGATTGCCAGCCTGACCAAGATCGCCACGGCGGTCGTCGTGCTCGATTGGGTGCGCCTGGGCGGCCACACGCTCGACGAGAGCGTCACGATCCCGGGGACCGCCGCCGGCACCGGCACCCCCGGCGGCCTGGAGGCGGGCGACGAGGTCAGCGTGCGCGACCTGCTCTACGCCGCGCTGTTGCAGAGCGATAACGTCGCCGCCGATGCCCTGGCCGAATTCGTCGGACGCGACCTGCTGCGCACCGCGTCGGCCGGTGAAAGCGGCGCGTCCTCCTCGGGGCGGGGCGCGGGTCCGTCGGGGGCCACCGTGCGTTTCATCGTGGAGATGAATGCGCTGGGCCGCCACCTGCACATGGACCGCACCCGCTTCCTCAACCCCAGCGGACTCGACGGCACGGAGCGCCCCTATTCCACCGCGGCCGACATGGCGCGGTTGACCCAGTTCGCACTCGAAAAGGCGGACTTCCGTTTTTTCGTCTCGCAAAAGGAGCGGCGCATCACGATCCACCGCGCGGGCGCGCCCAGCGATTTCCTGGTTCATAACACGAACCAACTCCTCGGCAAAAACCGCATCGACGGCGTCAAGACCGGCTCGACGGCCCGCGCCGGGGAGTGCCTGATTCTCAGCGCCGCGCGCGATCCCATCGTCAGGATGGAGGGCACGACCTCCCACATCACCCCGCGCCGGGTCATCGTCGTGCTGCTCGGTTCGTCCGACCGTTTCGGCGAGGGCGTGGCGCTCATCGAACGCGGCATCACTCTCTACGACGAATGGCAGGCGTCCGGCGCTCCGAGCGACCCGAAACAGACGCTCTGAGAAAATGCAAAAGGCAAAAGTCCGGAGGTGAACCTTCTGCCTTCTGAACTTTTGCATTTTGCAATTTGTCTTCTATGAACAAAAAACGCATCGGCATCCTCACCAGCGGCGGTGATTGCCCCGGACTCAACGCCGTCATCCGCGGCGTCGTGCGCGCGGCCGACAAACTCGACTGGGAAGTCGTCGGGTTCATCGACGGGTTCGAGGGCCTCCTGCAACCCGGCGATTACCGGGTTCTCGACCGCCATTCGACCGCGCTCATCATGCCGCAGGGCGGCACGATCCTCGGTACGACCAACAAGGGTCATTTCATCAGCAAGATCGGCGCGGGCGACAAGGTCGGCGTCGCGCCCGAGACCGTGGAGAACGCCCGCGAAATCCTCGCCCGGCTGCGGATTGACGGGTTGATCCTCGTCGGCGGCGACGGTTCGCTGACGACCGGCCTGCAGCTCTACGAGGCGGGATTTCCAATCATCGGCGTGCCCAAGACCATCGACAACGACCTGGAAGCGACGGCGATGACTTTCGGTTTCGATTCGGCGGTGGCGTGCGTGGCCGACGCGCTCGACCGGTTGCAAACGACAGGCATTTCCCATAAACGGGTCATGGTGTTGGAAGTCATGGGACGGCACGCGGGTTGGATCGCGCTCTACGGCGGGCTCGCGGGCGGGGCGAACGCCATCCTGATCCCGGAGATCCCGTTCACGTACGAGAAACTGGCTGACTACCTGCGCCAGCGCGACGAGGACGGCTACATGAGCAGTCTCGTCGTGGTGGCGGAAGGGGCCAAGCCTCTCGATGGCCAGCAAGTGGTGCGCACCTCCGCGGTGGAGGGAGAATATCGGCTCGGTGGCATCGGCGAGCAGGTGTCCAACGAAATCGCCAAGCGCACCGGCAAGGAAACGCGCACCTGCGTCCTGGGCCATCTCCAGCGCGGCGGCACGCCGACGACGCTCGACCGCATTCTGGGAACCCGTTTCGGGGTCATGGCGGTGCAACTCATCAAGGAAGGTCGTTTCGGCACGATGGTGTCTTACCAGAACTATCAGGTGATGGGCGTGCCCATCGCCGAGGCGGTGCACAAGTTGCGCCTGGTCACTGCCTCGCACCAGATGGTCGAGACGGCGCGGGCGGTGGACGTGTGCTTCGGGGACTAACATGGACCCGTTGCTGCATTTGCTCCAACACGACGCGTTCGCCTCGCGTGACGATCTCGCCGCGCAGTTGAACCTCCCGGTAGATGAAGTGAATCGGAAAATCGCCGCCTACGAAGAAAGCGGCGTGATCCTCGGGTATTCGACGGTGATCGACACGGAGAAGGTGGGCGACCAGTTCGTGACGGCGGTGATCGAGGTAAAAATCACGCCGGAGCGCGAGGGTGGATTTGACCGATTGGCGGACCGGATCGCCAAGTTCAGCCAGGTGCAAAGTTGTTATTTGATGAGCGGAGGCTACGACCTGTTGGTCGTGGTGGAAGGGAAGAATCTGCGCGAGGTGGCGGGTTTCGTGAGCGAGAGGTTGAGTTCGCTGGAAGGCGTGATTGCCACGGCGACCCATTTTCGACTCAAGGCGTACAAGGAAAACGGCATCGTGCTCGCGCGCGGCGAAGCGCCGACGCGGCTGGCGGTGTCGCCATAGTTGCAGGGCTGTCCCTGAAACATTTTACTTTGAACTGTAGCGGACTTCCGGGAGCGCCAACGGCGCGGCTTCAGTTCCAGCCTGGGGCAACGCCCCAGGTTGGGACCGACCAAGGGCCAAGCCCTGAAGGGGCGATTCATCTGGGCGGCGAGCCGAGATGAGTCGCCCCTTCAGGG
>CAZZYS010000210.1:0-8058 GCA_964658285.1 uncultured Verrucomicrobiota bacterium
CCGACGCCTACCCCCACGCCCACGCCTACCCCGAAGCCGACGCCAGTGAAGTTCGCGCCGGAGGGGACGTATTTCTTGATGGAGGACATCAGCGTGCGGCTGCCGTCGGGGATCCTGGGCATCGTCGCGGGGACGCAGCTCCACCTGCTCAAGGACAACGGCGATACCCTGCACGTCAGCGACGGGCACGACGAATACGACGTGAAGAGATCGCAGGTCACCAACGAGTACGACATCGCCCGGCAGGTCCGCAAAGCCAGCGAGGCGGCGGCGGCGGACGACGCGCGCGCGCAGGCCCAGGCAGAGGCGCTCCGGCTCAAATTGGAGCACGACCAACTCGAGTATCTGAAGTTGCATCCCCTGGCCGCGCCTACCCCGACGCCCTCACCGGGGCGTCATTAAAGAAAGCGTCAGGCGCTCCCGCGCGGTGCGGCCCACAGAAACGCCCCGCGCGAGCTTCCCTTCACCATGCCGGACGAGACCGCCACCTTCGAGCACTTCCAGATCGCCCGCCGGGAGGATGGCAGTCTCTTCGAACTCGGCCGCGGCGCGATGGGGGTGACCTACAAGGCGTACGACACGCGCCTGGACGGTTATGTGGCCCTGAAGGTCATCAATCCCGGATACCTCAACGATGACGTGGGCCGCGAACGCTTCCTGCGCGAAGCCCGCGCGGCGGCGCACCTCGACCATCCCAACGTCGCGGCGATCTTTCATCGCGGGGAGGAGGGCGGGACGTATTTTTACGCGATGCAGTTCATCGAGGGCGAGACGCTCGACGCCTACGTGCGGCGGCGCGGCCCGCTGCCGGTCGCGCTGGCGCTGCGGCTCGTTCTCCAGGCCGCCCAGGGACTCGCGGCGGCCAACGCGCGGGGGCTGATCCACCGCGACATCAAGCCGGCCAACCTCATGCTGGTCCATCTCGACGACAGCGGGCTGGCGGCCAGCGCGGCGGCCAGAACGGGCAACCTCGACGGCGACGGCGAGGATTTGCTCGTGAAGGTGATCGATTTCGGCCTGGCGAAAGTCGTCCTGGACGACAAGGCCGGGGCCAGCCTCAGCCTGACGGGCGACGGCCCCATCGGCACGCCGTACTACATGAGCCCGGAGCAGATCGACTCGTCCATCGGCGAAGTGGACGCGCGCACGGACATTTATTCGCTCGGGGTGACGCTGTGGTATCTGCTGACCGGCCAGCCGCCGTTCGTGGGCACGCAGTTCCAGGTGTTCCGCCAACACATCGGCGCACCCCCGCCGACCGCGCAACTGCCCGTCGCCGTGCCGGACAGCGTGCGCGGCCTGCTCGACCGGATGATGGCGAAGACCCCCACCGACCGACCGGCCAACACCCGCGAGTTGATCGGCCTCGTCCGCGAACTCCTGCGCGGCCCGCTCGTCCCGGCGACGGCGGACGGACCCGTCGCGTCACCGCCGGTGGTCCTGGTGGCGTCACCGCCTCCGCCCGTCCCGCCGCCGTGGACCCCGCCGCCTGCCACGCACGCGGGTCAGACCCTGGCCGACACCTCCCGGCCGCCGTCGCTTCCCCCGGCGCTCCCGGTCGGCGCGCCCGTCGCCTTCAACCGCCCGCCGACCTTGGGCCCGCTCCCGCCGCCGGGCGTCTACGTCGCCCCGCGCCGGGCGGGGCTCAGCCGGGAATGGATCATCTTCGGAATCGTCCTGCTGGCGGCGTTGGTGCTCGGCGGCGTCCCGCTCGCCCTTTACCTCTCGAAATCGGGTTCGGACCGCCATCTGGACAACGGCACTCCGGCCCTGGCCTCCGCGACGCCGGTGGCTACTCCCGCGCCCTCCGCGGGTTCGATGTGGAAGTCCGTGGGCACGCCTGCCGCCACCGCGACGCCCACGTTCACGGTGCCGCCGCCCGCCGGGCCGAGGATTTTGAGCGTGCCCGGCCAGTACGCGACCGTCCAGGCGGCCATCGACGCCGCCCGTTCCGGTGAAACCGTGAAGGTCGGACCGGGGACGTTCCACGAGAAACTCGTTTTCAAACCGGGCATCCGTCTCGTCGGCGGCGGCGTGGGCGTGACGACCATCAGCGTCGCGGGGACCACCGACTGTCTGGACGTGAAGGACTGCGCGTCCGGCACGATTTCGGGTTTCACCTTCGAGCACACGGCGGCGAATCCACCCAACGACGTGGAGTACGTCGTCTGGCTGCACGGGTCGGCGGTGCAGGTTCGCGATTGCCTGATCCGGAACTCCGGCAGCTTCGGGCTCTCGTGCGAGGACGGAGACCGGTCCGTCGTGGAGGACTGCGAGATCGTCGGTTCGCACACGGTCGGTCTGCGGGCCAAGGGGGCGGGAACCCAGCCGGTCTTCCGTGGCAACCGCGTTCACGGCGGTGCCGGGACCGGCATCGTTTTCAACGACGGCGCGGCCGGCCTCGCGGAAAACAACACGAGCGAGGACAACGCGCAATTCGGCTTCAGCATCCTCGACAAGGGCACGGCCCCGGCGCTGTCCGGCAACACCGTGCGGCGCAACAAGCTGAGCGGTTTCACCTACCAGAAGGAGGCGGGCGGCTCGGCCACCAACAATATCGTCACCGATAACACCGAAGCGGGCTTCCGGATCGCCGATGCCGGGACCACGCCGGCGTTGTTTCACAATCAGGTGAAGGGGAATGGCCTGAGCGGTTTCATCATCCTCGAAGGCGGCGGCGGATTGCTAGATACGAACACGAGTGATGCCAACAGCGGGTCGGGCGTGATGATCCGCAGCGCGGGGTGCGCCCCCACGTTAAAAAACAACCGGCTGACGGGCAACAAGCTCAACGGATTGTACGTCGGCGACGGGGCGGTGCCCACCGCCGAGTCGAACACCGTCACCGGCAACGTGCAGAGCGGCGTTTTCATCATCGACAAAAACACGGCTCCGACCCTGCGCGGCAACCAGGTCCGCGATAACGGTTACGACGGGATCACGGTGCGCGGCGGGGCGGCGGGTGTGTTGGAGGGCAATGTCTGCGGGGGTAACCAGCAGCACGGCATCGGCGTCTACGACGTTGGCACGTCTCCCACCCTCGTCGGGAACCAGACCGAGAATAACTTGAAGGAGAATTTGTTCGTCGAAAAAGGGGCCACGCCGAAGAAGTCGGCGAAGTACGACGGCTTCTTCAAGTGAGGCGTTTTGCGACCGGGCAGGCCGCCGCAGGCGTCCAACCAAGGTAGGGATGGCTCTCCGAGCCGTCCCAAGATTGGCTTGGATAGCCTCCTTGCGAACAACGCGCGTCGCCGGAAACATTTGGGACGGCTCGGAGAGCCATCCCTACCTTGGTTGGACGCCTGCGGCGCAGGAATCTGGTCTTTCATCCAACCCGAGAAAGAATATGACGGTTGTTTTTGACGCCGCCGGTCCGCGAAGTCACAATTTCCACACTGTTTGTCCGGCGACGACCGTCCGCACCGCACGACCTTTGAGCCGCCAGCCTCCGAACGGCGTGTTGCGCGAACGCGAGGCGGATTCTTCCACGTTGACCGTCCATTCCAGGCCGGGGTCGATGAGCGTGATGTCCGCCACCGCGCCGGCCGAAAGCGTCCCGCGCCCCTCCTTCAACCGCAGGAGCCGGGCCGGGTTCATCGTCAATAACTCGATCAGTCGCGGCAGGTCGATGGCCTTTTGTTCCGTGACGAGGAGGTGATGGAACAACCCAAACTCCGTTTCCAGCCCCAGGATCCCGAATGGCGCGCGGTCGAACTCCACTTCCTTTTCGTAAGCCGTGTGCGGCGCGTGGTCGCTGGCCAGGATCGTGATCGTCCCGTCGGCGATGCCGCCGATCAGCGCGTCGATATCCGTGCGCGTGCGTAGCGGTGGGTTCATTTTGTAATGGGTGTCGTAGCCGCAGACAGCCTCGTCGGTCAGCGCGATGTGGTGGGGACAGACCTCGCCCGTGATCCGCACCCCGCGTCCGCGCGCCTCGCGCAGATGCCGCACGCTGCCCGCGCAACTCAGATGCTGGCAATGGATCGCCGACCCGCACAACTCCGCGAGCACGATGTTGCGCAGCACAATCAATTCCTCGCCCGCCGCCGGCCAGCCGGGCAGACCGAGCACCGTGCTCCAGTAGCCCTCGTGCATGACGCCCTCGCCCACGAGGCTGTAATCCTGGCAATGGTCGAGCACCGGCAGGTCGAACATCCGCGCGTACTCGACGGCCCGGCGCATCAGGTCGTGGTTTTGCACGCAATGGCCGTCGTCCGTGATCGCCACGATCCCCGCCGCCACCATCGAGCCGACCGCCGCGAGTTCCTCCCCGGCGAGACCCTTGGTGATGGCTCCGGTCGGGAGGACGTTGACGCACGCCTTGCGCGCACGTTCGTTGATCCAGGTGATCGTCGCCGGGTTGTCCGCCGCGGGGTTGGTGTTGGGCATACAGACGACCGTGGTGAACCCACCGGCCGCCGCCGCCCGCGCGCCCGATTCGATGGTTTCCTTGGCCGACTGGCCGGGCTCGCGGAAGTGGACGTGCAGATCGATCAACCCCGGCGCGACGACGAGACCGGCGGCGTTGATGACTTCCACCTCGCCCGACTCTCCGTCCGGCGGTTTGCCGTCGACCGCGATGATCCGGCCGTTGCGGATGAACACGTCGCGCAAGGCATCGACGCCGTTGGCGGGGTCGATCACGCGTCCGCCGCGGATGATCGTCATTTTGGATGCGTCTTCGCTCATACCGGGTGGCCCGCGCGCCAGCTATCGCACAAATACAGCGCGGCCATGCGCACGGCGAGGCCGTTGGTCACCTGATCCAGGATGACGCTGTGGCGGGGGTCGTCAGCCACGTCGCTGTCGATTTCCACGCCGCGGTTGATCGGCCCCGGGTGCATGATGAGGCAGTCCGGCCGCAGCCGCGCGGCGCGTTCCTTGGTCAATCCGAACATGGACGTGTACTCACCCAATCCCGGGAAATACGAGTGGCGCTGGCGTTCGTGCTGGATGCGCAGGAGGTTGATGACATCGACCGATTTGAGCACCTCGTCGATGCGCCGCACGACCGAGACGCCCATGCGCTCGAACACGCGCGGCACCAGCGTACTCGGACCGACGAGCGTGACGCGGGCGCCGAGTTTGAGCAGGCCCCAGATGTTCGAGCGCGCCACGCGGGAAAAGAGGATGTCGCCCACGATGGCCACGTGCAGGCCGTCGATGCGCCCGCGTTTTTCGCGGATGGTGAACAGGTCGAGCAGGGCCTGGGTGGGGTGTTCGTGCGCGCCGTCCCCGGCGTTGATGATGCTCGCGTGCAACCGCTCGGCGAGGAACCGCGGCGACCCGGCCGAACTGTGCCGCAGCACGACGAGATCGACGTTGTTCGCCTGGAGAACGAGCGCGGTGTCCTTGAGCGTCTCGCCTTTGACGAGGCTGGAACTGGTCGCCGAGATGTTCACCACGTCCGCACTCAGGCGCATCGCCGCCAGCTCAAACGAGGTCCGCGTGCGCGTGCTCGGCTCGACGAAGAAATTGACCAACGTGCGCCCCTGGAGCACCGGGACCTTCTTTACGTCCCGCGCGCCGACCTGTTTGAACTGCCGCGCCGTGTCGAGCAGTAGGTTGATCTCGGACGCGTCCAGCTCCTGGATCGTCAACAAATCCTTGCGTCGCCAGACGGCAGGAGTGGGAGCGGGCGCGGGATTCAAGAGCGGTGCGGGATGGAAAGGATCATCCGCCGGTTTCCGCCCTCATGTCCAGCCAGACCGCGTCGGGCTCGCCGTCGAGCGCGGCGAAGCGCACGCGGATGCGCTCCTGTGCCGAGGTGGGTAGTTCCTTGCCGACGTAATCCGGTCGGATGGGCAGTTCGCGGTGGCCGCGGTCCACGAGCACGGCAAGCTGGATGCGCGGGGGGCGGCCGTATTTGACGAGCGAATCGAGCGCCGCGCGCACGGTGCGGCCCGTGAAAAACACGTCGTCCACGAGCACGACGGTGGACGCATCGAGATCGAGCGGCAGGCGTGTCGCCTGCATGGAGGTCAGCCGTGAACGCAGACGCAGGTCGTCGCGGTACATCGCCACGTCGAGCGCACCCTCGGCCGGGCGGATGCCGCGCAGGGCTTCGATCTCGTCGGCCAGACGCCGTGCAACCTCGACGCCTCGCGTGTAGATGCCCACGAGCGCGAGTTTCGCCAGACCGTCCGTGGCATTGTGTTCCACGATCTCCGAGGCCACCCGGCGCAACTCGGTGGCAATCTCCGCGCCGTCCAGCACGATCCGCCCGTGCGCGCGATGCGCCGGTGAGGTAGACGGTGCGGCGGACATCAACCTTCTCTAGCGGACCTCGCGCCGTTTGTCGCGCCACGAGGAACGAAAACGCACGATCCAGTCCAGCAGCGCCTTCTCGAAGCCGATATCGTGACCGGCCTTCTCGCTTTCCAGCCACTTGTGGCGCAGGATTTCCTCACGCTCGGCCAGAAATTCTTTGTAGAGAATAGAATTTGTCACAAGCTCCGCGTCCTTCGTCGCGTTTGACGGGGGTTTCTCGGGGGAAGAGGCTTTCATACCTAATTGGTCTAAAGCATAGGGCGCACCAACCTGAGCGCTGCGCTACGGCCGGACCAATGCAGTCGTCTAAAGGGGACAGACGAAAAGGAACACAAAATCTTTCATCGTTTCAAACAAAAAACATCATCCGGCTTTACAAACCCCGGACAAAACGTCGTCCCATCGTCCAAGCAATCCGGTCGCACCGTGCGTTTGGATGCGTCCGGGAGAAGATTTCACCCTACACGGGCAGGGTCCGGTTGACCCGCTCCGCGATGTCCGCGAAGACCCGGCCGACCGCGCCCGAGGGTTCCGCCGCCACGATGGGCCGGCCGCGGTCGCCCGACTCGCGCGTGGCGATGTCGATGGGCACCTCACCCATCAGCGGCACTTGCAGCCGGGCAGCCTCGCGGCGTCCGCCGCCCTCGCCGAAGATGTTGTAACGCTTGCCGTCGCTCGGCGACAGGAAATAACTCATGTTCTCAATGATTCCAAGGACGGGAACGTTCGTCTTGAGGAACATGTTCACCGCCTTGCGCGCGTCGATCAGCGCGACTTCCTGCGGCGTCGTGACGATCAACGCCCCCGACAGCGCGACCGTTTGCACGATAGTCAGTTGGATATCGCCGGTGCCGGGCGGCAGGTCGAGGATGAGGTAATCCAGTTCGCCCCACGCCACGCGGCGGAGGAACTGTTGCGTGTACTTCGTGACCATCGGCCCGCGCAGGATGGCCGGCGAGTCGTCGCTGTTCAGGAGGAACGCCATCGACATGAGGCGCACGCCGTGAGCCTCGACGGGGTTGATGCGTTCGTCCTCGGTCGCGGTGGCGGACTCGCGCGTGCCGAACATCATGCCCATGCTCGGCCCGTACAGGTCGCAGTCGCAAAGTCCGACGGCCGCCCCGGTGCGCCGCAGCGCGATGGCCAGGTTGGACGCGACGGTGGATTTGCCGACGCCGCCCTTGCCGCTGGCCACGGCGACGATGTGCTTGACGCCGTCGATGCGGTTGGGGCCGGCAGCGGTCGGGGCGTTGGTCAGCGGGTTCTGGATGTCGAAGCGCAGGTCGATCCGGCCGATGCCGGGCAGGGTGCGCAACGCCGCCTCGGCCTCCGCCTTGATCTGTTGGGGGACGGCGGCCTGGTTGGTGGCGATGGACACGAAGACCGTCACATCCCCGCCTGCCACCTCGACGTTTTTGATGATCCCGAAGGAAACGATGTCGCGGCTGAAACCGGGGTACCGCACCTGGCGGAGGCGTTCGAGGACCTGTTCGTTGGTAAAAGCGGCGGTAGACATGGCGAGGCGGGCGGGCAACTTGCCACGCGAGGCGCAAAAGGCAAAACGCCGGACCGGAGATCAGGGACGCAACCGGATCAATCTTTCGTCGCGGCCGGCGACTTGTCGTTCACGTGTCCGGGCCGCGATCCCTGGGCGGTGTCGATGCCGGCCGCCCGGTAGAAGCCGCATTCACCCGTCAATCCGCGATACGCCAACCCTCCGCCCAGTGCGAGCAGGAGCAGTTGTTTGAGCGAACGCGGGACCAGCGCCGCGATGACCATCGAGACCCC
>CAZZYS010000211.1:0-8037 GCA_964658285.1 uncultured Verrucomicrobiota bacterium
CATCCGGCGTTCTTCAATGGCGAGGTATTGTTAGGGAATGACGTTTATTACCTCACCTTCGCAAACGGCAACTTCTTCAGTTACTACGCCTATCTGAGTGATCCGCATTACATCTATCACTTCGATCTCGGCTACGAGTACGTCTTTGACGCGCAGGACGGCAAAGCGGGCGTGTACCTGTACGACTTCCAGAGCAGCACGTTCTTCTACACGAGCCCGAGCTTCCCGTTTCCTTATCTGTACGACTTCTCGCTGAATGCGTATTTGTACTATTATCCTGATGTTCCTGCGGACGGGCGCTACACCAGCAGCCCGCGGTACTTCTACAATCTGACGCAAGGCACGACCATCACGAAGTAACCGGCGCAAAACGCCGTCGCGTGTCAGCACGGTCCAGCATTGGCTTCGGCCAATGTTCTGGACAGCGCGGCGGGTCGTTCGGAAGGACAGAACTAAAACTGCGACACGCGATGGTATCCATCGCGTGTCTGCATTTTCCCGTCAGAGATTGCCGGTCGAGTAGTATAACTATACCGCTGCTCAAAATCGTTGCGGTGTATTGCGGCGGTGGATGGCGCTCTCCGAGCGGCATTGGTCCCACGCGCGGCGGCAGCCGCCTTGCCAGAAAACAGACGCCGATGGCATGAAGTAAACCAATGCCGCTCGGAGAGCGCCATCCACCGGCCAGAGCCGTCTCAACCGACCTGAGAAGCGGTGTGTCAACCGCGCGGACGCACCGAAGCGAAGGCATCGACGTTTCTGCGCCAGCGCTCGGAAATAAAATATTCTGCGATGTGGGATCAGAAATTCTTGAGATAGAAACGTGCCCGCAAGAGGCCGCCGTAACGGGCACTTTCACGGTAAGGGAGGTTCAGGAACCAGGACGATCTGAGGTTCGGAAACGTTTTCGCCATCCATGCTTGCCTACAAACTGGTCCAGCCGAGTCACCGGGCTGCCGCATTCTCGCTCGTTGTCACGCGGGCACCTTTTCGTTATTCTGGTGCGGTGAAAGGAGTTCCAGGCACATTGCAGGAGGGCGGCGCCGCCTTCGAGTCCACGCATTGGAGCGTGGTCCTGCTGGCCGCGCAGAGCCAGCCGCCCGTCACCGCGCAGGCCGCGCTGACAAATTTTTGCCAGGCGTACTGGCCGCCGCTCTACACGTTCCTGCGTCGCCGCGGCCATTCCCCCACCGACGCGCAGGATTTGACGCAGGCGTTCTTTGTCCATCTGCTCGAACAAAACACCCTCGCCCGCGCCAGCCGCGAAAAAGGCCGCCTGCGGACCTTCCTCCTCGGATCCTTGCAGCACTTCCTCGCCAACGAGTATGACCGCGCCCAGGCGTTCAAGCGCGGGGGCGGCAAACAGATCGTTTCCATGGACGATCACCTCGTCGAAGCGGAGGCGGCGATACTCACCACCGCGCCCGGCGATGAAGCGAGCCGGTATGACCATCACTGGGCCGCGAGCCTCGTCAAGCGAGCCTGGGAGCAGCTCGATGCGGCGATGGTGGCGGAAGGAAAAAAGGAATTGATCGCGGCGTTGAGGCCCTTCGTGGTTGGAGGAGCCGTCGCGCCGCCAGACCAGGAAGACGTGGCCGCGCGTCTGCGGATGCCGATCTCCACGTTTCGCAACTCCCTGAGCCGCCTCCGGCAACGTTACCGCGAAAGCGTCCGCGCGGAGGTGGCCCGCACCGTGACGGACGCATCGGAGATCGACGAGGAAATGCACTACCTCGTGCGCGTCCTGCTCGCCTGAAGTCTCCGCGTCCCGGCGTCCGACCTCGACCGCTGCCAACATGGACGCCGCCCCTTCCGACGCCGCCGCTGCCGGCCGGGATTTTGTCCCGCGAGATTCGAGTGCCGCCGGAGCGGGTTCGTCGGTGGTTTGCGCCACCTGCCAGCGCCCTTTGGCCGGCGGAGGCGGCGAGGGAACCTGCGTGCGTTGCCTGGCGAGGTTCGTTTTTCCAGCCGACGACGAGCCGCCCGCAGGGGAGGGAACCGACGACGAGCCGGGTGTCGCGCAAAATCATCGGTACGGGCATTTTGAAATCCTGACGCGTCCGGACGGATCGCTGGTCGAACTGGGCCACGGCGCGATGGGCACCACCTACCGGGCACAGGACACCGTCCTGCACCGCGACGTGGCGCTCAAAGTCATCGGGCGCGGCGTGGCCGAGCACCCGGCCGCGCGGACGCGGTTCCTGCGCGAGGCCCGGGCGGCGGCGCAGTTCCAACACCCGAACGTCGCCACGGTTTCCCACTACGGCGAGCAGGACGGGGAGTGTTTCTACGCGATGGAGCTGGTCGAGGGCGAAACGCTCGAAGCCCGCATCCAGCGGGAAGGTCCGCTGTCCAGCACGCTGACGCTCGAAATCGCTTCCCAGATCGCCCGGGCGTTGATGGCAGCGGAAGCGCGCGGGGTGGTCCACCGTGATCTCAAGCCCACCAACCTGATGCTCTCCACCCAACCGGGCGAGGGCGGCACGGACGACGCGCCGGTGATCAAGGTGATCGATTTCGGTCTGGCGAAAGCCGTGACGGCCGCGGCGGAAGTCACCGGTGCGACCGAGACGCGCGCGGGTTTCGTCGGGACGCCTGCCTTCGCCAGTCCGGAACAGTTCGAGGCTCCGGGGGAGGCCCGGATCGACCATCGCTCGGACATCTATTCCCTGGGCACCACGATGTGGTACGCGCTCAGCGGCCGGGTGCCGTTTGCCGGCCGCAGCCTGGCGGAAATCTACGCTCGCCAGTGCGACGAGCTGCCCGTGGAGCAACTGGCCGCCCACGCCGTGCCCGCCCCGCTGGTCACCCTGCTCAGGTCCATGCTGGCGGTCGATCCCGCCGTCCGGCCACAATCGGCGCGCGAACTGCTCGAAGCGTTGCGGCTCTGCCGGGAGAAGGCTCCGGCCGTTGCGGTTCCGGCCCGGTCTGGCTGGACTGGCTGGAAACGTCGTGCGGCTGTGGCCTCGGTCCTGTGCGTGGCCGCCGGGGGGCTCGTCGGCGCGTGGTGGCTGCGCACCCGCGCGGGTGCCGATCCGGATGGTCGGTCAGTGGCCGTCCTGCCGTTCGAGAACCTCAGCCCGAACTCCGGCGACGCATTTTTCACCACCGGGATGCAGGACGAGATCAGCGCCGATCTCGCCCGTCTCGCCGCGCTCAAGGTCGTCGGTGCGGACGGCACCCGCGACTATCCGGCGGGCAAACGCGATTTCACCCGCATCGGACGGGAACTCGGCGTTCGCCATTTCCTGGAAGGCGACGTGCGGCGCGAGGGCGAGCGGGTGCGCGTTCGCGTGCGCCTGATCGACGGTCGTGACACCGCTCACTCCTGGACCGCCACCTACGAACGCCGGCTCGCGGATGTGTTCATCGTCCAGAGTGAAATCGCGCAGGCCATCGCCGATCACTTGCGGACGCCTCTCTCCGCCGAGGAGCGGCGTGTCATCAGCGAACCCCCGACCACGGACCTCGCGGCCTACGACCTCTACCTCCGGGCGCGCGAGATCTCCGAAGCGCCTTTCAACAGCACCGCGGAGCTTTTCGCCAACCTGGGGAAGATCATCCCCTTGCTCGACGAGGCGGTCGCGCGCGACCCGAATTTCGTGCTCGCATTTTGCGCCTTGGCGGACGCGCACGATACTTTTTATTCCTACCGGGTTTACGCCAGCCCGGAACAGCGCATGGTCGATCATCGCGCCCTGGCGGAAACCGCGCTGCAAAAGGCACGGCGCCTGCGCCCGGATGCGGGCGAGGTCCACCTGGCCGCCGCCTTCCATTTTTTTAAGGCGAACCGCGACCCGGAACAGGCGCGGATCGAGATCGACCTCGCCCGGCACGGGCTGCCCAACAGTGCCGAGCGCGAAGAACTCGCAGGCCGGATCAACCGCACGCAAGGCCGCTGGGACGAGGCGGTCCGCTGCCTGCAAAGGGCCGTCGCGCTCAATCCGCGCGATCTGAGCAGCCGCGGCACCTTGTGCACGACCTACCACCTCATGAGGCAGTGGGACGATTATGCACGGGCGAGCACGGAATTGATGGCGATTCTCCCGCCGGCGGAGGCAAAAGATGCGGACCCATCTCCCACGATCAGCCTGGAGCGTGACGCCGACCTCGCGCCGTGGCGTGCGTACCTCGCATCGGTCCCGGCGGCCCGGCACTACATGGGCGACGACATGGGACTGCTGATCCTGCATCTTTTCGAGCACGATGCGGACGCGGTTTCGCGCACCGTGGCGTCGTCGAAGCGTCTCAAATACCCGCTTAACGGCAGCGTCTTCCCCAGGGCCTGGTACGAGGGACTCGCCGCCCGGATGCGTGGCGACGCGGCGGGCGCGCGGCAGGCATTCGCCGATGCCCGGATCGAGGCGGAGAAAACCGTGACGGCGGATGCCACGGATGCCCTGAACCTGAGCGTGCTGGCCATGATCGACGCGGGCCTCGGTCGCGCGGACGAGGCCGTGGCCGAGGGCCGCCGTGCCTGCGAGATGCTGCCGGTGGAACAATGGGCGCGCTCCTCCCCGATGGCTGGCAGCAATCTCGCGGTCGTGTACGCGTGGACCGGCCGGCCGGATTTGGCCATCGCCAAGCTGCAAGAGTTGGTGCGGCGGCCGTCCGGCGAGAACATGCCCATCCAGCCGAGCTACGGGGACCTGCGGCTCAATCCGGTGTGGGACCCGTTGCGGGGTGACCAACGTTTTGCCCTCGTGGTCGAGCAACTCGCTCCCCCCGCGCGGCCGGATCGGTCGTCGGGAAAATAGCAGCAAGATCGGGCCGAGCTTGCACGGGCCATCGACTGACCGGACGCGTGCTCCGCGACGTGGCGAAATGCCGGGACTGCGAGAATGCGGATTACTTCCCGACGCTGCGGCCCACGGGCTTGCGCTTTTTCGTCGTGCCCGTCCGCGATTTCGCGGCGGCCTGCACATGGTGGGCATTCACGATGGATACGATCAGCCCCGGAAAACGTTTTTCGAGTTCGCCGCAACGGGTGGTGTTGTGCATCTCGACGCCCCGGCGCTCGCCACGGATCAAGCCCGCCTCTCGCAACGCCCTGAAATGCTGCGAAAGCGTGGACCTCGGGATGGCTTTCTCGCTCATCTTCAAGAAGTTCGAGCAGTTGAGCGAACACGTGGAGCCTGCGATGTCAGCATAGATCGCCACCCGCACCGGGTCGGAGAGCGCGTGCAAGATGCCCTCGACGGTCACGTCTTCGATGGAGGGATGAAAAAGGGGTTTCATCGACGGACTAACATACCACCAACGCTGTTTTGTTCAATGCGTCGCAACATTGGAACTACCGGTGGTCGGTCCTATCGTGGAGTGACCGCGGTGCCGCCAGACCGCCGCATTCTTCGTCAATACACGGATGGGGTACAGCGAAAAGATTTTTTGAGTTTCGGTGCGATGCCCGGCTCGAAAACCTTGAGATAAGGTTGGGCAGCGTGATGGATGCGCAAGCGGCGGGAGCCAACCCTTGACACGAAATTCTTTTGTTCTACGATTCAGAACAAACGGATTATCCGCGCCGTCTTTATCCGCACGCGCAGCAACATCGTCCGACGCAAACACCATCGAAACGAACCACACACACCATGAATAAACTCACAGGCAAAGTCGCAGTTGTCACCGGGGCTTCCAAGGGGATCGGGGCCGCCATCGCCAAAGCACTCGCCGCCGAAGGCGCGTCCGTCGTCGTCAACTACGCCTCCAGCAAAACCGGAGCGGACAAGACCGTCGACGAAATCTTCAAGGCCGGCGGCAAAGCCGTCGCCGTCGGTGGCGACGTTTCCAAAATCGCCGAAGCACAGGGCATCATCGATGCAGCCATCAAAAACTACGGCCGCCTCGACATCCTCGTCAACAACTCCGGCGTTTACGGGTTCACCCCGCTCGAAGCCATCACCGAGGACGATTTCCATCGGCACTTCAACATCAACGTGCTCGGCCTCCTGCTCACCACGCAGGCCGCCGCGAAGCACCTGGGCGAAGGCGGCAGCATCATCAACATCGGCTCCGGCGTCACCCGCATCCTGCCGCCCAACTCCGCCGTCTACACCGCGACCAAGGGCGCGGTCGATGCCATCACCGGAGTGCTCGCCAAAGAACTCGGGCCGAAGAAAATCCGCGTCAACTCGATCAACCCGGGCATCGTCGAGACCGAGGGCACCCAGGCCGGTGGCTTCACCGGGACGGACTTCGAGAAGGGCCTCATCGCGCAGACCCCGCTCGGTCGGACCGGTCAACCCGGCGACATCGCTGCCGTGGCCGTCTTCCTGGCGTCGGACGACTCCGGTTGGCTGACCGGCGAGAAGATCGTGACCAGCGGCGGTCTCTGATCGGGTTGGGATCCTGGCAGCGGGCGGGTCGCACCGAAGGGACGACCCGCTCGCAGGCGCTGGATCTTGTTCGCACTTCTTACCACACGGAAAAAATGATGGAAACGGCATTGTTGGAAAATCCCGAGACGATCAATCGCGGGTCTCAGCCCGGCGACGCACCGGGAACGGCAAATCGGAAGCCTGGCGCGATGAACACCAACCCTCCGCAGGGTGGGCAGGACAATCATGGTCAACCTCCTCCCCGGAAAGGGACACGCCGCGCCCTCGTCTTCGTGGTGCTGGCGATAGGCATCTTGTTCGTCGGTGCGGGGGTCTGGCATCTCCTCGGCAAGACGCCCACGTCCGCCACCGCCGCCGCTCCGGGTGCCGCGCCCGTCCCGGTGACGGTCCAGACCATCGCCTCGCGGAGGCTTCGCCTCTGGAACGATTTCTCCGGGCGTCTGCGCGCCGTCAACTCCGCCGACATCCGGCCCGAGGTCAGCGGGCGCATCACCGAGGTTCGCTTCCAGGACGGCCAATCGGTCAGGGCCGGCGACGTTCTCGTGGTGATCGATCCGCGAATTTATGAAGCCGCCGTCGCCCGCGCGGAGGCGCGCGTCGCCGCTGCCAGGGCGACCTTGCAGCTCACCACTTCCAACGAAACCCGCGACACCGCCTTGTTGAAGACGCGGGCCATCTCCCAGCGCGAGTTCGACCAGACCGACAGCGCCAACAACGCCGCCACCGCCGCGCTGCTGGGTGCCCAGGCCGATCTCAAGACCGCGCAGGTGGACCTCGACCACGCCTACGTGAAGGCACCGATTTCGGGCCGCGTCAGTCGCGCCGAGTTGACGGTCGGCAACCTGTTGCAAAGTGGCGCGGGCGCGCCCTTGCTCACTTCCATCGTGTCCGAAGACGGCATTTACGCCGACTTCGAGGTCGATGAGCAGACTTATTTGCAGACGGTCCGGGACGCGGCCGTCGGCAACTCGCAGGAGGGTCAAATCCCGGTCGAATTGGTGGTGCCAGGCGATGCGGAACAGGTTTATCGCGGATTCATCCAAAACTTCGACAACCGGCTCGATCCTCAGTCCGGCACGATCCGCGCCCGCGCCCGGTTCGACAACGCCGGGGCGACGCTGGTTCCCGGCATGTTCGTCTCCGTCCGTCTGGCCAGCAGCCGCGAACGCGACCTGATGATGGTCCCGGACCGGGCCGTCGGTTTCGACCAGAGCAAGAAGTTCGTCTTCGTGGTCTCCCGTGAAAACAAGGTGGCCTACCGCGAGGTCGAATTGGGGCATGAAGTCTCCGGCCAGCGCGTCGTCCAAAAAGGTCTCGAACCCGGCGACCGGGTCATCGTCGACGGCGTGCAACGGATGCGTCCCGAGGCGACCGTCGATCCGAAGGAGGTCGAGCCAGCCACGCTCGCGGCGTTGAACAGCGGCTCCGTCGAGCAGAAGGAAGCCATGCGATGAACCTCTCCCGCTTCTTCATCGACCGACCCATTTTTGCAGGGGTCATCTCGTTCCTGATTTTCCTGGCGGGACTGATCTCCGTTTTCCAGTTGCCCATCTCGGAATATCCCGAGGTCGTGCCGGCCACGATTGTCGTCAGCGCGCAGTTCCCGGGGGCGAATCCGAAGACGATTGCCGAGACGGTGGCGACGCCGCTGGAGGAACAGATCAACGGCACCGAGGACATGCTCTACATGTTCTCGCAG
>CAZZYS010000212.1:0-7976 GCA_964658285.1 uncultured Verrucomicrobiota bacterium
GACGTGCACGTCGTCGTCTCCAGCCGCCACGGCGGGGCGGGCATCATCGTGCGCTACACCGTGGACGGCCGGCAGCACGTGTACGCCTACGTCGGGGCGAACAGCGACGCGCAGGCCTACAACTACGCGACTGGCTACGTCAAAGGCTACGGCGGCCGGAAGATCGAGGTCGTCGCCCGCTGGAGAGACTAGGAAAAAGCGGCCGGCCGATTTTCGTTGCCAACACCGGCGTGGGCTGGCACGATCCGCGCCGTGTTGCCCCCTCTGCCCAAGCAATGGTGGTCGTCGCCGGCGGCGTTCGCGGCCCAGGCGAGCTGCCTGCTGGCGCTCTTTGCCTGGAGCGTTCGCCACGCCCCGGGCGAAACCGCCAAGGCCATTGAGACCGCGCCGGTCAGGGTCATCGCCCCGACTCCGCCGGAGACGACGGAGGACGCCGTGATCGACGACCGCGAGGACACCGCCTCGACCGACAGCGTCAGCGGGGCGGACGCGCGTTTCGTCGCGCCGCCGAGGGTCCATTTCCGCACGGAGCACCCGCCGGCCGGCTCGCTCAACCTGCGTCCGTTGGAACAGGAGATTTCCGCCCCGTGGCAGCCCCTCCACCCGCGCAACCCGCCCCAGCGCCTGCCGAGCGCGCCGCGCCTGCCGTTCGAGGTCAACGGGAACGGGGCGACGGTGTACAACGCGCCCCCGCCGGACGCGGATTGAAGCGACGCAGGCTTGCGGCACGGGGCAAGCGGGAAGAAGGTGGCCCGCGCCATGATTGAAGCCGAAGCCCTCACCAAGCTCTACGACAAGTTCGTCGCCGTCGATCAACTCTCGCTGACGGTCCGGGCAGGCGAGGTGCTCGGGCTGGTGGGGCAGAACGGCGCGGGGAAAACCACGACCCTGCGCTGCCTCGCGGGCATCATCCCGCCGACGCGCGGCAGCGTCCGGCTCGGCGGGCACGACCTCGGGAAAGAACCCATCGCGGCCAAGCGCGAACTGGCGTTTTTCTCGGACGAGCCGCGGTTGTTCGACTATCTCACCGTCGAGCAGCATCTCGCGTTCGTGGCGCGGGTCTATCAGGTCCCCGATTACCGCGAACGCGCCCGGCCGCTGCTGGAGGAACTGGAGATGGCCGACAAGACCGGCGTGCTGCCCACGGAGCTTTCGCGCGGCATGAAGCAAAAGCTCGCCATCGCCTGCGGACTGATCCATTCGCCGAAAGTAATCCTCTTCGACGAGCCGCTCACGGGCCTGGACCCCATCGGCATCCGGCGCATGAAGGCGACGATCCTGCGCCGGGCGCGCGAGGGAGCGTCGATCATCATCAGCTCCCACCTGTTGCCGTTGTTGGAGGAGGTGTGTTCGCACGTCCTGATCCTGCACGGCGGCCGGAAGGTGGCCGGGGGGACCCTGGCGGAGATCGTGCAGCAGTTCCACGATCCGCAGGCGACCGACGCGCCGCCGGACCTGGAGGAGATTTTCTTCCGCGCGACGGGGCAGGGGGAAATGCTGGCCGCGAACGTCGCCCCCGTCGAACCACCGCCGCTCGTGCCGCCGGTATGATGACCTCGATTCGTCACCAAGGTAGGGATGGCTCTCCGAGCCAGTCCCTAATTTTTCTGGCGAGGCGCTTGGTGCGTACGTTGGTCATCCAAGCCAAAATAGGGACTGGCTCGGAGAGCCATCCCTACCTTGGTGACGACGCCGCTGGCGCGGCGGGAAGCTGAAACCATGTTCTCCGCCCTGCTCTACCTCCAGTTCCAGACGATCAAAAACCGTCTGCTGGAACGCCTGCGCCGGTTGCGCCGGCCGCGCTACCTCTTCGGCGCGCTGGCGGGCGGACTTTACCTGGTGATGGTGGTTGGGCGGCCATTCTTCTCGATGCGGCAGAGTTTCGGCAGCCTGAACCAGGTTTCCCCGTCGTACCTGCCCACCGTGCCGGGCGGCGTGTGGGAGTTCGCGGCGGCCTTCGCGCTGGCGATCCTCGCGGCGCTTGCCTGGCTCGTGCCGCACGCCCGCGCCGCGCTCGTTTTCACCGAGGCCGAGATCGCCTTCCTGTTTCCCGCGCCGATCCGGCGGCGGACGCTGATCCATTACAAGCTGGTGCGCTCGCAGTTGGCGGTCCTCTTCACGGTGTTCTTCCTGACGTTGTTCACGCGCTGGTCGGGCGGGATCGGCGGTGCGCTGATGCGCGCGGCGGGCTGGTGGGTTCTCCTGTCCACGATCAACCTGCACGTGCTCGGAGCGTCGTTCGCGCGGACCCTGCTGCTGGAACGCGGCGTCTCGACGTGGCGGCGGCGTGGGTGGGTGCTGGCCGTCCTGCTGGCCATCGGAGCCGGCGCGGTGTGGTGGGCGCGCGGACAGGTGCCCGCGCTCGGACCGGCGGACATCGAGAGCGTCGGCGCGGCGTCGCGCTACCTGCAAGCGGTCGCCGACAGCGCCCCGGCGCAGTGGCTGCTTTTGCCGTTCCGGGTGGTCGTGCGGCCGTTCCTGGCGTCGTCGCAGACGGCGGCGTTCTGGACGGCGCTGGGGCCGGCGCTGGGATTGCTGGCGCTGCATTACCTCTGGGTGGTGCGCTCGGACGTGAAGTTCGAGGAAGCCAGCATCGCGGCTTCCCAGCGTCATGCCGTGCGGGTGGCGGCGATGCGTTCGGGCAACTGGCAAAACGCCCGTCCGGCCCGCAAACGCCGCGCGCCCTTCCGCCTCGCGCCGACCGGTCCGCCCGCCGTGGCGATCCTGTGGAAAAACCTGCTCGGCGCGGGCCAATATTTTAACATCCGCCTGGCCCTCGCCACCATCGTCTGGGCGGGCATCGCGGGCACCGCCTTCGGCTCGGTCGGCGGCGGGAAAACCCCGTGGCCGCCCGTGGTCGGCCTGATGTGCCTGATGCTCCTGGGCTGGGCGCTGCTGCTGGGGCCGCAGATCGTCCGGCAGGACTTCCGGCGCGACCTCGCGGTGGCGGACCTCCTCAAAATCTACCCCATGCGCGGCTGGCAGGTGGCCCTGGGCGAACTGCTGGCCCCGGCGGTGATCCTGACCGTCGTGCAATGGGTGCTCATCGTGCTGGCGACGACGCTCCTGAGCGGCAGCACGATGCTCCCGGTCCGCTGGCGGATGCCCGTCGCGCTGGGCGTGGCCGTGGCGCTGCTCTGCCCGACGTTCAACCTGGTTTCCCTGCTGATTCCCAACGCCGCCGCCCTGCTGCTGCCGGCGTGGTTCGCCAGCGCCAACACCCCCGGCGCGACCGCCAACAGCCGTGGCATCGAGGTCATGGGCCAGCGGCTGCTTTTCCTCTTGGCGCAGATGATCGCACTCGTGGTGGCGCTCGTGCCGGCCGGGCTGGCGTTTTTCCTGGTCTACGCCTTCGTGGCGCAACCTTACCTGCCCGCGAGCGTGGCGATCCCGGCGGCGGCGTGCGCGGCGGCCCTGGTGTTCGCGGCGGAGACGGTCGCCGGGCTCGCGGCGCTCGGGCATTGGTTCGAGAGCTATGACCTGAGCACGGAAAGACTCTAGCTTTCATGCCGTACCAACCCATCGAGAACTACGGGGTCATCGGCAACCTCCAGACCGTCGCGCTGGTCGGCATGAACGGGTCCATCGACTTCCTGTCGTTCCCGTACTTTGATTCGCCGACCGTTTTCGCGGCCCTGCTCGACGACAAAAAAGGCGGGCGGTTCTCGGTCGCGCCCGCGGCCGACGGCAGCCGGCACAAACAGCTCTACCTGACCGATTCCAACATCCTCTTAACCCGCTTCCTGTGCCCGGAGGGGGTCCTGGAGGTCAGCGACTTCATGCCGTTGTCCGTGTGCCCGTCCGAGGCGGGCGACGGCCGCGACCATCCCACCCGGCTCGTGCGCCGCGTCAAGGTCGTGCGCGGGGAGATGCGCTGCCGGATGCTCTGCGCCCCGCGCTTCGACTACGCGCGCTCCCCGCACCAGGTCGAGCAACCCTCGGACCAGGAAATGATCTTCGCCGAGGAAGGCGACGGCAAGCTGGTGCTGCGGTTGCGTTCAGTCGATGTGCCGATGCGCCGCCGGGGGGGCGATGCCGGGGCGGAGTTCACCCTGCGCGCGGGCGAGAGCGCGACCTTCGTGCTCGAAGAGGTCCGCGACCAGGCGGAGTCGCCCCTCGCCACCCATGACGGCGTGGTCGAGAGCTTCAAGGAAACGATGAATTACTGGCGCGACTGGGTGGCGCGCAGCACCTACAAGGGCCGCTGGCGCGAGACCGTCAACCGCTCCGCGCTCGTGCTCAAGCTGATGACCAGCCAGAAGTACGGCTCCATCGTGGCGGCACCCACCTTCGGGTTGCCCGAGGCCATCGGGCACGGCCGGAACTGGGACTACCGCTTCACCTGGATCAGGGACGCGTCGTTCACCGTCTACGCGCTGAACCGGCTCGGCTACAACGACGAGGCGGGGGCGTTCATGCGCTGGATCGAGCGGCGCTGCGCCGAGATGCACCCGGACAAGGGTCTGCAAATCATGTACGGCATCGACGGCCGCCACGACCTGCCGGAGATCGAGCTGGACAGTCTCGACGGCTACCGCGCCAGCCGGCCCGTGCGCATCGGCAACGCCGCGTCCGACCAGCTCCAGCTCGACATCTACGGCGAGTTGATGGACTCGGTGTACCTCTACGACAAGTACGGCCGCCCCCTCGACTACGACGGCTGGCAGGACGTGACCAAGCTGATCGACTACGTTTGCAAGAACCATCACCGCAAGGACGCGGGCATCTGGGAGGTGCGCGGCGGCCGGAGGGAGTATCTCTATTCCAAGTTGATGTGCTGGGTCGCCGTGGACCGCGCCATCCGGCTGGCGGGCAAGCGTAGTTTCCCCACGCCGCCTGCGTTGTGGTTCAAGACGCGCGACGCCATCTACCACCAGATTTACACGAAGTTCTGGAACCCGAAAAAAGGGGCGTTCATCCAGGCGCTCGGCAAGCCCGACGTGGACGCCTCGTCGCTGCTGATGCCGATGGTGCGTTTCCTCAGCCCGACGGACCGCCGCTGGCTCTCGTCGTTGCGCGCCATCAAGGAAGACCTCGTGGAGGATTCGCTGGTGTACCGTTACAAGGACGACGACGGGCTGGGCGGCGACGAGGGGGCGTTCACGATGTGCTCGTTCTGGTACGTGGAATGTCTGGCGCGCAGCGGCGACCTGGAGCAGGCGCGCTACCTTTTCGAGAAGATGCTCGGCTACGCGAACCACCTCGGTTTGTACGCGGAGGAACTCGGGCCGAGCGGCGAGCACCTGGGGAATTTCCCGCAGGCGTTCACCCATCTGGCGCTCATCAGCGCGGCGTACAATCTCAACCGGCTCCTCGACAATCCGCAGGCGCTCGTGTGAAGCGGCAAAAGGGGGGGAGATCGGACAGCGATACCGTTTGGCTTTTCTTCAGCCCCGGCAGGGGCGTGAGAGTTTAGCCCACGGCGCGAGCCGTGGGTATGTATGCAACTGTCTGCAAGCCCCGGCAGGGGCGTAAGAAAGGACGCCAGCCTTGCACGGACCACCACGCGGGTTCTCTTACGCCCCTGCCGGGGCTGAACCTTCTCGCGGTTGCCACCCACGGCTCACGCCGTGGGCTAAACTCTTACGCCCCTGCCGGGGCTGCGGAAAGTTCGAGTGGCACCGCCGGAAATCGAGCGTCAGAGAACCTTGACGCCCGGGTGACGCGGTGCTAGGCGGAATTGCACGGCGCGAGCGATCTTGCATCCGAGCGAGCCCGGCAGCCGGACAACTCCTGGCGATCCGCCGTGTCGGGCGGGGGCCGAAACAGCGTTTTGCCCATGCTCGAATTCTTCCAGCGGCTCTTCAATTCCTCGGATTTCATGCCCCACGGGCATTGTTACTTCTGGCGTCCGGGGGTTCTCTGGACGCACGTCATTTCCGACGGGGTCATCGCCCTGTCGTATTTTTCGATCCCGCTCGCGCTGGTCTACCTGGTGCGCAAGCGGGACGACCTGCCGTTCCGCTGGCTGTTCTGGCTTTTCGGCATTTTCATCGTCGCGTGCGGGACCACGCACATCCTGGCCATCGTGACGGTGTGGGACCCGATCTACCGGCTCGACGGCGTGGTCAAGGCCATCACGGCCATCGCGTCCGCTGGCACGGCGGCGGCGCTGGTCCCGATCATCCCGAAAGCGTTGGGCCTCGCCAGCCCGGAGAAGCTGATGCAGGCGAACCTGCTGCTGGAAAACGAGATCACCGCGCGCCGGGCAGCCGAGGCCGAGCTAGCCGGGATCAACCATGAGATGGAAGAACGCGTCCGGCAGCGCACCGCCGAGCTGGCCGACTCGGTGGCGCGGCTGCGCGAGAGCGAGGGCCGGCTGCACGCGGTGCTGGCGGCGGCGCCGGTCGTCCTGTTCGCCACGGATGCCAAAGGCGTTTTCACCTTTTCCGAAGGCAGGGGGCTGGAACCCCTCGGCGTGAAACCCGGCCAGTGGGTGGGGCAGTCGTTCACGGAGAACTACCGCGGCCGCGCGGAAATCCTCGGCCCCTACGAACGTGCGCTGGCCGGGGAGGAGGTGGAGACGGAGACGGACCTCGGGGGGTTCGTGATGGACATGCGTTTCGCCCCCACGCGCGGCGATGGCGGGGCCATCACCGGGGTCACGGGCATCAGCCTGGACGTGACGGTGGCGCAACGCGCGCGGGAAAGCCTGCGCGAGGCCAAGGAAGAGGCCGAACGCGCCAACAACGCCAAGAGCGAATTCCTCTCGCGCATGAGCCACGAGTTGCGCACGCCGCTCAACGCCGTGCTGGGCTTCGCGCAGTTGCTCGAACTGGGCTCCTCCACCCCGGAGGACGCCGCCAGCGTGCAGCAAATCCTCAAGGCCGGGCGGCACCTGCTGGCCCTGATCGACGAGGTGCTCGACATCTCCCGCATCGAGACGGGCCGCCTGGACCTGACCCTGGAGCCGTTGAGCGTCCCCGAGATGGTGGACGAAGCCCTCAAGCTGCTCGGCCCGCTCGCGCTGCCCCGCCGGATCCAACTCGAAAACGCCGGTTGCACGCCGGAGGTCTTTGTCCTGGCGGACAAGCTGCGCTTCCACCAGTCGCTGCTCAACCTGCTGGCCAACGCGGTGAAATTCAACCGCGAGGGGGGTGCGGTGCGCGTCTCTTGCGAGCGTCACGGCGAACGGGTGCGGGTGCTGGTGAGCGACACCGGACCGGGCATCAGCGAGGAGGATTTGCCCAAGTTATTCACGCCCTTCGAGCGGCTCAACGCGAACGAGCGCAACATCGACGGCAGCGGCATCGGCCTGGCGTTGAGCAAGCGGCTCATCGAGTCGCAGGGCGGCCAGATCGGCGTGCGCAGCCGGGTGGACGAGGGGAGTGCCTTCTGGATCGACCTGCCCGCCGCCGAAGCGCCGCCGGTGAGCGCGGCGGTCCGCGAGCACGACGTGGCCGGGGCGCAACCGGCGGGGGCGGTGGCCGCCAAGCAGATCACCGTGCTCTACATCGAGGACAACGTGTCGAATTTCACGCTGGTCGAAACGCTTTTTAAACGTTACCCGCAGGTGCAGCTCATCGTGGCGATGCAGGGCGTGCTCGGCGTGGAGATGGCGCGCCAGCACTGGCCGGCGTTGATCCTGCTCGACCTGCAACTGCCCGACATCCGGGGCGACGAGGTCCTGCGCCGGCTCCGGGCCGATCCCGTGACGCGCGGGATTCCCGTGGTCATGCTCAGCGCGGACGCGACGCCGCCGCAGATCGAACGCCTGCTCGCCGCCGGGGCCGGGGCCTATTTGACCAAACCGCTCGACCTGAAGAAATTCCTGTCCGTGGTGGGGGGATACCTCAATTTCGTGGACCTGCCGCGCTGACCGGGGCGCGTTTTTCGGTCGATGGAAAATTTGAGCCCCGGCAAGGGCGTAAGATTTCGGAGCGTTTTATTTTGAGTCGTGGCCGTTCCTCGTCCCGGAGGGTAGCCGGTGGTGCCAACCACCGGGAAACGGCCACAAAAAGGCCAGAGCCCCGGAG
>CAZZYS010000213.1:0-7957 GCA_964658285.1 uncultured Verrucomicrobiota bacterium
GACTGCGCGCCAGCGGGCGTCGGGCTGGCGTTAGGGGTGGTTTCCGTGTTGCCGGGAGCCGGGGGCGACGGCTGCGGCTGCGCGCCGGGAGGCGGCGCGTTGCCGGGATTGAGAGCGTTGTTCGTCGCCGCCGGGGTCGCGGTCGGCGCGGGAGTGGCGGCAGTGCCGACCGCCGGCGTCGTGCTTGGCGCGGGCGCATTGGCGGGCGGCGGGGTAGCGGTCGTGCTCGGCGGCACCGGCGTGGGCGATTGCGCGGCGGCAGGAGACGCGGCGGGCGAGGCTTGAGGCAAGGTCGGGTTGGACGCCGATGGGTTGATGTTGCCGTTCTTCGGCGAGCCCGCGCCCTTGTCGGGCGAGGTCGGCGCGGCGGCGGGTGCCGGCAAATGTTCCCCGGTCATCGGGTACGCGGCGTGCGGTTTGTTCTCCGGTTTGTCGGCCGCGAGCGCCTGGAGGGTCATCGCCATCGCCTCGTTGAGGGGCACGCGGATCTGTCCCTTCGCCTTGTCGAGATAGCTCGGCGGATCGTTGAGCAGCTTCGCGTCCTCCGCATTGCGCCTCTGGAGGATTTCCTGCCGTTCCTTGATCCGTTTCTGGTCCAGGTCCTCGAAGCTGCCCGTCCCCCAGTACCCGATGAGCAGCCACGCGAGAAAGCCAACGGCGAGGATCAACACGATCCCCCAAAAGAAGGTCTTGCCCGAGTGGAAACGCGGCGGCTCGGGGCGCGGCAGGGTCTCGCGCGGCGTGTCGCTCGCGGCAACGGTCGTTACAGGGGTGGAAGCCATGACAAAAGCGGGTTCGTTGCGCGGGGGGCGGACATCAGTTCACGAGGCGCAGGGATTCGGGCAGGCGCGCGTCGCGTCGTGCGAGCAGCGGATGCCGTCCCAGGGTGCGCAGGAACAACAGCACCAGCGGGCAGCCGATGGTCACCAGCGCGGCGAGGTCCACGATCATCGTCACCGGCCGGACGCCTTTCTCGTGCAAGAATGGGTTGACGATGAAGTACCAGTCCGCCGCGTGCATGAACAGCACCCAGATCGCGACGCCGACCAGAAATTTCGGCTCCGTCTTGGCCCCGCGCCGCAGCAGCAGCGCGAACGTCACGAAAAAGTGCCCGATCACCTCCAGCCCGATGGCCCAGAAGTTCCAGCTCTCGGTGTTGCGCACCACGAAGAACCTCGTCTCCTCCGGGATGTTCGCGTACCAGATCAGGAAGAACTGGCTGAAGGCGATGTAGGCCCAGAAGACCGTGAACGACAGCAGCAGCTTGCCCATGATGTGGAAATGCTGCGTGCTGACCACGCCTTCGAGGTAGCCCGCGCGGCGCAGCAGGTACGTCACGATGATGAGCACCGCCATCGAACTCCACGCCGACCCGGCAAAAACATAGACGCCCCACATTGTCGAATACCATTCCCAGGAGATGCTCATCACCCAATGGATGGCGGCAAACGTCAGGAACACGCCGAAAAACGGGATCGCCGCGAACGACACGCCCCGCGCCCGGGTCGAGTAACCCATGTCGTTGCTGTTGTCCTGCTTGAGCGAAAGCCAGCGCAGGATGGACGCCGCACTGAAGAAAAAGCTGAAGTAGACCACCGTGAACACCGCCCACGACTTCGGGTTGAGCAGGATGTGCTTGTTGTCCAGCGAAGGCTCCGCGCCGGTCGGGATGACCATCCACTTGTAGAGGATGGGCGCGCCGACGGCCATCGGGATGAACAGAAACGGCAGCAGTGAAAACGAGTTGGCGGCGGTTTCGAGCAGGCGTTTGACCACCGCGCTCCATTCGGCGTCCATCGTATAGTGGATCAGAATCCAGAACAGCGAACCGGCCGCAATCGTGAAGAAGAACATGAACGCGAACAGCCACGACACGAGGAACTGCTGCCCGCCCCAGCCCGGCACGAACAGGCTCAGCACCATGATGAGCGCGCCGACGCCCGTGGCCACGAGCAGCCCGAAAATGACGGGGCCCATGTTGGCATAGCGGAAACGCTCCTCCTTCAACGCGGAGACGGTTTGTTGGGTGGTGACGGCACTCATGGTTGGACGGAAAAACAGATTTTTTAGCCGCAAAAGGCGCAGAAAGCGCGAAAGAAAGAAGAGAATTTCCGGTTACCCATTTTTGTGCTTTTTGCGCTTTTTGCGGCCAATTCTCCGGTTCAGGGCTTGGCGTTGACGATCCGCTGTTCCTCGGGTGGCAATTCCTCCATCCGGACCGCCTGCGATTTCTGGAGCGCGCGGATGTAACAGACGATGGCCCAACGGTCGTGCACGGTGATGTTCGCGCCGTAGCCGTTCATCGAGTTGTGGCCGTTGGTGATCGTGTAGAAAATCTCGCCGTCGGCCATCTTGAGGTACTTATCCAGGTGGTAGTTGGCGATGTTGGCCAACCCGTACTGGCTGGTGACGCCGTTGCCGCCGCCCGCGTGTCCGTGGCACACCGCGCAATTGATCTCGAACCGCTGCTGGCCCTTGGCCATCAACTCCGGGGTGACCTCCAACGGGATGCCCGTGCCCCACTGGTCGCCGATCATGCCGGTGTCAAAATAGGTCGGCCCCTCGGTGAACGCGAGGCGTTCGTGGGCGTCGGCGGTCTGGCGGTCGTTGGCGTGAGCCATCTCGGAAGCGGCGGTGTGCCTAGGCATCTCGAAGCCCATCGGCACGACGCCGCTGACCGGCCGGCGCGAGGCGACGCCGTCCGCGAAAAACGCGCTCGGCTGCTGCGGCTTGACCTTGGACTGGAGAACCATATCCGGAAAGAATTGCAGCGGCCGGTTGGGCGAATGGCGTCCGCGCGGACCGGCCACGAGGACGACCAGCAGGACAGTGACCAAAAAACCGAGGAGAAGATATTTCATACGAAGCGGCGTCGGGAGGGCTTCCGGCTTTTACTCATCGTAAACCATCGTGATGTTCGTCGCGCCCAAGCCGGCCAGGAAATCGCTCGTGCCCTTTTCGGTAAAGCGCGCGTCGCTCGCCTCCACGACCACGAAGAACCCGTCGTCGGTGGCTTTCTGGAAACGGTCCCAGTTAAAGAGCGGGTGGTGCCAGCGCGGCAACAGGTTGAGTGCCAACATGCCGAACACCGCCCCGAACGCCGAGAAGAGCACCGTCAACTCGAAGATGACCGGGAAAAACGCCGGGATCGTCGTCCAATTGACCGGTTTGCCCTGCACAATGAGCGGATAGAGATAAACCGCGCTGCCGATTTCGAGCAGGAGCGCCGTCGCCGTGCCGGTCAACCCGCACGCCAGCACGATGTAGCTCACGGCCGACTTGCCCAGGCCCATCGCGTCGTCCATCCCGTGGATCGGGAACGGCGAGAACACATCCCAGCGTTTGAAGCCCGCGTCACGCATCTGCTCGGCCGCGTGGAAAAGCGACGCGGCGTCGGAAAACTCGGCACCGAGGCCGTAAGGCTTGGCGGTAGCGGTGGGAAGCGGCATAGGGATGGAGAAAAACGAGGTTGGGCTATTTCTTGCCTTCGTCGGCAGGGTCGGACGCGATGGCTTGCGCGGCGTGTCCGGCCGTCGCGGGCAACATATCGCCCTCGCCGGAGGACGCCGCCCGGGTGCGGACGCCGCTGTCGGTTCTTTGCGTGTGCGCCTCGCCCTCGGCCATGAGGTGCGACGGTTCGGGCTGCGGACCGGCCGAGTAGCCGAAGCTGCGGCCGTGGCCCGTGTGCGGGTCGGCCATCGGCGTCACGCCCTTGACCTCCGCGATGGCAATCATCGGCAGGAAACGAATGAAGAGCAAAAAGAGCGTCAGGAACAAACCAAATGTGCCGATGAAGGTCACCATGTCCACCCACGTCGGATGGAACATCCCCCAGCTCGACGGCAGGAAGTCCCGCGCGATGGAGGTCACGATGATGACGAACCGCTCGAACCACATGCCCGCGTTGACGAACATGCAGATCAAGAACACGAACCAGATGTTGCGCCGGCACCACTTGAACCAGAAAAACTGCGGCGAGATGACGTTGCAACTCATCATCGCGTAATACGCCCACCAGTACGGCGCGTGCGGCAGCTTCGGGAACATACCACCCATCCCGAAGTAGCTCAGAACGCCGTGGACAGCGTCCGTCACCGGACCAGCCACGCGCGAGCGCAAGAAGGCGTGTTCCTCGTACATGTTGCCGCTGTACCAAGAGACAAAGAACTCCATGATGTACGCATAGCCGACGATGGAACCCGTCATCAGGATGATCTTGGCCATCACATCCACATGACGCGGGGTGATGAGGTCCTTGAGCTGCGGATAGCAAAATTCACGCAGGGGGATCATCAGGGTCAGCACCATCGCAAACCCGCCGAAGATCGCGCCCGCGACGAAGTACGGCGGGAAGATTGTGGTGTGCCAACCGGGCACCACCGACGTGGCGAAGTCGAAGGACACGATGGTATGCACCGACAACACCAGCGGGGTCGAAAGCGCGGCCAGCAGCAAGTAAGCCATCTCGTAATGCCGCCACTGGCGGTTGCCACCGCGCCAGCCTAGCGCGAAGAATCCATACGCGTAGGCGGACAGCACGTTGCCGCGCGCCCGGGCACGATCCCGCAGCGTGGCCAGGTCGGGGATCAGCCCCGTGAACCAGAACAGTACCGAGACGGTGAAATACGTCGAGACCGCGAACACGTCCCACAGCAGCGGCGAGCGGAAATTCGGCCAGATGGCGTACTGGTTGGGCACCGGCGCGAGGAACCACGCCATCCACACGCGGCCGACGTGCAGACCGGGATAGAGTCCGGCGCACATGACGGCAAAAAGCGTCATGGCCTCGGCGGAGCGGTTGACGGCGGTGCGCCAACGCTGCCGGGTCAGGAACAGGATGGCCGAGATCAGCGTGCCCGCATGGCCGATGCCGATCCAGAACACGAAGTTCGTGATGTCCCACGCCCAGGCGACCGGGGTGTTCTCGCCCCACACGCCGACGCCAGTCATAATGAGGTAGAGGAAGCACGAGAAACACGCGATCATCAGCACGACGCTGGGCACGAAGGCGACCCACCACCAGAGCGGGGTTTTTTCCTCGCAAATCTTGCAGATGTTCTCGCTGATCCAGCCGAGCGAACGCTCGTGGGAAACGAGGGGCGTACGCAGGTCGGCCAGGATTTTCGCGGCGCGGGGATTGACCTCCGCGGGCGACGGCTCCGAGGTGGCGGATGGATGAATTTCGGCGGCGGTAGCCATAGTCAACTAAGGTAGGGATGCCTCTCCGAGGCAGTCCCTAGATTTTCTGGAAAGTAGGTAGAACCACAGGTGCGATCAGCCAATCCAAAATAGGGACTGCCTCGGAGAGGCATCCCTACCTTGGTGACGACGCCGCTCACGCGGCGGTGATCTTCAGCGCTCATCGTGGGCGCCTTCCTGCGCTTCATGGGAGATGCCGTGGTTTTTTTCGTTGGGCATCTTCTCTTCCTGGATGTTCTTGCGCGGGTCGTTGGCGGGGTTCCCCAACAGGGTATTGCCCACGAGCACCGCGCCGGGCATCGCCGGGTTGGGATTGCGCAAACGCGCCTGGTAGCTCAGGCGCGGACGCACGTTGAGATACTCCAGCATCTTGTAATCGCGGTCCTGCTCCTTGACCTTGGAAACCTTGCTCTCGGGATCGGCCACGTTGCCGAACACGATGGCTCCCGCCGGACAGACCTGCGCGCACGCCGTCGTGAACGAATCGCGTGGCACCATCGTCTTCGCCGAATCGCGCGCCACCTGGAGCTGGCCGATCTTGGCTTCCTCGATACGCTGCACGCAAAAGGTGCATTTTTCCATGACGCCACGCATCCGCACGGTGACGTTAGGGTTTTTGCCGAGCTTCTTGATCTCCGCCATCCCGTTCGAGCCGAACGGCCCGAGGTACGCCCGCGATTTGCCTTTCCACGGGCCTTCCTCGATGGGCTCGATGCTGCGCTCGTTGTAATTGAAGAAATTAAACCGGCGCACCTTGTACGGGCAGTTATTGGAACAATACCGCGTGCCGATGCAGCGGTTGTAGGCCATCGCATTGAGACCCTCTTCCGTGTGGATCGTCGCGTTGACCGGGCAGACGGTCTCGCACGGGGCGTTCTCGCAGTGGTGGCAGGTGACGGGCTGCGTCAAAATCTGCGGATCATCGGCCAGCGTCGGGTCAAACGCGGGGTCATTCTCGTTGCGACCGCCGTTCGGATCGTTCTCCTGTTTGCCGTTGTCCTTCGTGGCCACGCCGGGCTCCTCGGGCGACGCGGTGCCTTCGACCGTCGAATAATACCGGTCGATGCGAATCCATTGCATCGCGCGGCCCCGGCTGACCTGATCCTTGCCGACGACGGGGATGTTGTTCTCCGCCTGGCAGGCCACCACGCAGGCGTTGCAACCCGTGCAGGTGTTGAGGTCGATGGCCATGCCCCACTGGTGCTGCGCTTCGAGCGGGGGGTTGCGATACAACGAGACGTTCGCCGGGATGTGGGCGTCCATGCCCATCAACTGCACGAAGCTCTTGCCTTCCTTGAAGTTATTCCCGGCGTTCTGGCGGTAAACGTCGATGGGCAACTCGCGCACGAGGTTGCGCCCTTCCATCGCCTGATGCTGCTGGGTCGTGACGAGCTGGTACGTGTCCGCCGTCTTCGTGACCTTCGCCCCGGTGGCGAAGTACGTTGTCTTGTCGGTGCGGAGCGGATAGGCGTCGAAACCCGTGTTCACACCGACCCGGCCGACCACCTTCCGGCCGTAGCCGAGCGCAATCGTCAGGGAATTATCCGCGTGGCCGGGCGAAACGAGCACCGGCCCCTTGATCTTGCGTCCGTCGGCGATCTCGATTTCCACCACGTCGCTCTGGGTGAAGTCACCGTCCACAAACGCGCCGTTGCCGTACACGTCGAACGCCTTGGCGTTGACGCCCAGCCGCTTGGCGGTGCGCGGGCTCATGAGCACGGCGTTGTCCCAGCAAATTTTCGTGATGGGATGCGGCATCTCCTGGAGCCAGCCGTTGTTGGAGTAACGGCCGTCGTCCATCTTGTAGTCGCCAACGAGGACGACCTCCAGGTCATCCGCGCTCGCCGCCGGACCGGGAAGCTGGTCCTTGAGGTTCTTGCCGACGTAATCCCGCACCGCGCCGACGTTGAAACCCGCTTCCCCCGCGTGCTCGGGAGATGCCGTGCCGGGCAGGAAGCCGTCGCGCAGGAAAGCGTTCCACGCCAGGTCGGCCGGGACGCCCGCGTTTTTGTTCAGCCCGTTAAAGGTCGCCCGCACGAGGTCGGGTTTGTCGTTGGGTTCCTGGCCCATGAGCAGAACCATCAGGTCCAGGTCACTCAACCCGCCGAACAGCGGCAGGATCATCGGCTGGATGACGTTGTACGTCCCGTCGGCCGAACGCACGTCGCCCCATTGTTCGAGGAAATGCGTCTGCGGGACGTGCCACTGGGCAATTTGACTGGTCTCGTCCTCGTAGAAGCCGAGGCGGACGACGTTGGCGACCTTCTTCTGGGTGTCGATCCAGTTCAGGTTGGCCAGCGCGTTGTACGCCGGGTTGCCGCCGAAGATGAACAGGTTGTTGATCTTCTTGCCGTTGATGTCCTCGACGAGCTTGGAAATGGAGAGCGGCTCCGCGCCGCCGCGTTCGGGCGCGACCATCGGCACGAGGGTGTGGCCGATGTTGTCGAGCGCGCCGTTGATGGCGTAGACGAGCGCGTGGACGGCCGCCGGCTGGCGTGGTCCGGTGACGACGAGGCATTTGCCCTTGTTGGCCACGAGGTCGGCGGCGGCCTTGGTCAGCCATTCATCCGAACCCTGGAAGGTGCCGACGCCGTTGTACGCGTCGAGGAGCGAGCCGAGCGCCGGGCCGCCGATTTTCCTGGCGAGTGCCACCGCGAGCGCGCCGATGCGGCTGGCCTGACAGCGCAGGCGGTGGTCGGCCATGCCGCCGGTGATCGTGTAACGGTTCTCGACGACGTAGAGCCGGTTCATCGAGTCG
>CAZZYS010000214.1:0-7771 GCA_964658285.1 uncultured Verrucomicrobiota bacterium
TCCAGCCGACGCGGGTGACTCCCTCGCGGAATACGACGACCACCACGACCTACACCACCGTCCGGCCAAACCCGCCGCCAGCGCGCAACACCGAGGACGACGGCGGCTTTTTCTCACGCGCCGGACGGACCCTCGACCACACGACGGACGCGGTCAGTGACACCGTCAACCGCACCGGACACGCGGTGGACCGCACGATGCGCCACACCGGGGCGAAGTTGCAACGGTTCTTCACCGGCCAGAACGATCAGGACCAGCGGAACTCCCGGCCCGATTGAAGGCGGCGGGCAGGGCGGCGACTTTCTGCTTGCGGCGGCGAGGCAATCGCTTCACATTTCGGCTGCCAAGGATCAGATGCCGGCGTGGCGAAATTGGCAGACGCGCTAGACTCAAAATCTTGTTCTCGAAAGGGAGTGTCGGTTCGACCCCGACCGCCGGTAAAACTTTCGTTCGGATTCACCGCTTCGAAGTGACGTGCGCGGCGGCGTTCGGCATCCACCGGGCCAGCGTTTTGGCGAGTTCATCCTGGCGGACCGGTTTGCCGAGGAAATCGTCCATGCCCGCCGACAGGCATTTTTCCCGGTCCCCGCCGGAAGTGCTCGCCGTCAGGGCGATCAACGTTTGCCGTCGCTTGCCGAGTTGGGTTTCGTACTGACGGATCGCGAGCGCCGCCTGGCAGCCATCCATCACGGGCATGTGCATGTCCAACAACACCACGTCGTAGGTCGTGACATCCAGCGCCGCCAGCGCCTCCAACCCGTTCTCGACCACGTCGGCGCGATAACCGAGATTACTGAGTTGGCGCAGGGCAAGTTTGCGGTTGATCGCGTTATCCTCCGCGACCAGCACGCGAACGTTTTGCGATTCGACCGGTTTTGGCAGGCGCGAGGCCTCCAGGGCAGGGGGATGCGGACACGTGGCCAGGCGGGGGTCGGTGTCGCTCATCACCTGCGCCAGGGTGTTGAGCAGCGTGTGGTATTTCAAGGGCTTGGTGACCGATGCGCGGATGCCGACCTGCGAGCACGCGTGGCGGTCGCTCTCGACCCCGAGCGAAGTGACCAGGATCAGGCGGGTGGACGCGAGGAGCGGCTGGTTGGTGATCGCCCACGCCAGGGTAAATCCGTCGATGGTCCCGAGGTTCAGGTCGAGCAACACCACGTCATACGCTGCCCCTGCCTCTACTTTCTCACGCATCAGTGTGAGGGTGTGAGCAGCATCCTCCGCTGTGTCCGCGACCATTTCCCAGGCCGTCAGCCGCTGTTGCAAGAGGGTGCGCAGCGTCGCGTTGTCATCGACGATCAGCACGCGCGTGCCCCGCAAGCCTTCCAGGGAAGGGTTCTCGCGGTCGAGCGCGTCGTCGGAATCCTGACCAAGGGCGAATTTCGCGGTGAACCAGAACGTCGAGCCTTTCCCGGGAGTGCTCTCCACGTCGATCTCGCCGCCCATCAATTCGACGAGTTGACGCGAGATCGTCAGCCCCAGACCGGTCCCGCCAAAATGCCGCGCGATGGAGTCGTCCGCCTGGCTGAACGCATGGAAGAGCCGTTCGCACGCGGCGGGGTTGATGCCGACGCCCGTATCCTGCACCGAGAATCGCAAGGTGGCCGATTGATCGTCCACCTGCTCGGACCGGACCCGCAAGATGATCTCGCCGCTTTTCGTGAACTTGATGGCGTTGCCCAGGAGATTGAGGAGGACCTGCCGTACACGCGCCGGGTCGCCGACGAGTTGGGTCGGCGTGCCGGGTTCGATGTAGACGATCAGTTCCAGGTGCTTTTGGAGGGCGCGGCCAGCCAGCACGTCGGCGGTGCTTTCCACGAGCTGGCGCAAGTCGAGTTCGATGGTTTCCAGCGACATCTTGCCGGCTTCCATCTTTGAGAAATCGAGGATGTCGTTGATGATGGCCAGCAGCGAGTCGCCGCTGGTGCGGATGGTGTCCAGGAGTTCGTGCTGCTCGGCGTTGAGGCCCGTCGCTTCGAGCAGGTCCGTCGCGCCCAGCACGCCGTTCATCGGGGTGCGGAGTTCGTGGCTGACGTTGGCGACGAATTCGCCCCGGCCGCGTACCGCGTCGAGGGCGGCATCCCGCGCCGCCGCCATCCGGTGCTCCTCTTCCACCCGGTCGCTGATGTCGCGCGCGGTGAGCGTGTAAAATCCCGGTCCCATCCCCGTCCCGTCCGAACGACGGTTCCCACCGGTGCGCAGGGTGGCTTCCGACAGGCGCAGTTCGAGTGGGAACGGTTCGTTCCCGGCGCGGAGGCCGGTCGATTTCACGCGACCGTCCGCCGGGAACATGGCACGCCATTCTGATGGGGTGTGGTCACCGCCAGACCGCACGAGGGTCTCGATTGAGCGCCCGATCAAGGCGTCGGCCTGACAGGCCCAGAGCCGTTCCGCCTCGGCGTTGGCGCCGAGGATCAGGTTGTCGGCGTCCAACGTCACAATCGCTTCGCCGACCGTATCGAGCACGGCGTTGCGGTTTTCGCGCAGGATGGTGCTGACCGACGGGCGGAGAACAGATCGCAATTCGATGAACAGCACGACCAACAGCAGGAGCGCGAGAATCCCGCCAACGATCATGGCCGCGCATCGTCCCTGAGATTCGATTTGCGTGAAAAGAACGGCGAGCAGCGCCAGCGCCAGCGTCCCGGCGCCGATCAGAGTCAGGAAATATTTGGCCGACAAACGACGAAGATATCTTTCCAAATCGTTTTTATCCAGTGACTTGCCGAGAAATTCTCTCATTGCAAAAGTTGGGCCAAGAACTTGCTTTATACCCACTTGCAGCAAGTTGAGCGCCTGATGGGTTTACCCCATGACCGCTTCCATGCTCAAACCAGCGGTCGGGCCATGCCAACGGTCCGGCGGCACCCCCAGACGTTCCGCCATTTTTGCAAACCCAATTCAATCGAGAGTCTCCACGAGCCCAACGCCACCGCGTGTTTCATTTATGAGCAATTCTGAAAACGGACAAAAGAGCGGTTTTCTCCGCCGGCTTTTCCAACGCGACGAACGCACCGCCACGCTGCCCTCGCGCAACGAGTCCGGTGAGATCATGATGAGCCAGTCGCCGGAAGAATCCACCCCGGGCAAGCGTTTGCCCAAGTCAAAGAGCGTCCTCGTCATCGCCGCGGCCGACCCCTTGGTGCGGCGATGGAAAAAGGAGTTGGAGACGGCGGGTTACGGCGTGGAATGTGTGGAGAACGGGTCGAAAGGACTCGATATTCTCTACGGGTTTTCCTTCGACGCACTCCTCATCGACGACGGCCCGGAGATCAACGGGATGGACCTGCTCCAGCAAATCCGCGGCCAGGACGAGTTGAAGGGCCTTTTCATCGGGGTGTTCGTCCGCGACAAGGCGGGCCGCGTGAACCAGGAAATGGCTGCGCTCGATGCCGGTGCCAACCGCGTCTTCCAACGCGCCGAGGTGAAAAACGAGGAAATCCTGACCGCACTCAAGACCGCGCTTTTCCCCCGTGTCCTGTCCGCGCAACCCCGCGCCAAACAGGTTGCGGCGGCGGCCTCGCCCCTCGACAAAAACAGCCTCACGGCAGCCGGCACATCCTCCGCGCCCGCCGCAGCGACGGACGAGCCCCCCGCGCCGGACGCTCCCACGACCACCGTGGCACCCGCGCGCACCGTTCCGTTCGGGTCGGGGCAATCCTCCGCGCCCACCGCTTCAACGGTGCCTCCGGTGAACAAGAAAATCCTCATCATCGACGCCGATGAATCGGTGGTGGGCATCTACCGCGCACAGATCGAGGCCGCCGGCTACGAGGTGGAGGTGGCTCTCGACGGCGAGACCGGTTTCCATGACATCTACACGCAAAATCCCGATGCGCTGCTGCTCGACCTGCTGCTGCCCGGCGATTTGTCGGGCTCGGAAATCCTCAAGAAAACGCGGGCGCAGAAGAAGTTCGAGAAGATGCCGATCCTCGTCTTCACGAACATCTACACCCGGGACGTGGAGGAGGAAGCCCGCGCGGCCGGGGTGCTGCGCTTGTTCAACAAGGCGGCGGCGACACCGCGCGACGTGGTGGCGGCGCTCAACGAGATTTTCCTGCCGAGCAACGCCGTTTTCGGGGGCGCGCCGCAAAAAACCGTCAAGTTCGACCTGCCGCCGCTCGCGGTCGCGGCGGGATCGAGCGCGCCGATGGGCGATGCGCGCGGGGCAGCCCCGGCCCGGCCCGCGGCCGAGGACGGTGACTTCCAGGCCGAAATCTGCGAGTCGCTCTTGCAGGGCGCGCCGGACTTCGTCAAATCGTTGCGCGGATTGCTCCAGGTGCTTCTTCGCAGCCAGGGCGACCCGCAGGCGCAATCCGTCCAGTTGCTTGAGCTTTACACCCGCGTCCACTCGCTGACGGGCAACGCCGCCATCGCCGGCTTCAAGAAGGTCGCCCGCCTCGCGGGGGCGCTGGAGGCGATGCTGCGGGAGTTCCACGCCAAGCCGGAGGGACTCAACCCCTCCACCAAACGCACGCTCACGCAAGCGGTGGATTTCCTGGCGATGCTCTTCACCAACGCCGGCATCCACGAGACCGGCCAGCCGCTCCAGGAACAAATCCTCGTCGTGGACGACGAGATCATCAGCCGGCGCGTCATCGGCCATTCGCTGGAAAAGGCCGGGCTGCGTTCGACCGCCGTCAGCCATCCCGACGAGGCCCTCAAGCTCCTCCAGGAACAGAGCTTCGACCTGGTGTTCCTCGACGTGGAAATGCCCGGCATGAACGGTTTCGACCTGTGCAAAAAGTTGCGTGGGATGCCGTTGCACGCCAAGACGCCGGTGATCTTCGTCACGGCGCTCAGCGGATTCGAGAGCCGCGCGAAGTCGAGCCTCAGCGGCGGCGATGACTTCATCGGCAAGCCGTTCTCCTACATCGAGCTGGCGGTGAAAGGTCTCATCTACGTGTTGCGCGGCACGCTCGGCGAGGCTGGCATGGTGAACGCCACCAGCGCGCCGATGACGAGGTCGGTCGTGGCGAACACGGCCGTGGGAGTGACCGACGGTCAGCTCACCGGCTCCGCTCGCTCATGATCGAGCCCACGCTGCCCTACGACGAGGAAAAACGGCTGGCTGCCGTCCGCAGCCTGCACGTTCTCGATACTCCGTCGGAAGAGCGGTTCGACCGGATCACGCGTCTGGCGACCGAGCTGTTCTCGGTGCCGATCTCGTTCGTGGCGCTGGTGGACGAGGCCCGCGTCTGGCTCAAGTCCCGGCAGGGGCTGACCTGCACCGAAATTCCCCGGGCGGACTCGTTCTGCGCGCACGCCATCGTCTCTCCCGAAAAACAGATGATCGTGGCGGACGCGAGTCTGGACGAGCGCTTCCACGATAACCCGCTGGTCAACGGCGACGAGGGGCTCCGCTTTTACGCCGGGCAGCCGCTGCTCTCGCCCGAAGGTCTCGCGCTGGGGACTTTTTGCATCGCGGATCGCGTCGGTCACACCTTCAGCGACGAACACCGTGCCGCCCTGCGCGACCTCGCCAAAATGGCCGAGGCCGAACTGACCACCGCGGAACTGAACCACGCGCTGCACCGTCTGCGCGCGGCCGAGGAAAACTACCGCGGGATCTTCGAGAACGTCGCCGAGGGGATTTTCCAGGTCGATTGCGAAGGCCGCTACCTGAACGCGAACCCCTCCGCCGCCAGGGTCTACGGTTACGACTCGGCGGAAGATTTCATCCAGACCGCCACCGACTTCGGCCGCCCCATCCAGGTGCATCCCGAGCGGCGGGACGAGATGCTCCATTTGCTGCGCACGGCAGGCCGCGTGACCGATTTCGAGAGCGAAATTTATCGGCGCGACCATTCCACCGCCTGGATCTCCGAGAGCATTCACGCGGTCCAAAATGGCGACGGGGATTGCCAATATTACGAGGGCACGGTGCATGACATCACCTCGCAACGCTACGCCGCCGCCGCGCAGGCGCAGGCGCGCGACGAGGCACTGCGGACCGCCCAGGTCAAAAGCGATTTCCTGTCGATGATGAGTCACGAGATTCGCACGCCGATGCACGGGATCATCGGCATGACGGGTCTGCTGCTGAACACCGAACTGAAGCCCGAGCAGGAAGAGCTGGTCCGCCTGATCGCCTCCTGCGGCGACAACCTCTTGAGTCTCATCAACAACGCCCTGGATTTCTCCAAGATCGAGGCGGGCTGCCTGGAACTGGACAACCAGCCGTTCAACCTGCGGCCCTGCTTGAAGGAGGTGATCGACCTGCTCTCGGTGCAGGCGGTGGGTAAGGGGCTGACGCTGGCCTGCGAGGTCGATCCCCGCATCCCGGAAGTGCTCGTGAGCGATGTCACGCGCGTGCGGCAGATTCTTTTCAACCTGATCTCCAATTCGATGAAGTTCACGCCGGCGGGCGGGCGCGTCGATGTGGTCGTCACCGGCCATCAGTTGAATGAAATCGTGGAGAACCACGGACACGTCGGCGCCATCGATCCGTGGATGTTCCATTTCACCGTGCGTGACACGGGGGAGGGGATTCCGGAGGAAAAGCTGCACCGACTCTTCCGCGCGTTCAGTCAGGTGGATGCCTCGACCAGCCGCAAGCACGGTGGCACGGGGCTGGGCCTGGCGATTTGCCACCGCCTCTGCGAGATGCTCGGCGGCGCGATCTGGCTGGAGAGCGAGCCGGGGATCGGGTCGAATTTCGAGTTCACGATCAAGGCGGCGGCGGTGCCCAACGCCACCGATCTGAAAAGCGCGGACGAAGCTCCCGCGCCGGTCGCGTTGCACGAAGGTCACAGCGCGAACGGCACGAACGGTGCCAGACCTCTCGCCGCCACGAACGGCCAGGCGCACGACGGGGCGGCCGCCTCGACCGCATCCGCCAACGGGACGAACCACTGCCCGCTTCGCATCCTGATCGCCGAGGACAACATGGTCAATCAGCGCGTGGCATTGGGCCTGCTTAAACAACTCGGGTACACCGCGACCTCGACCAACAACGGCCTGGAAGCGGTGCACGCGCTGGAAGCGGCCGAATACGACGTGGTGCTCATGGATATCCAAATGCCCGAGATGGACGGCCTCGAAGCCACCCGCGAAATCCGCCGCCGCTGGCCCGACGGCCCGCGCCGACCCTACATCATCGCCATGACCGCCAACGCCATGACCGGAGACCGCGAGAAGTGCCTGGACGCCGGGATGGACGAATACATCAGTAAACCCGTCAAAGCCAACCGCTTGAAAACCGCGCTTGAACAATGCTGCGAACTGCGCGCCGCCGTGGCCGCCGTCGTTTCCTTTCCCATGAGCACCAACGGATCAACGTACCCCGCCGTCGAGCACGCCGTGCTCAACCGCGACAGTCTCGAAGCCCTCAAAAGCCTGCAATCCGAAGGCGACGACGGATTCTTGAAGGAGATGATCGAGCTGTTCATCGCCGACACCCCCGCGCGTTTTGCCGAGATGGACGCGGCGCTCGCAGACAATCAGCAACAGGATTTCGTCCGGGCGGTGCACAGCATCAAGGGGGCGAGTTCCAACTTCGGCGCGGACGACCTGCACAACCTTTGCGCGGAGGTCGAGCAGATGGGCCGGGTGGGGAAGATGACCGAGACCGCCGAGCAGGTGCGGGCGATCCACGAGGAGTTCGACCGCGTGCGCGCGGCGTTGCTCGCCGAGGTCGCCTGAAAGCTAGAGCGTTTTATTTTGAGTCGTGGCCGTCCCTCCGGGACGGAAGAGAGACTACAACCTCGGTTAATATGCTCTAGGCTGAATCGACATTTAGGATAGCGCAAGCATCCGGGTTGTGGTTTGA
>CAZZYS010000215.1:0-7720 GCA_964658285.1 uncultured Verrucomicrobiota bacterium
CAGGAGGCATTCGATCACCATCTCTGTCAGGACCTGGACGGGACGCCAACTGACCGCCGGATGCTTGGCTCTGACCTGGTGGAGCGACACGACTCCGTGCAACCCGGCCCAGAGCGTCTGCGTAATCAACGGCACATCGCGGTACTCGGGTTTGAAGACTCCCGCCGCGAGCGCCTTGAACACTGCCGATTGTAAGAAATCATGCGGGTCAGGTTCGTGTTTCGCGCTCCCGCCTGCTTCTTCGGCGGGGCTGTCGTTCGTGCGCGACGCGGTATTGGTGTCGCCCTTGCTTCTCGCTGACCTGCGCGCGGGCGGTCTTGCACTGCTCGTGGTGATGAACATCGCACGATACTGGCCGGGATACTGGAGACCGAAATCCACGTATCCGGCCGCCACCTTCTTCAGCCGGGCGACAGGGTCGGTCAGACGGTCCGCCTGCACCAAACTACGGCTGAACGCCGCGAAATCGGCGGTGCACAACTCGCGTACCAGAGCATCTTTATTGCGGAAGTGGAGATAAATCGTCGTGGCAGAATACTCGATCCGTTCCGCGACACGTCTGAGCGTCAGACCTTCACCGTCTCCCATCAGGAAAAGCTCGCGTGCGGCATCGATAATTCTCAACCGCGTTTCCCGGCGCTCTCTCATTCGGCGATCAGCGTTATTTTTCATAACAGCGATAATTCAAAATGCGGGTCCATAAAAGTGAACGTTGTTAATATAAATAGCGCTTGCTCGCCACCATGTGAATGAAAATCCCGAACAGCTTTACCTTCTGGCGCTGGTTGCTTTGCGATGGGAGAATTGCGATTGTGACGCCTGCACCAAGACGCACAAAAATCCGCTTGGACCTTCTTCTTGTGGAACGCGGCTTGTTCGATTCGCGCGAGAAAGCACAACGCGCGGTACTCGCTGGTGCCGTGCATGTTACAGGTCAGCTTGTTGATAAACCAGGAACCAAGGTGTCCGACGATTGTTCGCTGGAGATCAAGGCGAAGGAACGCTATGTCAGCCGTGGAGGCACCAAGCTCGAACGAGCGCTGGCGCACTTCCAGATCGATCCTACCGGGGCGATCTGCCTCGACATCGGCGCTTCGACGGGAGGCTTCACCGACTGTCTGCTGCAGCATGGAGCTAGCCGGGTCTACGCCTACGACGTTGGCCACAGCCAGCTCGATTGGAAGATCCGCAGCGATCCGCGCGTGATCGTCCGCGAAAAAATCAACGCACGTTACCTCCAGGCGCGCGATCTCCCGGAGCCGGTTTCCTTGTGCGTGATCGACGTGTCGTTCATCTCCCTCACCCTCATCCTGCCACCGGCTGCAGGTGTCCTTGTCGGCGGCACCGGAGTAGGACAGGCCACGATCCTCGCGCTGATAAAACCTCAATTTGAACTGGAACGCTCGGCCGTCGGGCGCGGCGGCATCGTGCGGGACGCTGAATTGCACCTTCGCGCCGTGGAAAAAGTGCGCCTCTTCGCCGAAAATGCGCTGCCCGGTTGGCGCTGGACGGGCGTCGTGGACTCGCCGATTCTAGGCACGGAAGGCAACAAGGAATTCCTGGCATGTCTGCAAAACTGATCGGCCTCGTTGGACACCCCAGAAAGCGGGGCACGGCTGCGTTGACCAAGACGTTGCGCGAGGAGTTTGCCCGCGAAGGGTTTTCGCTGCGGGTGGACGTCGCCACGGCCGAGTTGCTCGGCGACGCCCGGAGCGGATGCACGGTGGCCGACCTCGGCCGCGACTGCGAGCAGATCATCGTGCTCGGCGGTGATGGCACGATCCTGAGCACGGTCCACGCGCTGGGCGAAAACCTGCGCCCGATTTTCGGGATCAACCTGGGCACGCTGGGTTTCCTCACGTGCCTGCCGTCGTCGGACTACCGCCAAGCTGTCCGTCGCATCGTCCACCGCGAGTATCTGCTGAGCCAGCGTTCGATGCTCGACGTGACCGTGGTCAGGGACGGCGCGATCATCGACCAACACCAGGGTTTGAACGATGCCGTCATCAGCCGTGGTGCCCTGTCACGCCTGATCCGCCTGGAGACCCGCGTCGACGGCGCGCTGCTGACGGAGTACAACGCGGACGGCCTGATCGTCGCCACGCCCACGGGCTCGACCGCTTATTCCCTTTCCGCCGGTGGGCCGCTGCTGACGCCGGATTCGAGCGTGTTCGCCATCACGCCGATCTGCCCGCACACGTTAACTAACCGCTCGGTCATCATCGGCGATCAGGCTCTGGTCGAGGTGCGGCTGTGCGACGCGCGCGACGAAATCTTTCTGACCGTGGATGGTCAGCGCGCCGTGCCGATGAAGGCATGTGATTCCGTGCGCATCCGGCGCTCAAAGGAAATCCTCTCGCTGGCAATGCTGCCGGACCTGCCGTTCTTTGAACTGGCCCGGCGGAAGTTGCGCTGGAGCGGCAGCAGCATTTGAAGCAACGCGCGTGGCGGGTGGGCCTCCGCCGCCGCCCGTCAATGCGCCAGGATGCTCTGGTGCACACACACGTCCGGGTGCTCGGCGTCCATCGTCTCGAACGAAATCTGTCCCTTGCCCTCGCGCACCACGAGGGTCACCCGCGGGGTGACGATGTGCTTGGTTTTCCGGCCCCGGCGAGCCTGCCGCAGCCATTCCGCGACCTCCCTGGCAGTGGGCGTCGAGCACGTCACGCCCACCGATGCCGCCTCGCTCAACGCTTCGAGGGCGGCGGCTTCGAGGAGCTTGGGCCACAGCTTGCGGAACAACTCCGGCGAAGCGTACACGTCGGCGCTGTTGATACGGCCGTTGATGGCCATGACAAATCCGGCCGCGTCCGGCTGCGCCGCCAGCAGATTGTGGAAGGCATGCATGTAGCCGTCCAACCGGCGGCGGACCGCCTCATTCTCCAAGGTTAGAGGCAGGCTGGTCGGCGAGACCGCGGAACGCACATCCGACCCAACCGACTGGCTCAACTTGATCTGCGCCGCATCGACGGATGTCCAGACGGCCGTCTGACTCGCGGCCTCGCGGATGGAGAGCTTCAGTTCGCGCGTCGCCGCGACACAGGGCGCGGATTTGAAGCTGTTGGTGGCCTCTTCGCCCTCGCGCCGATTCCAACGTCCGCGCTCGACGCAAAACGTCCGCACCCGCATCCGCCGGGGGCGTCGGCTCCCGTGCGGAACGATGAAATCCAGACCCAGCGCACGGTCCTGCCATCCACCTTTCACCACGTCGCCGGCCTGCACGTACAGGTCCGCGTGGGTCAGGTTCTCGATTTCCAGTTCGCCGACCCGTCCGGTCTCGTGGAGACGCGCGCAGCCGGCCTGCAACGCCTCGTCCAGGGTGATGAACGTCTGCTTCGAGGCCGACACCGAAGGGCTCAGAAGATAGATGGCAAGGTTGCGGTGCGCATAGGCTTCCGAAATGTTCGGCGGACGACGGAAATGGAATAATTTCATGACTTTAGGTTCTGTGTTGCGACCAACCTACCAGTCAGGGTATGACAAGCGTTGTCATACGCCCGAAGATATTTTGAAGTTTTTTCATGAAAAGTTCTGACAGCCACTCGCGGCCGCCGTTGGCGAGGATGATGCAGATTCACGAGGAGCTGCAGACCGGTGATCCCACCAACTGCAAACGACTCGCCGGTTTGCTGAGCGTGTCGCCGCGCACCGTGCAACGCGACATCGACTTCATGCGCGATCGCCTCGGCCTGCCCATCGAGTACGAGGCGGAGAACCATGTTTTCCGCTACACGCGGGAGGTGGTGCAGTTCCCGACCATGAAAATCTCCGAGGGCGAGTTGGTGGCCCTCTCCGTGGCGCGGCAGGCGTTGACCCAGTACCGGGGCACGCCCTTTGAAAAACCGTTGCGCGACGCCTTTGAGAAGTTGACGGCGGGCTTGCGCGACCAGATCCAGTTCGCCTGGGGCAGTAATCTGAGCGAGTCGATCAGCTTCCGCGCCGCCGGTCAGGGCGTGGGTGACCTGAGCATCTTCGAGATCGCGAGCGAGGCCGTGCTGAGACACGAGGAACTGCTTTTTGCCTACCAGAAACTCGCCAGCGACAAGGAGGAAGAACGTTGCGTGCAGCCGCTCCACCTGGCTTGCATCGACAACCAATGGTACCTCTTCGGATTCGATCTGCACCGGTCGGGCAGCGTCCGGACGTTCGCGCTGACCCGCATGAGCCATTTGCGCAACACGGGACGGACCTTCGTGAGGCCGAAGCATTTTTCTCTCGACGCGCATCTCGCGGATAGCTTCGGGGTGTTTTCGTCACCGGAACCCATCGGCGTGCGCCTGCGGTTCGACGCGTTCGCCGGCCGACTGATCAACGAACGGACCTGGCACGCTTCCCAGACCATCGAAGCGCGCCCGGACGGTGGACTCGATCTGACCATGTACGTCGGCATCTCGCCCGAGGTGGAGCGTTGGATCCTCGGTTGGGGTGACCACATCGAGGTCATGGAGCCAACGCACCTGCGCGAGAGCATCGCCCGGACGGCGGCGCGAGTTTGCGAGTCCTACCGGCTAGCGACCGCCGGATGACGCTGTCGGTTGCAGCGAACGGATGACTGGCGGTTTCGTGAGTCGTGCGCGATGTTGCGGTGCCGTCCGAATTGCGATGATCCATCCTTCCCCCGAGGACGAAGCCTTTCAAGAGCCGCCCGTCGATGCAGTCGATCCGGAGGCGGCACCCCGTGCTCTGCGGCGTTATTTCGCGGTGCACAACCGCCAGGCACTGGTTTTGGCGTTACTCTCGCTCGGCGCGTCGGCGTTGCTGTGGGCGATCACCTATGTGTTCGTCTTCTGGTTCGCCCTGGTGGCCGCCACCCTGTCGCGGAGTTTCAACCCGGCCACTCTCCTGCAGGTGACGGATCGTGAATTGCTCACCGCGCATTTCCCGCTGTGGTTCGCGGGCGGTGCAGGCGTGGCGCTGGTGGCCGCCGGAATCGTCCGGAAGCGCGTTCGCATCGCCAGATTGCGCGAGGCGCGCCTCTATCTGCTCTGGGTGGTCGTCGAACTGTTCATGGCGATCCCGAACGTCACGTTCTCGGTCTGGGGCAATCTCTCGGCCATCACGCGCCTGCGTCGCCAGGAAGCCGCGCAGGCCTGGAACATTCTCCAGCGCATCCACGCCGAGGGCGGGCGGCTCAACGTGGCCAACCTGCGGCAGGAAATCGACGACGAGAAAACACTTCGCCGGGTGATGTTCGGCCTCCAACTCGTCGGGTTGATCAGCCTGCGCGAGAGGGAAGAAGGCTGGTTTCTGTACCTGCAAAACCGCGACGCCTTCGCCGCGTTACTCTCGTCCGCGCAGGGGGCGCACTGACGGACCGGGCGTGCTCAGGGGGCGAGTGCCTTGCGGATGAGGACGGCGGCCTGCTCACCCCGCGCGTTGAGGTCGAGCAGTTTGCCTTCGCGGTCGAGCACCCACACGGTCGGCAGCGCGTTGATCCCGAGCGAGCGGACGAGTTCGCTTTTCCAACCGCGGCCATCGCACTGGGTAGGCCAGCGGAGATTTGCCGCCTCGACGGTGGACGCCAGCGCCTTGCGATCCTCATCGAGGCTGATCGTCAGGAATTCGACCGGACGGCCGGTGAATTCGCTCGCCGTCCGCTGCAACTCCGCCAACTCGTGCAACGCCGGCATGGACCACGACGCCCAGAACAGGAGCACGACGACCCGACCACGAGAGGACGCGAGATCAATCGGCGCGCCGCCCTGCCACGGTTGCAGACGCAAAGAGAGCGGGTGGTTGAGCATGGCGAGGCGGCGAAGATCGTCGGCGATGCGTTCCTGGAGCGCGGGGTCGTGTGCGCGGGTTGCCGCTTCTTCGAGCAAGGTTTTCTTTTGGGCCGGTTCCTCGTCGTAGAGGTTGGCTAGTTCGGTCAAAAGGCCGGCCATTCTCCGGTCGCCGGGGTAATCCAGGTCGAAGCGGCGGACTTTCTTGAGCAGGCCGTCGCGTTCGGGCGCATCCGCGTGCGCCGACAGGTCCTGCATCGCCTGCGAGACGCGCGCGAAGCCGGCATCCGCCCGCACCGGCGCGGGCGTGGCCGGGTTGGTCTCGATGTCCGCGAGGATTTTTGCCGCCTCGGAGTTGAGGGAAGGCTTGCCCAGGAACCGTCCCTTCGCCGCCAACACCGCCGCCAAGCGGAGGCGGGCGCTATACTGGCGGGGGTCATCCGGGAAGGACTTCACGAAATCCCGCAACGCACTTTCCTGCTTTTCGAGGTGCGCCCGGGCCGTCACCGTGGCCTCGTCCGGGCTTTGCGGCCGGGTACCGGGTCCAGTCGCCTGTTCGAGGATTACCTGCCAGGCGCGGTCGGCTTCTGGCGTACCTTGCGCCGCCTGCGAGGCCGTTACGAGATTGTTGGAAGCAAGCGCCAGCGCCACCAGCGCGAGAGTTCCCAGCCGATAATACCGTTTACACGAACGAAGGGAAAAACCGGACATGGAGGCGATGTTTCAGAAGCCAGGCGGACAAAAAATGAGCCGCTCCCAACAAAGGGAACGGCTCGGCAAACGAAAAGCGACCCGCGCTCAGACGACAGGTGTGGTGTCCGTCTTTTGTTCCTGCATGGCCCGTAGTTGGCTCTGGAGCAGCTCGACCTGTTTCCGCAGAGCTTCCGGGGATTGGTCCATCGGCGCGGCTTGCTGCACGGGAGCGCTGTACGGCAGCGATTGAGTGGGGACGGCCGCCGGCGGCACCGGCGTGTGGGCCTGCCGGTTATCGGCAGCGCGGGCCTGTGGGTCCTGCTGGCCGGAACGCAATTCGTGCTCGAAGTCGTCACGCGCCTTTTTGAATTCATTCAGGCTCTGACCCAGGCCGCGCGCGAGTTCCGGCAGCTTCTTCGCTCCGAAGAGCAAGAGCAGGACGATCAGGATGACGAGACCATCCATTCCCATCAAATTGCCAAATGCTGCCAGGGGAGTGCTCATATCATTGAATAAGGCCGAAACGCCGGATTGCAAAATGTTAATCGGTCGGGCGGCGCTCCCCGCGTCTCTATTTCTGTCGGTGCCGCGTTACTGGGCATCTAGCTGTTTGGAAGCAACGCCGGGTCCGGCAGGCCCCACTCCTGCCATTTGCGCAGGTATTCGTCGCGTGGCAGCAAGACGTACTGCGGATGGTCCGCCGCTCGCAGCCAACGGATCAATCGCGAAAGTTCGCCCTCGGCCATCGTGGTGCAGCCGCTGGTGGGACGGTCCTCGCCACGGCGGATGTGGAAAAAAATCGCGCTGCCTGCCCCGGCCTGCGGGGAATCCGAGTTGTGCCGGATCTCGACGAGCCACCGGTATGCGAAATCGCCGTGGCGCATCTTCATCTTGTCGAACCAGTCCGGCGGGTGCGCCGGGTCGGGGATCGTCACGAATTTGTTGTAGTTCGGCAGCTTCGGGTCATCCACCCACGCATCCGCGGTGGTCACCTGGTGAAACGGGTATTCCGATCCGGCGGGCAACGCCGGGTCATAGGTGTAAATTTTTCCGATCTCGAACACCCCGGCCGGCGCACGTCCGTCGCGCTCGACCTTGTGGTTGCCGGGTTCGGCCGTTCCTTCGACACCCCGTCCCCAGGCCAGCCCCTGCTTGCCGAAGAGCACCGGGATCGGTCCGAGCGACGGTTTCCACGGACCGCCGGGCGCGCGCTCGAAGCATTGCAAGCGGCCGTGCATCGAGTTCCAATCGGGCGCAATCCCGACGACCAGTTGCCGCACCGCACTGGTCACCGGTTCCACGGG
>CAZZYS010000216.1:0-7713 GCA_964658285.1 uncultured Verrucomicrobiota bacterium
CGCGCATGAGCCACGAGCTGCGCACGCCGCTCAACGCCATCCTCGGGTTCAGCCAGCTCCTGCAGATGGACGCCGCCACCGAGCGCCAGCAGGAGTGCGTCAAGCACGTCCTGGCTGGTGGCAACCAGCTCCTGACGATGATCGACGACGTGCTCGATATCTCCCGCCTGGAACTGGGCCACGGCACCCTGACGCCCGACGCCGTGGAACCGCGCGAGGCCATCGCGGCAAGCATCAGCCTGCTGCGTTCCCTCGCCGCGCCGCGCCGCGTGACCATCGAACTCGAAGACAGCCCCGCCGCGGGACAGGCCGTGCTCGTCAATCGCCAGCGCCTCAACCAGATCCTCCTCAACCTCCTGTCCAACGCCGTCAAGTACAACCGGCCCGGGGGACGAGTGATGGTCTCCTGCCGGGCGATGCCCGCGGCGCGGCTGCGCCTCTCGGTCGCCGACACCGGCCCGGGCATCGCCCCGGAAGACTTCGCGCGGCTGTTCGTACCCTTCGACCGCCTGGGGGCCGAACGTACCGACGTGCCGGGCACGGGCCTCGGACTGGCCCTGTGCAAAAACCTCGTCGAGGCCCAGGGCGGCGAGATCGGCGTCGAGAGCACGGTGGGCAAAGGCAGCACGTTCTGGATCCAAGTGCCGCTCGCCCCGCCCGCCCCGCCCGCGAAAGTGGCGATTGCGGCGGCCAAGGCAGCCCCTCCCCCGCCGCCACCGGCGCGGCGCGCGGCGCGCAGACGGATGCGCACGATCCTCTACGTCGAGGATAACGCGTCCAACCTGCGTCTCATCGAACGCCTGCTCCAGCGTTACCCGGGGGTCCGTCTCCTGACCGCCACGCTGGGCCGGGACGGGCTCGAACTGGCGCGGCGGCGGCGGCCGGATTTGATCCTGCTCGACCTGCACCTGCCCGACCTTGCCGGACGCGAGGTGCTCGTCGCGCTCCAGGGCGACCCGGCCACCCGCGCGATCCCGGTCGTCGTCGTCAGCGCCGACGCGCTGCCCACCAGCATCGAGGAGGTGCGCGCGGCCGGCGCGCGGCACTACCTGACCAAGCCCGTGGACGTGCACCGGCTCATGGAGCTGCTCACAGAGTTGGCTTGAGTCCTCTCCACCGTCGTGCGATAACAACCGGCACAGGAAACGCGGACCTTTGCGACCGCAAATTCCCCGGGTCCGAAGGCCGCCCCCGCTCCATGCCCGAAGCCGACGCCCCCACTGCCGCCGCTGCCGTCTGGGCACGGATTACATCGGTGGCGGACCGGTTCGCGCCCGTGGCGGCCCGCACCGACGCGGAGGTTCGCCGACAGGCGCAGCTTTTCGTGACGTTCAGCGCGTTGGGCGCGGTTTTCGGCGGACTTTTCGCCGCCTTTTATTTCGTCATCGGCCATCCGTGGGGCGGCGCCATCGTCGCGGCCTGCACCCTGACGATGGTGGCCGCGCCGTGGATCGTCCGCGCGGTCGGATTGGTGGCGGCCGGCAACGTGTACGCGCTGGTGCTCGTGCTCGGTTTTGCCGGGTTGACCGCCATCGAGGGCGGCCTGCACGGTCACGCCATCGCCTGGCTGGCGGTCGTGCCGCTGTGCGCGTCGATCCTCGTGGACCAGAAGCTGGGACGCTGGTGGTGCGGGGTGTGCCTGGGGGTGGTCGCGGCGTTTTGCGCGCTGGACTTCGCCGGCCGCACCCCGCCGCCGTTCTATCCGCCGGGTTGGGACAAGGCCATCACCGCCGCCGGTTACCTGAGTCTGACGCTCTTCATGTCGGCCGTCGGCCTGCTCTTCGAGCGCGGACGCCGCCACTCGCTCGCCAAACTCCACACCGCGCTCGACGCCCTCTCGGCCGCCAACGTCCGCTTGAAGGAACTCGACCGCGAGCGCGCGGAGTTCCTCGGCATCGCCGCCCACGACCTGCGCAGTCCGCTGAACACCATCATCGGTTTCGCGCAGCTCGTCGGCAGTTATGATCCCGATGCCACCGAGACGCAGCGCGACGCGATGGCCACCATCATCCGTTCCAGCGAGCACATGCGCGACCTGCTCAACCGGTTCCTGAGCATCCGCGCCATTGAGGAAGGGCGGCTCGAAATACACATCGAACCCTGCGACCTCCACGGCACCGCCATGCTGATCGTGGACGGCTACCGGCAAAAGGCGCGCGAGAAAAACCTGCGCCTGAGCTTCGAGCCCGTCACGGGGATGAACCCCTTTGTCACCGCCGACCAGCAATCGCTCCAACAGATCATCGACAACCTGGTTTCCAACGCCATCAAGTTCTCGCCGCCCGACCGGCCGGTGACCGTGCGCGTGCTGATCGCGGAGGGCGGCGGGACGGCGACGGTCGAGGTGCAGGACGCCGGGCCGGGCCTGAGCGAGGAGGACCAACGCGAACTCTACGGCAAATTCGCGCGCCTGAGTGCGCGGCCCACCGGCGGCGAGGCCTCCAGCGGCCTGGGACTGTCCATCGTCAAACGTCTGGCCGAGGCGATGGACGGCCGTCTCGAATGCCGCAGCCGTCTCGGGGAGGGCGCGACCTTCAGCCTGACGCTGCCCACCACCCCAGCGCCCGGGACGACCGGCGCGGCGAACGTGGCCCAGCCGTCCGCCGTCAAGCCCATCCCGACCCGGATACGGGTGTAAATGACGTGCCCGCCTACCGCTCCGGCCTCGCCGCCTGGGTGGTCCCGCCCGGCAGTGCCCGGGGATTGCCCTGGAGGTTCAGGACCGCCAGATAACCGAGGAAGATGGCGGTGTACCATTGGCCACGGAGCGCCAGCAGCGTCGCCGCCGCGCCCGCGACGAAGACGCCGATTCCTTCGGTGACTTTGAGGTAACGCGGGCCGAGGAGATTGCGCAGCATCTGGCCGCCGTCGAGCGGGAGGATCGGCAGGAGGTTGAAAACCGTCCACACCAGATTGATCCAGAGGAGGAAATTCAAAGTGGCTCCGGCGGCCAGTGCGGGCGTCATCCGGGAGGCGAAAAGCTCGTAGAAGCTCGCCGCCGGGTAGAACCACCGATCCACGGCCAACGCCGCCAGATACAACCCGAAGCCCGCCGCCGGGCCGCACAGGGTGACCCAGAAACCCTTGGCCCGCGTCAAAGGCCGGCCGTACATGCGCGTGACCCCGCCGAGGGCGTGCAACTCGACGGTGGGCTGCACGCCGAAGCGCCGGGCGGCCAGCGCGTGGCCGAGTTCGTGGACGACGATGGAGACGAACACGCACGCGATCCAGAGGAGCAGCAGCGCGACGGCGTTCGGTCCCGTGGCCATGTTCCCACCCAGCAGCGCGCTGCCGACCCAGAAGTAAAGGCCGATCTCGAAAGGAACGTTGAAAAGCCGGAAGCGCAGCATGGTTGCCCTTTTATCTCGTCGGAGATTTTGACCGGCAATATCCGGCAGGGTGTCATCCCGGGCAAGTCGGTCCGCTGGAATCCGCCCCCGCCCCGCGGGCTCCCCAAAATTAGCTTTTGGCAAGGCCCGGCGTTTCCCGTAACGTGGCGGGACGTTCCGTACCCATGTCCGAGCCGCTTTCCACTGATCCGACGCCCGATCCCACCGTTGCGTCTGCCACGCCGCCCCCTGCGGGGCACGAGATGATCCTCGCCTGGGGACGCGCCAACCCATTGCCTGCCGCCGTGCTCGGCGCGTTGGTGCTCACCCTCGCGGTTTTCTACGGGGCGGTGCCGCTTTTCTACGTCCCCGCCCGGCATGCCTCCAACACGTTCGCGCGCTGGATCTGGGAGGCGTGGAACCCCGAAACCCACTACGAACACGGACCGCTGATCCCGTTCATCATCCTCTTCCTGATCTGGAACGCCCTGCCCAAGCTGCGCGGGGTCAAGCCGGTGCCGTCGAGGGCCGGGCTGGTGCCCTTCGTTTTCGGCGTGTTGTTGTATCTCCTGGCCGCCCGCGCGCTCCAGCCGCGGTTCGGTTGGGCGGGGCTGCCGTTTCTGTTGTGGGGCGGGGTGCTCTACGCGGCGGGCTGGCGTTGGGCGCGGGTGATGTTGTTCCCGATCCTGTGCATTTTTTTCCTGATTCCGGTGCCGAACATCGATCAGGCCACCGTACAACTCCAGGTCTTGGCCACCAAGGCCGCCAACCTCGTCTGCAACGCCATCGGCATCAAAATGAAGGCTGTCGGCACGACGCTGATCGCCGTCGAGGACAATTTCCAGTTCCAGGTGATCGGCGATTGCAGTGGCATCAACTCGCTGATGGCCATCACCCTGATGACCGCCGTTTTTGCCCACCTCACGCAAAACCGGCTCTGGAAGATGCTGGTGCTTTTCATGGCGTCGGCCCCCGTGGCCATCGTCGGCAACGTCGCCCGACTGACTTCCATCATGCTCGTGGCGAAGTGTTTCGGCCAGAAATCGGCGGAGTGGTTCCACGAGATTTCGGCGTACGTCGTTTCTTTCCCGTTCGCTTTCGCCACGCTCTGCCTCGTCAATAAACTCCTGAACTGGAACTCCCCGTCGCCCGACAACCGCCGTCCGGCGGCTGCGGCGGACACGGAACCACCCGGCCTGCCTCCCGGCACCCGGCCGCTGGCGGTCACCAACGGTTCGCCGGACCCGGGCACGACCCCGACCTATGATTATTAAACGCCTGCTCCTGCTCCAGGCCGTGCTGCTCGTCGGCCTGGGCGGCGTGTTCCTCATCCCGCAAAAGACCACGCTCGGACCGGCGGGCATCGGCTTGAAGCTGCCCGAGAAGGTCGGCCGCTGGACGGGCCAGGAGGTGCCCGTCAGCAAGGAGGAACTCGTCGGGCTCGCCGCGGACACGCAGTTCGCCCGGCAGTGGTACACCAACCCCGCCGGCGACCGGATTTACGTCTCCATCGTGCTCAGCGGCGCGGACATGGTCAACAGCATCCACCGGCCCGAACGCTGCCTCACCGCGCAGGGCTGGACGGTCGAGTCCTCCCACCTCGCCCACATCCCGATGCCCGACGCCAGGCCGCCGCTGGAGGTCATGGCGTTGACCGACGTGCGCGAGTGGCGGGCCAGCGAAAAGGCGCCCGCCGTGGCGATCAAGAACCTCAATTATTACTGGTTCATCGGTTCGCACGACATCACCGCCTCCCACTTGAAGCGCACGCTCATCGACGCCCGCGACCGCATCCTGCACGGCGACAACCAGCGCTGGGCCTACGTGACCGTGGCGGCAACCGTGACCGACAATCTGCAAGCCGCCGGCCGCACGCAGGAAGAGACGACCCGGTTGATCGAAGATTTCATCGCCGAGATCGTCCCGAAATTCCAGCCCGGCGGGACCGACGACGATGACAAAGCGGGCAACACCACCCCGACCGCGCAAGTCGGTGCCACGCCGGTGCCGACCCCGAACGGCATCTGAGGACCGACCGACGCGCGTGCGCCGCTTTGCCTTGCCGTGTTTGACTTCCTGATCGTCGGCGCGGGATTCGCGGGCGCAGTGCTGGCCGAACGGCTGGCCAGCCAACAAAACCGCCGTTGCCTCGTCGTGGACCGGCGCGACCACATCGGCGGCAACGCGTACGACTTCCACGACCGGGCCGGCGTGTTGCTCCACCAGTACGGGCCGCATTACTTCCGCACGAACTCCGAGCGCGTCCGCGACTACCTCGGGCAGTTCACGGAGTGGATGCCGGCGGCTTACAAAGTGTTGAGTTGGACGGACGGTCGCTACTGGCAGTTCCCCATCAACCTGAACACCTTCGAGCAACTGCTCGGCCGGCCATCGGACAGCGAGGAAATGGCCGCCACGCTGGAAAAATGGCGCGTGCCCATCGACAACCCGCGCAACTCGGAGGAGGTCATCGTCTCGCAGGTCGGCCGGGCGCTGTACGAGAAGTTTTTCCAGAACTACACCCGCAAGCAGTGGCGGCGCGACCCGAGCGAACTCGACGCCGCCGTCTGCGGGCGCATCCCGATCCGCACGAACCGCGACGACCGCTACGTCTCGGATCGTTTCCAGGAAATGCCGCGCGACGGCTACACGGCGATGTTCAAGCGGATGCTGGCGCACCCGAACATCGAGGTGCGGTTGCGGACGGGTTACCGCGAAGCGCGGGCGCAGGTGGCTTACCGGCACCTGATCTACACGGGGCCGCTGGACGAGTATTTCGACCATTGCCACGGGCCGCTGCCGTACCGTTCGCTGCGGTTCGAGCCGGAGACGATTGAAACGGAGTTTTACCAACCGGCGGTGCAGGTGAACTACCCGAACGACCACGAGTACACGCGCATCTTGGAGATCAAGCACATCACCGGGCAGACCCTGCCCATGACGACCATCGTGCGCGAGTATCCGCAGGACTACGGTCCCGGCCGCGAACCGTATTATCCCCTCCCCGCGCCGGACGCCCGCGCGCTGTACAAGAAGTACGAGGCGCTGGCGGAGGCGGAGAAAAACGTCAGCTTCGTCGGCCGCATGGCGACGTACCGGTACTACAACATGGACCAGGTCGTCGGGATGGCGCTGGCGGAGTTCGAGCGGCTGAAAAACGGCTCGGCCACCGTCCTCCGTCGGCCGTCATCGTGATTCGACCAACATCTTGAACCAGTCAGGCCGTCCCTCCCCGCGCTTTTTCAACTGTCCGACCTCGTATTCTGCGACGAAGCGGTAGGGGTTCTCCGAATCCCTGTTGTCATACACGTACACGCGCGGCAGATTTTGAATTGCACGCGCCAGATTGGCCATCGTGCGGGGATAACGGGCGATCAACTTATCGCTCGGTACATCGTGACCGCCTTGGGAAACACGGGTAAACACGCGCTCATTGGAAGTCTCCGCTGAATCAATCCCGATAAAACAGAGGAGAACGGCGTAACCGTGAGTGGTTGCCGCCTGTCGAAGAAATTCGATCTTCTCGCCCGCCGGGTCAGATAGAACCGTTTCAAAAACAAAGCTTTCGCTGCGGGTAACAAATTCCGCCCGCAAACGCGCGGCATTTTCCGCTGCGGCGTAAGCATCCATGCGCAGTTCGAGGGCGATCTCGTCCGCATTGATGAACGGCAATCCAAACGAGCGGATAAACTCTTCGTGGAAGGTCGATTTCCCAGCACCGTTGGGACCGGCGATGGCGACAATGATCGGGCGCTGGTCGCCAAGCTCAATGTTCATGCGTCAGCTGGCATGAATTTCCGTCCAACCAAACGTCCGACGGTACGGGTGCCATCCTCATCGATGCGTACCAAGTGTCCGGGGCGCTCCGTGACGCGTCGGTAGTGCGGGAAAGGCTTTCGATTCAGCGCCTCTCTTATTTGCTGGCGTCCTTCCGACGTATCGACTTTTGCCAAACGCTCCAAGATGGCGTTCATCGTAACGCTCTTCTTCAAGGCAACCATGTTATCCTGCCGCATCATCGTGTCCATCACCTTCCCGATCCCCGCCCAATACTCGATTTGCCCAGCAATGGAGCGTTCGGTCAATCCGGCACAGAAACGGGCATCGGTGATCAATTGATCGGAGAGTTTAACTGGTTGTCCCATGACGGAATGGTAGCATATTGCTACCTAGCGTCAAATTTCCGACGGAAACAACAAGGGGCGGCACCCTCCCGGATGCCGCCCCGTTGAAAAATCTGTCTTTCCGGCAGTGCCGCAGCTTTACGCCTCCTGCAACACGTCCACCGGACGCTCCTTCTTCTGGAGCGCGCGGCGCAACTTGCTCAAGGCGATGTTCTGCAACTGGCGGATGCGCTCGCGCGTCACGCCGAACTTCTTGCCGA
>CAZZYS010000217.1:0-7689 GCA_964658285.1 uncultured Verrucomicrobiota bacterium
CCCATGAAAACGTCCCTCCTCGCCTGTCTGGCCCTCGCCGGCCTGCTCCTCGCCCCCGCCCCGTCCCACGCGCAAAATTCGAGCAGCGTGCTCACCGGCAGCGGTCCCGGCGCGACCAACGGCACCTTCGTCGTCAAGAGCATCAACGTTGCCTTCCCCAAGACGCCGGAGTTCACGACGGTCGGCGGCGAGACCCAGGCCAAGCGTTACACGCTGGGCACCTGGATGGAGATCGAGGTGGAGTTTTCCTCGTCGGCCCCGGCGGCGGAGGTCGCCTTTCATTACAACGTGGCCATCGCCGGCAAGCTGTTGGTGGGCGACCAAACCTTGCAGGATGTCCCGGCCGGCCAGAGCCTTTTCACGGTGATGTACATCGCCCCGCGCACGCTCACGTCCATGTTGAAGGGCGCGCCGGTCACCACGAACGTCCTGCAAAACGCCCAGGTGCTCATCCAGCGTCCCGGCGTGGCCGCGCCGCTGGGCATGAAGTTCCTGAAAGAGGGCGGGGCCAACTTCTTCGCCCAGGCTCAGCAGATCCCCAATTTCGTGCTCAGCAAGTCCCAGACGCCGTTCGCCAACCTCTGGTGGGACCGCTACGAGACGGTCAAACCCTCGGGACGCTGAAACGGAAATGCAGAATGCAGAAGGCAGAAGGCAAAAGTCCAGAAAAGGAGTGTCAAGCTCCTGGCTTATGCTTTCGGTTTTCGGTGCTCTGCCTTCCGGGTTCTGACCTCTGCATTCTGCATTCTGCCTTCTGACTTTTCCCCATGGCCGCCCCCGCCCGCATCCTCAGTTTGAACCTCGGCACGCAAACCGTCGGACTCGCCGAATTCCAGCGCGCCGAGAACGGTGGACTCGCGCTCAACGCCTACAAGCTGACCGAAATCCTCAGCGATCCCAGCGCCGAGGCCGCCCGCCTGCCGCAGACCCGGCTGGCCATCGCCGAGATGAAGGACGCGCTCAAGCTCCGGAGCGCGCCGATCAACTACGCCATCAGCGGCCAGAACATCTTCGCGCGCTTCGTCAAGCTGCCCACCGTCGCCGAGGACAAGATCGACCAGATCATCGGCTTCGAGGCGCAGCAGAACGTCCCCTTCCCCATCGAGGAAGTCATCTGGGATTACCAACTGGTCGGCAGCGGCAAGGAAGGCCAGGTGGAGGTCGTGCTCGTGGCCATCAAGAGCGACCTGCTCGATGAGTTAAACGCCACCAGCGAGGGCAACGGCTTCCGCACGCAGATCGTCGACGCCGCGCCGATGGCGCTCTACAACGCGTTCCGCTACAACTACAGCGACCTGCCGGGCTGCACGCTGCTCATCGACCTGGGAGCGCGGACCACGAACCTCGTCTTCGTCGAGCCGGGCAAGGTGTTCTCGCGCTCGATCAACATCGGCGGCAACACGATCACGGCCAACCTCGCCAAGGAATTCCAGGAGAGTTTTTCCGCCGCCGAGGAGCGCAAGAAAAAAGACGGCTACGTCTCGCTCGGCGGGGCCTACGCCGACGACAAGAACGCCGACATCGCCAAGCAGGCCAAGATCATCCGCAACGCCATGACGCGGCTGCACGCGGAGATCAGCCGTTCGATCAACTTCTACCGCGCGCAGCAGGCCGGCACCGCGCCGCAGCGCATTTTCCTGTGCGGCGGCACGGCGAACCTGCCGTACCTGCGGGAGTTCTTCGCGGAGAAGTTCCAGCTTCCCATCGAGTATTTCAATCCGCTCAAGAACGTGACCGTCACGGGCAACGTCCCGATGGAGGAGGTCGTGCGCAACGCCCACCTGCTCGGCGAACTCGTCGGCTTGGGGCTGCGCAGCGTCAACACCTGCCCGATGGAGTTGAACCTGCGGCCGACCAGCGTCATCCGCGCGCAAAAGGTCGCCGCGCGCGGGCCGTACTTCGTGGCCGCGGGCGTCTGCCTGCTGCTGACCTTGCTGGGCTGGTGGCTGTACTTCCTGCGGGCCACCACGATCCAGAGCGAGGTCCTCGGCGCGCTCCACCAGAAAGCCGCCGGCATGGGCAACTACGAGAAGCGCGACAACGCGATCAAGGCGGACATCGCCAAGAGCAAGGAAAGCCTCGCCCCCCTGCTCCAGACCGTGGACGACCGGCAGTTCTGGACGCGCACCCTCAGCGCGCTCAACGAGGCGCTCCCCGAAAAATACGTCTGGATCACCCAGCTCGAAGCGACCTCGGGCGGCAAACCGGTGAACGTCGCCGACCCGGCCCGGCCCCTCCTCGTCCCGGGGGCAGGCAGCGCCCCCGCCCCGGCGGGCGGCAAGGCTCCGCCGGCCAGCAAGGGCCCGGTCATCGACGGGCTGCACCTCAAGGGCCTCTACTTCGAGAACCCGCAGGCGGACGTGATCGTCACCACCTTCGCCAACAACCTGATCAAATCGGGCCTGTTCAACATCGACAAGGCAAACCCCACCAGCGTCATCAAAAACCGGACGCCGCAGACGGCCGACGCGTGGGCGTTCGAGTACGAAATCCAGCTCCCGCTCACCCAGCCCTTGCCCGCGCCGTAAGGAGCCTCGCCGTTCCCCCCCCTCCCCCAACCGCCAATTTCCAAACGCATGGACTGGATTCGTAACAACAAATTTATGAGCGGCTTCCTCGCCGTCGTCGCCGTCGGCGCGGGGGTGTTGATCTACCTGCTGGTCACGCAGATGGGCGCGTACGACCAGGTGTCGCAGGACTACGAAGCGGCGGTGAAGGAAGTCCAGCGCCTCAATGGCCTGGAGCCCTACCCCGCGCCGGCGGGCGAGCGCGACCTCGAAACCCTGCGCAAAAAAACCGCTGACTCCGTGACCGACCTGCAAACGCGGCTCGCGGCCTACGAACCGCCGCCCGAGAAGGCGGATTTCAAGCCCATCGACTTCCAGGACAAGCTGCGGCGCGTGGTCGACGAGGTCTCGCAGGCGGCAGCGGCGGCCCGGGTGGAGCTTCCCAAGGATTTCTACATGGGCTTCGAGCAGTACCGCGGCGCTCCGCCCGAGACGGCGGCGGCCCCGGCGCTCTCGCGCGAACTCGACGCCGTCCAGGACCTGTTGATGATCCTCATCAACAAACGCATCACGGCGTTGACCTCCATCAAGCGCGCCCCCCTGCCGCAGGAATCCGGGGCCGTCTCCGTGGCGGCACCCGCGCCGGTGGCCGGTCGCACCGCCGGGGCCAAGCCGGCCGCCACCTCGCCTGCTGACTCCGTGTCCCGGGTGCCGGTGACGGTGGCCTTCAAGTGCCAGCCGAGTTCGTTCCGGGAGACGCTGGACGAACTCGTCACGTCCAAGCGGTTGTTCCTCGTGCGCGCCGTGCAGGTCAAAAACGACGCGGAGGCCGGACCCAAGAAAGCAGCGCCCGCCCTCGCCGAACCGACCGCCCCGACTCCCGCCCCGGTCCCGGGCGCGCCGGACGCTGCCGCCGCCACCGCGACCGAAAAACCCACCCTGCGATACATCGTCGGGTTGGAAGGCCTGACCGTGACCATGCGGGTCGAGATCGTCAGGGTCTCGCCTCCGGCGCTCTGAAGTTCGTTTTCCCTCCGCCGCCAACCTCCAGCCTCCAAAACCGTCCTCCCCATGACCTGGATCAAACAGAACTACGACCGTTTCCTGCTCGCGGTGTTCGCGCTGGTGCTGCTCATCTGCGCGGGATTGCTCATCAACAACGCCCGTGGCTACAGCGAGGTTTTCAAGAGCCTCTCGGACCAGGTGGTCAAGAGATCATCGACCGGCGTCAATCTGGACGAGAAGGGCATCGCCGAAAAGCAGATGCAAATGACCGCTCCTCAGACGTGGCAGCCGCGCGCGATCGGGGAAAAGAAACTGCTCCTGCCGTTGTTCAGATCGACCCCGATCATCGACAACAACGGGGTGGCCGTGCCGCTGGACGGTTCGATCACCCTCCATCCCCCCATCCCCAACGACTGGCTGACCGACCACAAACAGGACCTGCTCGCCACCAACGTGCTCGACCAGGACACCGACGGCGACGGGTTCAACACCCTGGAGGAGTGGGAGGCGAAGACCGATCCCGACAACAAGGATTCCCATCCGCCGTATTACACGAAGCTCTACCTCAAGCGGTTCGTGCACGTGCCTTTCCATCTGCGCTTCGATGCGCGCAACGGGGATACCTTCATCGTCAACAACACCGACGACGAGGAAGCGCCTTCGCAGTTCGTGAAGCTGAACCAGACCGTCCGGCTCGGGAAATTCAAGTTCAAGGTCACCAAATTCGAGGAGAAATACGACACCTCGCACGGCTTCAAGAAGGACATCTCGGAGTTGACGCTCTCGAACACCGACACCGGCCAGACCGTGGTGTTGCCCAAGCAGGAAGAGGTGGATTCGCCGACCACTTACGCGGTGCTCGACTACGTGTGGATGGGGCTAAAGGAATTCGCCGTGCAGCGCGACGGGGAATTTACCCTCGCCCCCGAGAACAACGTCAAATATAAGGTGGTCGAACTCAGCGACACGGACGTGAAGGTCATCAAGGTCGATGAGAACAAGGAATTGCACCTGCACACGCAGCCGGTAACCCAACCCGCCGCGCATCCTTAGAGGGCGTGCGGGGAACCCACCGCAGGCGTCGTCAACAAGGTAGGGATGGCTCTCCGAGCAAGTCCCTAGATTTTCTGGCAGGCGCTTTGTTCGCACAGAAGTCATCCCAGCCAAAATAGGGACTGGCTCGGAGAGCCATCCCTACCTTGTTGACGACCGGCCGCAACGGCCTGTTCAGAATTCTCTCACACGTTTCTTAGAGGGGCAGGTGCGGAAGGCGCGGGCTCCAGGACTTCGCTGACCCCTGGACCCGTGACGCTTGCGCACTACGGACGCGTGCTCCGACGCGACACGAAAACCTGCTCTGAAACGAAGCCGGAGCCTCCGCCTCGTCCGACGGGAATCGGCGGTCACTCACGACAGGCCGTACCGGGCCGAAAAAAATTGTTTTTTACGATGGACGCCGCCACGGCGTCTGCGCTACACACGTTGCTGCCGGGGGCAACCCGCGTGCGTCATGGCTGTCCATGAGAAGCTTGTCCCGGCAAATCCCCCGCCTGCGTTTTTCAGAGTCCCGCGTTCCTCCTCCTTATGATCCGTTCCCGCCCGCTTCCGTCCTGTCTCCGGGTTGCCGCCGCCGTCGGCGTCCTGCTCCCCTGCCTGGCCCCGTATCTCCACGCGCAAACGACCACCACCACCACCACCCGACGCACGACCCGCACCCTCCGGTCGAACGGCGACCTCCAGACGACGGCCCAGACGGAGATCGCCCGTCGCCAGAATCTGGCCATGTCCGCCGACGATAATCTCCGCCAGGGCGATGCCGCGATGCTCCGCGAGGATTACGAGGACGCGGTCAAATTTTACCGCACCGCGACCGATTCGCTGCCCGATGCGCCCGCTACCGGCGACCGGCGTCGCGCGGCCATGAAGAAGTTTTTCGATGCCTCGATCAAACTGGCGGAACTGCGCATCGTCGAGGGACGCTACCCCGACGCGGAAGCGGTCGCCAAGGTGACCCTCCGTCCGGAGTACGATCCGAACTACGAGCCGTCCCTCGACCTGCTCCAGCATCTGGAAGACCCGGAATACTACAACCAGACGGTCACCCCCAAGCACATCGCCAAGGTCCAGTTGGTCAAAAAGTATCTCAGCGAGGGCGGGCAGTACTACGATACGGGCCGCTTCGATCTCGCGTTCAAGCGTTACGAGCAGGTGCTGGCGCTCGATCCCTACAACGACGCCGCCCGCCGTGGCGAGGAGCGCGTGGACCTTGCCAAGACCCGCCATTCCGAGAACACCGGCTACCAGGAAACCCGTGGCCGGCTGATCCAGCAAACGGCCGCCGGGTGGGAGCTGCCCGTGCGCCGTGCCAACCTCGACGCCGACCCGCGCCGCAATTTTCAGAAGATCAACGACAACTCGGGCACGGTGGCCATCACGCGCAAGCTCCAGGCCATCATCATCCCGAACATCGAATTCCGCTCGACCACGCTCAGCGACGCCGTCGAGTTCCTGCGCCAGGAAGCGCGCCGGCTCGACACCCAGTCGCCCGAGGACGAGCGCGGCATCAACATCTTCCTCAAACTGGCGTCGGGCAGCACGCGCTCCAGCGTGCCGACGACGACCGACGCCGGCATCCCGGGCCTGCCGCCCGGGGCGGAAACGACCGGGGCCGCCCCGAGCGTGTCTCTGCCCTCCGCCGCCGGGCCGACGGCCAACACGCGCATCTCGCTGACCCTGAGCCGCATCCCGCTCCTGGCCGCGCTCGACTACGTGGCCAAGGCGGCCAACTTGAAGATCAAGGTGGAGCCCTACGCGGTGTCCATCGTGCCCCTGACCGAGGAAACCGGCGACATGATCACGCTGGAGATTCGCGTCCCGCCCAGCTTCATCGGCAGCACCTCGACCGGCGGGGTGGGCAGCGCGCTCAACCAGTCGGCGACCTCGGCGACCGCCACCGGCAGCGGCACGACGGATGTCACCGGCACCGGCAGCGGCGCTCTGACCACGCGCGTGGACGCCAAGACGTTCCTGGAAAGCAACGGCGTGACGTTCCCGGCCGGGGCCAGCGCGTTTTACTCGGCGGCGACCAGCAAGCTGGTCGTGCGCAACACCCAGGCGAACGTCGATCTGGTGCAGGCCATCGTGGCCGATTCCATCGTGGTGCCCAAGCAGGTGGAGATCGAGAGCAAATTCATCGAGATCACGCAGAACAACCTCAAGGAACTGGGCTTCGACTGGACGCTGGGTCAGTTTAACATCGACAGCGGCCAGAAGACGTTCGCGGGCGGTGGCACCACCGGCGACGGCGTGCCCACCACGAGCGCGAACGGCGGGTCGAACTTCCCGTTCAGCAACGCCAACGGCGGTCCGGTCGGCACGAACCCGGTGACCTCCGGCCTGCGCTCCGGCACCTACGGCATCTCGGCCAACGCGGTCGATGCGCTGCTGCTGGGCACCGGCGCGGCGGCGGTGGCCCCGAGCATCTTCAGCATCGCGGGCGTGTTCAGCGATCCGCAGTTCCAGGTCGTCATCCACGCGCTCAACCAGCAAAAGGGCGTCGATCTGCTCAGCGCCCCGCGCGTGACGGCCAAGAGCGGCCAGAAGGCGACCATCGAGATCATCCGCGAGTTCATCTACCCGACGCAGTTCCAGCCGCCGCAGATCCCACAGACCTTCGGCAACAACAACGCGGGGACGACCGTCATCTCGCCGACCGGCGCGCTCAGCAGCAGCAGCAGCGGCAGCTTCCCGGTGACTCCGACGACGCCGACGGCCTTCGAGAAACGCAACACCGGCGTGACGCTGGAAGTCGATCCGGTCATCGGCCCGGATAACTTCACCATCGATCTGACGCTCCAGCCGCAGGTGGTGGACTTCGACGGGTTCATCAACTACGGCAGCCCGATTCAGACCGTTTCGACAAACGCCCTGGGCATCTCGACGACCAACGTGCTGACGCAGAACACGATCAACCAGCCGGTGTTCAGCGTGCGCAAGGTGTCCACCAGCGTGAGCGTGTACGACGGCTCAACCGTGGTCCTCGGCGGCCTGGTGCGCGAGGACATCCAGAAGATCAACGACAAGGTGCCCGTGCTCGGCGACATCCCGCTGGTCGGCCGGCTCTTCCGCAGCAAGATCGACCAGAACATCAAGCGCAACCTGATCATCTTCGTGACGG
>CAZZYS010000218.1:0-4115 GCA_964658285.1 uncultured Verrucomicrobiota bacterium
TCCGGGCGCTGGATGCTGACCATGTCCCAGTGGACCTGGCTCTTGTTGCCGTTGTCGGCGTCCTCGTAGGCCTGGCCGGGCGTGAAATGGAAGCTGCCGCTGATCTTTTCGTCGAAGAGGATGTCGCGCATCGGGTTGAGAATGTGCGGGTTAAACGCCAGCGAGAATTCCCCGATATAGCGCGCCCCTTCGTCGGAGTCCAGGAACTCGTTGAGCCGGTCCTCCGGGTTGCCGGTGGCCCTGACGACCTTGCCGCGCTCGAACTCCAGCCGCACGCCGTCGAAATTCACCCCCTGGTAGATCGTCGGCGCGTTGAAGGAAACGTGCCCCTGCACGCTGTCCCGGACCGGGCACGTGAACACCTCGCCGTCCGGGATGTTGTGCGAGCCGCCACAGGTCACCGTGCCGATGTTCTTCACGCTGAAACGCAGGTCGGTGCCCGGACCCTTGATCTCGACGAGGTCCGTGCGGTCGAGCCGGGCTTTGAGCGCGGCCATGCCAGGTGCCATCTTGGAGTAATCGAGCGTGCAAACGCGGAAATAGAAATCCTCGAATGCCTCCGTGCTCATGCCCGCGAGCTGGGCCATCGCCGCCGTCGGCCAGCGCAGGACGCACCATTTGGTTTTCTTGACGCGGTGGTCGATGACCGGACGCATCGTCTTCATAGCGAGGGTCATGCAATCACCGGGCACGTCGCTCAATTCGGTGATGTTGTGGCTGCCGCGGATGGCGATGTAGGCCTGCATCTTTTCCATGCGGGCGAGTTCGAGTCCGGCCATGAGGTCGTACTGTTCCTGCTGGGCGGCGGCGAGGAGTTCGCGCGTCACCTGGGCCTGGTGGACCTGAACATACGGGAAAGCGCCGGCCGCGCGGGCCGCGCGCACGAGGGCGACGGTCATCTCGGGCGGGGTGTCAAACATGTCCAGGAGGACGTTTTCGCCCGGCTGGAGTTTGGTCGAAAAACGGGTCAGGAGGCTGGCGAGTTGGGCGTAACGTGGGTCAGGCATGGCGGAAGGGAAATTCAGGACTTGTTCACCGGGTGAAAATCCAGCTCATTTGGCGACTGTGGACAAGATGTGAAGAAGCCGGTCCCGGCGGGCACAACGTAGCGCACAAGCGGGCGAAGAAAAGCGGCAGATTTCCCGGGCGGGACGTTTGCCGTCGGGGGTGGTTGCCTGCATCGTCGGGGAGGATGAACACCGACGGATACACGATCAGCGACGACCCCAACCGGCTCGACCTCGATGCGGTGCATCGTTACCTGAGCGCCGAAAGCTATTGGGCGAAGGGCATCCCGCGCGACACCGTGGCGAGGTCGGCGGCGGGTTCGCTCTGCTTCGGCATTTATCTGGAGAACGGCGAGCGCGGCGGGGCGGGGGAGCAGGTCGGCTTCGCGCGGGTCATCACGGACCGGGCGACGTTCGCGTGGCTGGCGGACGTGTTCGTGCTACCGGCGCACCGTGGGCGGGGATTATCGAAACGGCTGCTGGAAACAATCCTCGCCCATCCCGGTCTCCAGGGGCTGCGCCGCTTCCTGCTGGCGACGGCGGACGCGCACGAGTTGTACCGGCAGTTCGGTTGGAAGGAACCCGCTAGGCCGCAGAGCCTCATGGAACGCCGCCGGGAGAGTGCCTACCAGCCGGTCACCTGAAACCGGGGAACTTCAGGTGAAGAGTTCTTCCACGGGTGACGACCAGCCCGCCAGAATCTCGGTCGTCAATGCATCCCCACTGGAAAGCGTCCGCACCGTTTCACCGCCGAGAGTCGGCAGATGGATTTCCACCTGCCGGCGGTCGGGCAGCACGAACCAGAGTTCCCGCACGCCAGCGCGGAAGTACACGCCGCGCTTTTTTTCCCGGTCGAGACGCAGCGTGGACGGGGAAAGAACTTCCACGACGATGTCGGGCGCACCCGTCGCACCCTGATCGGTAAGGATGCCTTCCCGCTCCCGGCTGACGAAATAGATGTCTGGCTCGAAGACGTTGCCCTCGTCCAGTTTCACATCGGAAGGGGCGACGTAAACCTCGCCAGTACCGGGGAAGGCGCGCAAATGCGTCTCAATGGAAAACGCCAGCTTAAAAACGATCTTCTGATGCAAACGGGTGGGCGAGGCCATGAAAAAAAGTTCTCCCTCGACGAGTTGGAAGTACGGCGGCCCCTCCGGCAACGCGGCGAACTCGTCCGCGGTCATGCGCTGGTGCGTGGTCGGCAGGTACATGGCAACAGGATAGCGGAAAACGGCGCTCCCCGGCAAATTTGTTTTTCCCTCGCCCTCGTCCCGCCCGGGTCGCACCACTCAACTCACGAAATAATGTTCCTGATCGAGGTCCGCCAGGAGACCGGGTTGGGTCGGTTGCCACCCGAGCCTCTCCCGGGTCAGGGCACTGGAAGCCGCGAGGTTCATGGCGAAGAAAAAGGCCATCCAGCCGAAATGGCTTTTGGCCTCCTCGGCGGAGATCGATTTGACCGGTAGGTCCAGACGGCGGCCGATCACCTCCGCGAGGTCGCGGGTGGGCACGCCCTCGTCGGCGACGCCGTGGTAACGCGTGCCTGCCGTGCCTTTTTCCAGCGCCAGCCGGTAGAGCCGCGCGGCGTCGAGCCGGTGGACGCCGGACCAGCGGTTGGCCCCTTCGCCGATGTAGGCCGAAACGCCCTTTTCACGGGCGACGCCGACGATCATCGGCACGAAGCCGTGGTCGCCCTCGCCATGCACCGAGGGCGACAGCCGCACGATCCCCGCGCGCACCCCGCGCGTGGCCAATCCGAGCGTCAATCCCTCGGCCGGAGCGCGCGGCGTCGAGTTGGGCGCGGTGGCATCCTCTTCTGTGGCGGGGCGACCCAGCGAGAGGCCCGCCAGCCCGGAGGTGTTGAGGAAGGGGCGGTCGGAACCGGCGAGCGCCGCGCCGATGGTCTCGATGGCGGCGCGGTCGATCTCGCAGGACCGCGCAAAATTCGAGAAATCATGGACGAAGCCGCAGTGGATCGTGCCGTCCGTGGTCTCGGCTCCACGGCGCAGACTGTCCAGGTCTTCGAGGGTGCCGTGGTGCGGCTCGGCCCCGGCGGCGGTGAGGGCGGCGGCCCCTTTTTCCGAACGGGTGAGGCCGAGCACCTGGTGCCCGGCGCTGAGGAGTTCTTTGGTGACGGCGGAGCCGACGAATCCGGTCGCACCGGTCAGGAATACACGCATATTAGTAGGGTTTTCTGTGGTTGGACTAACGCAGCAACCATGCGCGTGGAATCGATCCGCGAAAAGTAGTGACGTTATACCGGTATGGTGACTAACAGGATGAGCACGACGATTACGCCGGACAAAAATCCCCTGGGAGCGTACCTGAAGGACCGCCGCGGCAAGCTCGACCCGGCGGCGTTCGGCCTGCCCTCGACGCGACGGCGCACGCCCGGACTGCGGCGCGAGGAAGTGGCGCAGCGCGCCCACGTCAGCGCGACCTGGTACACCTGGCTCGAACAGGGCCGGGGCGGCGCGCCCTCCACCGACGTGCTCGACCGGCTCGCCCGCGCGCTGGCGCTCAAGGAGGTCGAGCGCGAACACCTCTACCTGCTCGCCCAGGGCCGCCCGCCCGAGGTCCGGCCCCCCGCGCCGGCCGCGAGCGTTTCGCCAAGGTTGCAGCGCGTGCTCGATCTGCTGGAAACCAGCCCGGCCCTGGTGAAGAACGCCGCGTGGGACATCGTGGCCTGGAACGAGGCGGCGGCGGCGGTGTTGATCGACTACGAGACGCTCCGGCCCGAGGAGCGCAACGTCCTGCGGCTGATTTTCTGCCACCCCCGCCTCCGGGCCACGCTGCCGGATTGGGAACACGCCGCGCGGTTCGTGGTGGCGTCGTTCCGTGCGGAGATCGCCCGGACGGGCACGTGCCGGCGGGCGCAGAGCATGGTCGCGGAGTTGAGCCGTCTGAGCCCGGAATTCGCGGCGATGTGGCTGGACCACGACGTGCGCACCTACGGCGAGGGCACGAAATCCGTCCAACCCGCGCACGGCGGCCCCATCGCGCTGGAGTATTCTTCCTTTGCCGTCGATGGCCAACCCGGTTTGGGGATGGTCATCTACACTCCCGCGACTCCTGCGGACGCGGAACAGGTCCGGGCATTGATCGCGC
>CAZZYS010000218.1:4215-7668 GCA_964658285.1 uncultured Verrucomicrobiota bacterium
CTCGCTGCGCGGGCGGGGTTCCAGCTTTTCGCGCCGCAGCAACGCCTGGAGCGCCAGACCTGCCTCCGCCGGGGGAATGCGCTGGCGCAGGCGGGCGGCGAGCACGGGATGGTCACGCAGGGTGTTGTATTTGCCGCTGGCGATCTGCGCGAGGTCGGGCGTCGCGGGGCGTTCGGAACGCACGACCACCGTGTCGGCCGCGAGGTCGCCGAGGCGTTGCGCGCGCCGCGTGGCGAGGCACGCGATGCCGCCCACCAGGTAGAGCCACGGCAGGATGTCCACGGCGCGCAGCAGATTGCGGATGATGACCTGCCGCACGTCGAGCCGCAGGCCGCCGGCGTCCATCACGCGCAGACGCAACGCGCGTTTGCCCGGGGTCTGCCCACGCCAGAAGCCCTCGAAAACGATCCCGTAGAAAATCGGCACGGCGAACATCAGCAAGACCGACAACCCTCCCGCCGCGTCGGGCGCGAGGAACAAAAACAGCCTGATCACCCGGTTGACCACCAGGATGATGATCATGGTGAAGACGAGGTCGATGAGCCACGCCAGGAACCGCGTGGCCGGCCCGGCCAGCGGCAGCGAGAACACGACGCCTTCCGGCAGCCGGATGTCGAGCGTGTGGCGGCGGGAGGAAGTCATGGCGGGCAACGGGCGAAAGCGAGGGCGGAAATCTTGGATGAAGAATAGGAAACAGCGACTACAATGTAAATCGATCATCCGTTTCGTTTTTCTGTAGCCTTTGATTTCCCCCATGTTTTACAAAATCTCCTCGTCGGTCAGCCGTTGGCTGGGTCTCGCGGTCGGTGTGGCGGCGGTCTGTGCGCCGCTCGTCGGTCGGGCGGGCGAACCGCCCGGCGGCGGGGGTTGGGAGGAAATCGACCACAAGGGCAGCCTCACCATCTACTCCCGCAACCGGCCCGGCTCTTCCATCAAGGAAACCCGCGCCGTCGGCACCATCGACGCACCGAACTGGGTCATCAAAAACGTGCTCGACGACGTGGAAAATTACCCGTCGTTCATGCCCTACATCGTCGAGAGCAAACTGATCTTCCGCAACGCGGCCAAGCACACGCTGACCGTCTACACGCGCATGACCCCGCCGCTCATCGACCCGCGCGATTACACGTTGCTTGTCCACGACGACTCGCACAAAGCCGACGACGGCACGATCGTTTACGGCAGCCATTGGAACCCCGCCAACGAGCGCGGACCGGCGGAAAAACCCGGCACCGTGCGCGTGGCCGTCAACGAGGGCTCGTGGGTGCTCGAACCCATCGACAACGGCGAACACACCCGCGGGACGTACACGCTCTTTACCGACGGCGGCGGGGGCATCCCGGCGTTCGTTTTCAACCAGCTCAGCAAGCGGCGGCTTAATGAATTGTTCGACGTGCTGAACAAGCAGTCGAAGGAAGCGAAGTACCATCAGGCCAAGCCGGCCACGCCGTAGGCACCTTGCCAGACGCCGCCGGGTGTCCGACACTCGACGCATCGTGCTCCGCTTCCTTTCCGCCGCGTTCCAAAAAATCCCGCGCAAAGCCCGGCCAGTCTTTTTGACCACGGTTTACGGGCTTTGCGGCGGAGGGGCCGCCGTGGCGTTCGAGGTGGGGATCGCGCGGTTCTACGACCACACGTTTCTCGCCCTGGCCAGGCAACCGGCGGCGGTGTTCCTATCGGTGACGTTCGCGCTGATCGTCGTCACGTCGCTGATCGCCGGTTTCCTGCTGGCCCGCTTTTGTCCGGAAGCGGCGGGCAGCGGCATCCCGCAGCTCAAGCTCGCGTTTTGGAAGGACTTCGGGTTCGTGCCCGCGCGGGTGGTGTGGGTAAAATTCGTCGCGGGCATCCTGACGGTCGGGGGCGGCGCGAGCCTCGGACGCGAGGGACCCACCGTGCAACTGGCCGGCGGCGCGTCCTCGCAACTCGCGGGCGCGCTCGGCGTCGCCAAGAACGGCCGCCGTCTCGCCGCCGCCGCCGGGGCCGCCGCCGGGTTGGCCGCGGCGTTCAACGCGCCGCTGGCGGCGATCACGTTCGTGCTGGAGGAGATCGTCGAGGACCTCAACAGCCGGCTGATCGGCAGCATGTTTTACGCGGCGGTGCTCGGGGCGATGACCGTCGATCTGCTGGTGAGTCCCCGGCCGGCGTTCGACCTGCCGCCCATCAACGTGCCGACGTGGCGCGGCTATCTGCTCGCCCCGCTGGCGGCGGCGCTGGCGGCGCTGGTGGGCGTCGTGTTCCAGAAGGGCGCGCTGGGTTTGCGCGAATCGTTCCGGCGTCAGCCCACGATGGGAAAAATTCCTGCCTGGTTGCGCCCGACCCTCGGCGGGGTCGTCACGTGGGCCGTCGGGGTGGCGATTTTCTTGCCCTCGGGGCACCTGGGCATCTTCAGCCTCGGTTACGCGGACCTCAACCACAGCCTCAACAACGAACTCCCCTGGCGATTGGCCGCGCTGCTGCTGGCGGGCAAACTCGTCGCGACGGTCGCGGGTTACGGCACGGGCGGGTGCGGCGGGATTTTCGCGCCCAACCTGTTCCTGGGCGCGATGTGCGGAGCGGCGCTGTCGGGGCTCGGCAGCGCGGCGGGCGCGCATCTGAGCGGCGACGACCATGTGCTCTTAACCGTCGTGGCGATGAGCGCGTGCCTGGGGGCGGTGGTGCGCGCGCCGCTGACCTCGATCCTGATCGTGTTCGAGATGACGCACGAGTTCGCGCTGGTGCCGGCGCTGCTGGTCGGCGCGTTGATCAGCCAGGCGATCAGCCGGTCGCTGCTGCCACACAATTTCTACGAACAGGTCCTCCTTTCCGACGGGCACACGATGAAGACTTTCATGCCGCCGCGCGATCTGCGGAGCTGGCGGCAATATCCGGTCTCGGCCATCGCCAACTACCACCCGGTGATCCTCACCCCGGAAGACCTCGCGCCCGACCGGTTGGCGACGGCGCTCGCGGCTCATCCGCACTACGAACGCTTCCCCGTGGCCGGGTCGGTGGACATCCCCGGGTCGGAAACGGCCGATCCGACCGTGGCGTCGTCGGCCCCGCCGCCGGGGGTATTGGTGCGCACGGAGGCGGAGGCAGCGATGGCGGCGGGCCGACCGGTCGTGGTCCATCCCGCGCCGACGTGTCTGCGCGAACAACCCATCGGCGAAGCGCAGACGCTGCTCATCGAGTCGCCCCACGGCATGGTGCTCGTGCTCGACGCACCGGCCGGCAAGGTCGTCGGGTTATTGACGCTGCACGATCTCTTGCGCGCGCAGGATTCGCTGGCGAAGGACGAGGGCTGAAGAGGCAACCGCGCTCGGCCGTCGCCGTCAGGACTTCGGCTTGGGCTTCGGCTTGATGCCGAACAGCTTTTGCAAGAAATTCGGTGCCGGGGTCGGAGCCGCGTGACCGCTGCGATGCGAACGGGTGCCGTGGCTCGCGCTCGACGAGTTTTTGGCCGGGGTGCTGGCC
>CAZZYS010000219.1:0-7647 GCA_964658285.1 uncultured Verrucomicrobiota bacterium
TGTTGTCCTCCACCTTCAGTACAAACGGCATCGCGCAGATCGACGCCACCACCGGCGTCTCGCAGGCGATGTTCGGTTCCCCGGCCACGTATGCGGGGGGATTTCTCCAGATCAGCCCGGATCGCAGCACGCTCTTTTTCGGCGATTCCGGCAGTTCCCCGTCCACGCTGGCATCGTTTGATGTCTCCACCGCGACGCCCGGTGCCACGAACAAAGCCAATTTTAACAGCACCGGCTCCAACGGCGAAGGTCTGACGATCAGCCACAACGGACAATTTCTCGTGTTCCCCAACGGCGGCGGCAACGGCAGCGGCTACACGACCTCGCTGATCCCTACCGACAATCTCAACGGCGTGATCGGTTCGTTCAACACCGGCGCTTACCCTGGACCGGCGATTTTCAGCGCCGACGACAGCCTGCTGTACGAGGTGCAGGTTGACGGCGGCTCGAACGGCCAGAGCGCTTTCAAGATTTTCAGCACGACGACCTTCACACAGTTGGACTCCTTCGTGGACCCCAACCCGAACTCGACCAATGGCTACGGATCGAACGTCACCTCGCTGGCGGTCACCGAGCCGAACGGCTATCTCTACGTCGCCGAGGCCGCGGGCAGCGGCACCGCGACCAGCACCTCGGGCGACCTGGAATTGATCAGCACGCGCCGCGCCCCCTTCTTTAACGGCTCGGTGGCGCTGACCAATGGCTTCTACTACCTCAAGTTCGCTGACGGCGTGCCCTTCGGTTACTACAACTTCAACTTCTCGCCCTACCTCTACCATAACGACCTCGGCTTCGAGTACCCCTTCGACGCCGCCGACGGCCAAGGTGGCATCTATCTGTATGACTTCAAGAGCAAGACGTTTTTCTACACGAGCAGCAGTTTGTTCCCGTACTTGTACGACTTCACGCTAAACACCTTCCTGTACTACTACCCGGACCCGAGCAACCCGGATCATTACAATACGAACGGCACGCGCTACTTCTACGACTTCGCCACCAACACCGTCATCTCCAAGTAAACGGTCACCTTACGTCCCGAAAAACCGGTCACCCGCGTCGCCGAGGCCAGGCACGATGTAACCGCGTTCGTTAAGTTTGTCGTCCACGGCGGCGGTGAACACCGGCACGTCGGGGTGCGTCGCGTGGAAATGTGCGATGCCCTCCGGGCAGCTCACCAGACACAGGAAGCGGATGTGTTGCGCCCCGGAAACCTTGAGCGCCGATACCGCCGCCGCCGCGCTGTGACCGGTGGCCAGCATCGGATCGAGCAGGATCACCGCCGCTTCCGCGATGCCCGGCGGCACCTTCGCGTAGTAGCGCACAGGCTGGAGCGTGCGTTCGTCGCGGTAAAATCCGAGATGGGCGACCTGCGCGTCGGGCACGAGTTCAAACAGTCCTTCCAGCAACCCCAGGCCCGCCCGCAGGATCGGCGCGAGGACGACGTGCCGTTGCAACCGCCGGGCCGCGCAAGGCGCGAGCGGGGTCTGCACGACGGTCTCGACGGTGGGCAGGTCCGCGGTGGCCTGGAAAAACATCAACGCCGCCGTCTCGCGCAGGGCACGGCGAAAATCGGGCACGGTGGTGGACTGGTCGCGCAGGAGGCCGAGTTTTACCTGCACCAGCGGATGATCGATGACGGTGAGCATGAAAATGACGGATGGGAATCCGCTTTCAGATAATCTATCCGTGCGATTTGATACAACCTTCTTCTCGGGTAAGGGTGCGCGGCGGCCGAACCCCCGCGTTTTTTCTTAATCATGCCCTTCGATGCCCTGTTCGTCCGCCACGCCGAGAGTGAAGCCAACGTCGGCGGCGTCACCGATCATCCCGCCAACTACGCCCTCACCGAGGCCGGCCGCCAACAGGCCCGCACGCTCGCGGCGGCCACCGTGGCGTTGCCCGCCGTCATCGTGTATTCGCCGTTCTTGCGCGCGCGCCAGACCGCCGCGCCGATGATCAAGCGTTTCCCCGCCGTCGAAAGCCTCATGCTGCCGATCCAGGAGTTTACCTATCTGCGGCCGGACGCGTGGAAGGATTCCACCGCCAAGCAGCGGCGTCCGGCCGTGGATGAATATTGGAAAAAAGCCGACCCGCGTTTTTGCGACGGCGAAGGGGCGGAATCCTTCGGTGGTTTCCTCGGCCGCGTCGAGGCGACGCTGGCGTGGCTGAACGCGCGCAACACCGCGCCGGTCTTTTTGATTTGCCACGAACTCTTCATCCGGGCGGTGATGTGGCGGTGCTTGGCCCCGTCGCTCGAAGTCGCGGTGGACACGATGGCGGCATTCCGCGCGTGGCAACTCGCCGCGCCGCTGCCGCACGTTTCGATGACCCGGATCGTCTGCAACGCGGCGGGGGAAACGATTGTTTCGACGCCGTTTCTGTTCAAGTCAGCGTGCGTCGTTTAGCATCGCCGCCGGATTTTGTTTGAAGAAACGGCTGGATCGAACCGGCGCGGGCAATTTCGCGGCCGAAAGCAGTGCTCATGAAGCGGGCGTCAGGAATGACCCCGACCCGACCCAGATCGAGCCGGTCCGCGTCCCAGCAGGTTCCGATGGTCGGGTCGTCGTGGTGCAAACCGTCGGTGTGCCAGACGCAGGCGTGATGCAACCGCGCGAAACCTTCGTCAGAGAGGAGAAACGCGCTCTCATTCCGCAGCGAGGCTGCGAACCCCGCGCCGCGCGCACCATGCCCGTCGTCACTGCCATCGTCCTCGCGGCGGCTGTCGTGAAAAAGCGCGAAGAGCCGCACCACGGTGGGGTTGGCACCCGTTCGTTCGGCGAGCACCAGACCGTTCCGCTCAACGCGTTTCCAGTGGGCAGGACCATGCAAACCATGAGCCTCCACCGATGACTGCGCGACAACGCGTCGCCAGAGTGAGTCGAAATTGATTTCACTCATCCTTTTAAGAACAACCGGTGCTGGTAACGCCGCTGCTGCGCCGCCGACAGCGGCGGAAACACCGGCAACTGGCCGCTGCCGCTCGTTTCCACGCCACGGCGCGCGGCGGCCTGGAGCGCCTGCCAGCGGTCCCACGGATATTCCGGCGCGACGGCGATGTGCGACAACAGGCTGCGCCATTCGGTCAGCGCGCGTTCGAGGTCGCCCGCGCGCAGGGAGTCATTGAGCAGCCGGTGACGATTGCCGGGATGTTGCGCCAACTCCGCGACGACCGCCGCCGCGCCGTCCCCGTAGTCCGGCGGCACCCCCATTTCCAGATAACCGGGGTAATCCGCGCGCCCGTACACCCGCTGGCACAAACCACCCAGCCGTCCGCCGTGCGGATTATCACCCTCGGCCGTGAAACGATGCCCGGCCCGCAGGTTGGCGAGGTCGTAGATCAGGTCCTCGATGGGATAATCCGGTTGCTCCAGCGCGGCGGCGACCGCGAGACCTTCGCCGTGGTTGAAAAACCCGAAGATCACCCCACGCCGGGTCGGAGTGCCGTCGGGTGCGATGAGGCCGAGCCTGCGCCACGCGAGGGCGGGGGTCACCGACTTGTTGTCGTGCTCGCACACGGGCAGTTGCGGGCACCCCTGACAGCACGCGGGATAGTTGCGGCGTTCGGTCGGTGCGTGCAGCGCGCGGCCGGTGGAGTCGCGCCGGGCGGGAAACGTGAGCGAGGAAAAATCGGCTTGCGCGATCAGGATGCCGCCGCGCTCGACCAGCCGCCACAGCGTCCCGCCGCTGCTCAACGCGGGCACCGTCGGCAGGACCCGTTCCTCGAACACCGCGCGCCCCAGCCGGCCACCGACCGGGAAATTGCGTCCGCGCCAATCGTCCGAGAGCGCTTCGAGCGCGGCGCGCATTCCTTTGACGAAGCGCACCTCGCTCTGGCTCAGGATCACGGCGAGGGGGAGCTCGCGCCCGTAGCGCCAGCCGCCGGGAGCATAGTCATTGTCGGGTCGGTGGAGCTTGCAGAGGTTGCCCCGCCCGATGGCGCGCATGAAGTCCGCGTCGTGGAGGGCCGGTTTGTAGAACGAGTCGCTTGATCGCACCCACAGTTCCGCCAGCGGGACCTGGACCTCCTCGCCACAGGGTTCCCAGTCGCCGGTCGCCGCGAGGATTTCCACGCTGAGAGGCTGCGCGAGCCGGGCGCGTTCGGCGTCCACCCACAACCCGCACGGACGCGGACCGTCGGCCACCGAACGCTCCACGCCCAACGGCACGTCCTGCACGCTGAACAGCCGTTGGCAGAGTTTGGCGGCGGCGGCAAGCGGTGGTTCTTGGCGTTCGCGCGCGGCTTCCATTACGGAGAGCAGGCTCGGCCAGTCGATCTGGGTGGCCCGGCGCAGGGTCTTCGGACGCGCGTCCTCCAGCCGCGGACGACCGGGCGCAACCAGCACAAACCCGCTGTCGTCCAACCCCCGCCGCCCCGCGCGTCCGAACATCTGGAGCAGTTCCTCGGGCAACAGGTGCCGCTCGAAATGGCGGACGGAGTATTTGGTGTCGGTCACGAGCACCGAACGCATCGAAAAATTGACCCCGGCGGCGAGTCCCGTCGTGGCGACGACCGCGCGGAGCTGACCCGTTTTTGCCAGGGGTTCGATCAACCCCGCGCGCGCCCCGTAGCTCAGGCCGCTGTGATGATAGGCGATGCGGCGGCGCAGGAGTTTGCTCAGTTTTTCACCGGCGAGCGCGGCCTGTTCGGGCGAGAGCACGAGTGGGTCATCGACGGGTAAGGCGGCGGCGAGGTCGCGCGCGAGTTCCTCGGCGGCAAGGCGGCGCGGAGCGAACACCAGGATGGGTCCCAGGTCGGCCAGCAGCGCCTTGGCGAGCAGGCGCGGCCAGTAACCGTAGCTCCGCGCGTCGAGCTGGTAGGGCAACGCGTCGAGCACGCTTTCCTCCAGCGGCACGGGGCGTTCCTGATGGACGACGAGTTCCGCGTCGCGCCCGAGACGCCGCAGCCACGCGGCCACGTCGGCGGGGTTGCCCACGCTGCCGCTCAGGAGCAGGAGTTGCGTGCCGGGCGGGGCGAGGGCGAGGGCGAGTTCGTAGTTGGCACCCCGGTGCGGGTCACCGAGCATCTGGTACTCGTCGATGACGAGCAGGCGCGGCCCGCGCCGATGCAGCAACCGGCCGCGCTGGGTCTCCAGCGTGGCGACGATCACGCGCGCGTCGGGCCGCAGATTCACGTCGCCCGTGCAGATGCCCACGTCCCAACCGGCGGCGCGCCATTCGGCGTATTTGTCGTTGGCCAGCGCGCGGGTGGGCACCGTGAAGACGGCCTGGCCTTTTAGCGTGGGATAGAGCAGCTCAAAAACGTACGTCTTGCCCGCGCCGGTGGGAGCGTGGACGACCACGTCCTGTCCGGCGCGCAAGGCACCGACGGCCTGTTGCTGCCACAGGTCGGGGATGCGGAGGCTGGCTTCGAGGGTTTTCAGGGGACCCGGCGGCGGAGGATTCTTTTCCCGCTCACGCGTCCCAATTTACCGTGCGGCCGGTGGAGATACAAGACGGAGAGCTTTGCCCGCATAACACCTTGCCTGTTTTGTGCTTGCGTTTGTTCGTACCGGTGGCCACGCTCGGTCCCGACCATCTGACTGCACCGATTTAACCAGACCCGAAACTTCTGCCCGCCGCCATGAAAATTTCTTGCAGCCCCCTGTCCGCCGCCGTGCTCGTTTGCGCTCTTGCGTGCGCGCCCATGCTGCCGTCGCGTGCCGCCGGCGCTGACGATGCGCAGACGACGATGACGACGGCGATGGGGACATTCATCGCGCAGAGCCTGCTGATGACCTACGTGAGCATCGGCACCACCGCCGATGCCTACACGAAGAAAGCCTACACACCCGCAGAAGCCACCGACGTGCTCGACACCTGTCAGCGCACGATGAAGGTGGCGCAGGACGCGCTCAAAAAACTCGTGGACACGGGCGCGGTGTCGAGCCCGTCAGACGTGAAATACGTGACCGATTCGATCTCGGCGTTCGATTCGCTGACCGAGGAAGCGGCCGATGTCAAAGCCTGCGTACAGACCATGAACCAGACGAACGTCAAACGCTTCACGGCCAAGAAGGACGAGGCCTGGAAGAAGATCACGACGTTGATGGAGTAGGCGGCCAGTCGTTAATCAGGCGAGTTTGCGGATCGCCGCGGTGGCCCGGTCACCCGTGTTGGGCGTGCCGGTCGGTTCGATGAGGAGGAGATGCACTTCCTCCCGCGCGACGGGCCGGTGTTCGACGCCCCTGGGCACGATGAACATCTCGCCCGGCCCGAGCGTCACGACACGGTCACGCAGTTGCAGGTCGAGCGTGCCTTTGAGCACGAGGAAAAAATCGTCCGTGTCGTCGTGTTTATGCCAGACGAATTCACCCTGCACCTTCACGACCATCACGTCGTGGCCGTTGAACAGCGCGACCGTGCGCGGCGACCAGTGTTCGGAGAACGTGGCGAGCTTTTCGGCGAGGTTGATCGGATCGGACATTGATAACACCTGTTTTGTTCCAAAAGGACAACTGATGGAGTTTATCTTCTTCGTCCCGGAGGGACAGCGGATATAAGCTGGTGGTGCCAAATCGATGGAATCTGTCTTCTTCGTCCCGGAGGGACGGCCGTGTCGGAATACACCCATGAGATGTTCCCTCAATCGATGGAGTCTGTCTTCTTCGTCCCGGAGGGACGGCGGATATTAGCCGGTGGTGCCAACCACCGGTTTGAGATACAAAGGCATTCGCGCCCCGGAGGGGCAGGGCCATCGCTTGACACAACATGTCATCCACACACCTGAGTCTACACTACCATCTGGTGTTCGGCACGAAGGCACGCACGCCGTTGATCGTCTCAGCCTGGCGCGGGCGTTTGCACGCATTTTTGGGTGGTTCAATCAATACGCTGGGCGGTATCGCCGAGATCGTCGGTGGCGTGGCCGATCATGTGCATTTGCTCGTGGGCTTGCGTGCCACACACCGGTTGGCGGACGTATTGCGCGAGATCAAATCCGTGTCCTCCGCCTGGGTGCATCGGGAGATCGGCGAGGCGACATTCGCGTGGCAGGAGGGTTACGGAGCTTTCAGCGTCAGTGCATCGATGCTGGAAAGCGTGTGCTCGTATATCAAGCATCAAGAAGAGCATCACCGACAGCGCAGCTTCCGGGAGGAGTATGTAGAGTTGCTCAAGCGCAGTGGTGTGAAGTACGACGAGCGTTTCCTGCCGGGCTGTGCGGATTGATCGAGGGGCAGGATGCGCCGGACTTTTGCGCTGCCCCTCCGGGGCGTGAGCACTTTTGTGCATCATACCGGTGGTTGGCACCACCGGCTAATATCCGTCGTCCCTCCAGGACGAAGAGACAGAGAGGCTTTGTATCCGCTGTCCCTCCAGGACGAAGAGACGGAGCCGTTTTATTCGCAACCCGCCAATTCGCAAAACTCACAACATGCGACCCGCTAGAGTGTGGCTCAAATGAGTCAGCCTCCCGGTTGTAGGGCAGGCGCGCCGCCTGCCGCGTACTGGCGCTTGATCTTGGGAACGGGCGCGGAAGGGGAGGGTAAACCGTCTCTCAGGTTGGCTGAGACATGCAGACGGCGGTGGATGGCACTCTCCGAACAGCGTTAGTCCCGCGCGCAGCGTCAACCGTCTTGCCAAGAACAGACGCCTGCGGCGTGAACAGAACCAATGCCGCTCGGAGAGCGCCATCCACCGCTGAAGGAC
>CAZZYS010000220.1:0-7627 GCA_964658285.1 uncultured Verrucomicrobiota bacterium
GCTCGTGCTCGTGGTCGTGCTCGTGTTCGTGGGCATGGGCATGGGCATGGACCTGCCCGTGTTCGTCGGGTGCCTCGTCCTGGTCGTGCGTGTGGGTCGAACCGGCGTGAATGCCGAATTTCACGCCTTCGATTTCCTGCCGCTTGCCCCGCTCGAAGTGCATGTGGAAATCGCCGATGTCGAGCTTGGACAACTCCCATTCAAACGACGACGGTTTGACACCCAGGTCGCACAGCGCCCCGACGGTCATGTCGCCGCTGATGCCGGAAAAACAATCGAGAAAGAGGACGCGCATAAAAGTTCAGCCGGAACGTCCGGCCCCGCAAAAATAGCAGAACTTTGCTCCAAGCCAGCGTTTTTCCGCTTTTCCTCCCGCGCGGAACCGCCACTTTTCTCGGGGACAAGTCGGCGGCGTATGTTAATCGTCTGTCCGGATCGCCCGGCAACGGGACACGAACACATGAAACATTTTCGCCCCGGATTCGCGCTGCTGCTGCTGGCCCAGTTCGCCGTGTTTTGGCAATACGCAAACCGCGAGATCGTCTGGGCCTACCCGGCGGATTTCGACCAGTCCTCGTATCTGACGATGGACTACACCCTCTACCGGGGGGTGCTCCGGGACGGCCTGTTGCCGGCACTCGGCCACTATTTCCACGAGCCGCATCCGACCGGCCTGATGCTGCCCTTGCAGGACTGCGCGGCCGAATTCCTGGCCGGTCCGGGCCGGATGTCGAACCTCCTGCTCAACTTCGGTTACTTCGCCTTGCTGGAAGTCGTTTTCTTCGTGACGGCCAGTTGGCTGGCCGGCCGGACGGCGGTCGGCTGGATCGGCGTCGGCCTGCTCCTGCTGCTGCAATCGCCCTTCCTGGCCGCGGGCGGGATGTTCGATTGCCGGATCGACTTCATCGCGTGCTGCCTCTACGGGACTTTTCTCTGCCTGTTGATTCGTTCCGACGGCCTGCGGGAGCGGCGCTGGGTGGCCGCCGCCGCCGGGTGCGCGCTGCTGCTGATGAGCTTCCGTTTCATCACGGTCACGTACCTGCTCGGTTTCTGCATGACGCTCGGCACGCTCCTGCTCGGGGTGTGGTTGCCGTGGCGCGGCCGGGCTCCCGGCGCGGAGTTCGTCGCCCAGAGCCTGCGGCGGACGCTCGTCTTCGGAGCCGGTATTCTCGCCCTCGGCGGCGTGGCCGTCGCGGCCAACTGGAAGTCGATCCATGATTACTACGTCGTCGGTCATCTGACGGGGAACGAACGGCACGTCCGCGCGCTGGAGATGGGCGTTTCCGGTCTCGCGGGACACCTCACCTATTATCTTTCCTCGCTGCTGCACGAGCACCTGGGCCTCGTTTTCGACGTGACGTGGCTCGTGCTGGCGGTGGCGGGGCTCGCGGCGTGGCTCGGCCGACGCCCGCGCACCGGAGAGACCGGTCCCGGCGATCCGGCCACGCACGGCGGGAGATGGGCCGTGCCGGCCTGCATGGTCGCCGCCAGCCTCTTCGCGCCGTGGTTCATCCTGACCCTGGACGAATCCAAGTCTCCCGTGGTCGCCAACGTGCTCGACACCCCGGCGGCCCTGCTGGTCGTCCTCGTCCTCGCCCGCGCCGGCCGCCGCCCCGCGCGCCCCGCCGGGAGTCCGGCGGCCACCGCGCCGGGTCGATCCGCCGGCCCCTGGTGGGCCGCGACGGCGGCGCTCGTGCTGATCCTCGGCGGCATCAACTGGCTGACCAACCTGACGCACCAGGGGCGGTTCTCCGCGCGCCGGACCAGCGTCGAACAAATCGGCGCGCTCCATGATTTCATCGGCCAGGAATCCGCGCGCCTGGGTTTCGAGTCGCCCGTGATCTCCGCGGACATGATCTACGACTGGATGGTCCCGTCCACCATCAACACGGCGCTCTACGAACGCACCGGCCGGTGGCTCGACGCCCGGCCCGCTCTCGGCGTGGGGATTTTCGCCCTGACGCGCGAGGAAGTTTTCGCCAAACTCGGGCGTTCGGATTTCGCGCTGGTGTCCACGTATCCCAAGGAGGGTCCGTACCCTTTCTATGATTCGGTGCGTCCGCTGGCGGGGGAAATCCGCGCCTGGTGTGAGGCGCACCTGATGCGTCTGCGCGTTTTCAGGATCGACAGCGGCGAGGTGACGGTTTACGTCCGGCCCGAGGTGGCGCTGGAAGGTTTGTCCGGCGAATGGATCACCCCGGCCGGGGTCCGTCTGCGCCTTCCGAGCGAGGAACTGGGCCAGCTCCGGGCCAGCGGCAAGACCGCGCTCGTCCTGGAAGGGGCGGACAACCTCACGGCGTTGCCGCAGCCACCGGTGGCGAGCGCGCGGCTGGAGGGGCCGGGTGGCGAGCCCGGTAACGTGGATTGTCCGGCGGGGTACACCCGCCCGGCACCGGGGACCTACCGGATCCGCATCGATCTCGGTGCGGTGCCGCCCGGGGCGGACGCGGTGGTGGACCTCCGTCTCGACGGCGCGTTTTTCGTGCCGAAGGAAGTGGGTATCAACGATGACACCCGGCATCTGATCGTGACCCGTCCCACCGTCACTCGCTTCGAGTAAGGAGGCTCTCTCCGCCCGGGGAGACGATGAGCCCGCGTATCTCGCTGGCCTAGACCGCCGGCGCTGGGACCGGGTGCGACCGGCGGATCAGCAGTTTGCCGAGCGCGATGCCCGGTTTCTCGATGTACGCCCACGACAGCCACGAAAGCGGAACGGTGATGGCAAGCGTCAGCAACCAGACCTCGAATCCCGCCAGCGTCGCGTTGCCCCCCGTAGAATGGATGACAAACCAATCCGGCAGGTGTCTTATGAGCATCAAAACGACCGGAAAATGCAGGATGTAAAAGCTGAAGGATATCTTGCCGAAGAACCGGATCGGAGCCAGGAGCAGGGCCTTTCTGAACAGACCCAGTTTTCCGAAGGCGACCAGGCCGACGACCAGGACGCCGCAAACTGCTTCCCTGAAAATGGCCGGTTCATAATTCCATTCCGGTCCGCCGACCCTGGCGCGGATGGCGATAGCAACCGCGAGCAGAAAAACGATGACTGCCGGCAAAACCGGCACGCGCTCGAACAGATTTCTCAGGTCAGGCAGCAGCATTCCGAACGCGAAGACGAAAAGGTATTTGCCGATCAGGTCGCTGGCGTACAGGTGCGGCGCGAATGCCAGGGCGGTCAGCATCGCTCCGAACGCCAAGAGCAACCAGATGCCGTGCTTCCGCGCGAGCCACCCCGCGAAGAAAACGGGGGTGGCGGCGATCTCGACGCGGGTGCTCCAGGTCGGACTGATGAGATCGGCCGACCAGAGCGCCGCGTTTTTCAGGGTTCGCTCCCAACCCGGGAAGGACTCGGAGTTCAAAAACACTCCGGGTGAAATGAGCGCGAACACCACCACCACGACGATGATGGCCGGATAGATCCGCGCGACCCGCTTCCAGACGAACTCGGCGAACATCGAAAAAACGTTGGCGTTTTTCATCCGGTCCATCGAACCCATCAGTACGAACCCGCTGATGACGAAAAACAGCGTGACGGCGCTCGCGCCCGCGCCGATGAGGAAATCGAGGATGGAATTGGGTACTTTCTGGGCGTCCGGTTGCCGGAAGCCGAACCAGTACTGGAAACTGTGGAGCCCCGCGACCATCAGGGCGGCGACCCCTCGCAACGACTCTACCTCGGGTGAGAATCGCTCACTTGTTTTCAGCATCGGTGTATGATTTTTCTGGCGGCCAGGAGTGGCGGGTTACCCGCTTCCCGCGCAACTTGACCGCGAAAAGCCGGTCAAGTCACTGATTTTATCACGAAAGGCTTTCTTTTCGTTCCGTCGTCGATGAGCGATCTCCTTTGCCGTGCACCGGAGACGGGGCCGGGCTTCCGCTTGACACGTCGTTCACGCTGGCCCTTAGTGTTGGCACACGTTTGCGTAATAGGACGCCACTTGCAGGGCCGCAGCGAGGAGATTGCAGCGGTTCCTCCCCTGGCCCGGTGCGCTGCCCGCAAGCCCGTGGCCCGTTTTGTTTGAGCCCGGCCCTCCGCAAGTCTTTCTGGAGCGAGCCGTGCCTCCCAACCCCGAGATGACTCCCTTGTCCGCGCAACTCTCCGTCGTCGTCCCCGTGTACAAGGAGGAACGCAATATCCCCGAGTTCCTGGCCCGCATCACTCCGCTGCTGGAAACGCTGGCGATGGAGTTTGAAGTCATCTTCGCCCTCGACCCCTCGCCGGACCGCACGGAGGAAGTCATTCTGGAACACCGCGCCCGCGACCCGCGCGTCAAGCTGCTCAAGTTCTCCCGTCGCTTCGGCCAGCCGATGGCCACTCTCGGCGGGTTGCACCACGCCACGGGAGCAGCCGTCGTCGTGATGGATGTCGATCTCCAGGACCCCCCCGAACTCATCCTCGAAATGGTCCAGAAATGGCGTGAGGGCTACGATGTCGTCTACGCCCAGCGCCGCAACCGGGACGGCGAGACCTGGATCAAAAAGGTGGTCAGCGGCGTGGGCTACCGTTTCATCAACAAGGTCGCCGACGTGAACATCCCGCCCAACACCGGGGACTTCCGGCTGATGAGCCGGCGGGTGGTGGACGAGATCAATCGGCTCCGGGAAAGCCACGGCTTCCTGCGCGGCATGGTCGCGCTCGTGGGTTTCCGCCAGACCAGCGTGCTCTTCGACCGGCCCGCGCGTTTTTCCGGGACGGGCAATTACAATCGTTTCCTCGGTTCCCTGCGCATCGGCTTCAACGGCATCTTCTGTTTTTCGAACTACGCGCTGACGCTCAGCTCGCAACTCGGCTTTCTGATCGCGGGCCTGTCGTTCGTGATCGCGATCTTCTATGCCGTTATGAAGCTGGCTGGCGTGCCCTTCCCCCTGGGCAACCCGACCATCGTCATCCTGATCCTCCTGCTGGGTGGCATCCAACTCATCAGCGTCGGCATCCTGGGCGAATACCTGGGACGCATCTACGAAGAGGTCAAACAACGCCCCAAGTTCATCGTGGACCGCAAGGAAGGTCTGGAATGAACGATTTGTCCGGCGCGCGGGCCGAGACCCTGGCGGCTTTCCCCTGGCCGAAGCCACCGGGAGCGGCCGCGCCTCCCCGGTGGTCCGATGGCCGATTCCTGCTGGACGGGCAACCGCGCCGCGTGGTCTGCTACGATGCGGGCGATAGCCACTGGAGCCCGGAACTGACCGAACTGCACGAAGCTGAAGCCGGTTCGCAGCACCCCATCGACCGCGCATCGCGCCGCCTGGCGGTGCGCTCGCTCGTCGAATATTTGCCACGGGATCGCGCGACCTCGTTGATTCTCGACGTGGGCTGTTCCTCCGGCTTCATGATGGAGGAAATCCAGGCGGCGCTGCCCCGCGCGGTGCTCGTAGGGTCCGACTACATCCAGCCGCCGCTGGAAAAGCTGGCGGACCGTCTGCCCGGCCTGCCGCTGCTCCAGTTCGACCTGCGCCGCTGTCCCTTGCCGGATGGGTGCGTGGACGCCGTGACGGCGCTCAACGTCCTCGAACACATCGACGACGACCAAGGCGCGCTGCGCGAAATCGCGCGCATCCTGCGTCCCGGCGGCGTCGCGCATATCGAGGTCCCGGCGGGGCCGGGCTGCTACGACGTTTACGATGAACAACTCATGCACCACCGACGCTACCGGCGGCGCGACCTGTTGGCGAAAGCGGTCGCGGCCGGCCTGACCGTGCTGCGCGCCACTCATCTGGGTTGCCTGGTCTACCCGGCGTTCTGGACGGTCAAACGCCGGGGGCGGCGTGCGCTGGTTCTGCCGGCGGCGGAGAAACAGGCAATGGTCGCGCGGCAGATTCGTCGGACGAGCGACAGTGCGCTGCTCGGCACGGCGTTGCGCCTGGAGGAGGCGCTCGGACGTTTCGTGAGCTTCCCCTTTGGCATTCGTTGCGTGGCGGTTCTACGCAAGCCCGCCGCCGGAGCTTGATTCGCACGCCTTTCGGCTTTGCGACTGCTCAATTGAACAGCGGCCCGATGGCGGGTCCGCCTTTTTCGTCCCAGCCGCGCGGGCGCGTCGTCTTGAGCCAATCGACCGCGCGGTGACTGAAGAGCGTGCCGAGTTGCTTGGGCGTTTGCACGGGCAGGTCGGCCAGCTCGATGATCTGCTCGTCGGGCGAGTTGCCGCCCTTGCCGAGGCCGCCGCGTTTGCCAGGTTTGAACGGTTTGTATTTGATGTAAACGCGTTCGGCCTGCTCGGCGGTCAGGAGATGGATTTTCGCCTTGGGCGGCACGCACTGGTATTCCTTGTTGAGGATCGCCCCGCCAAAGGTAAAACGCTTCACGTACGTCGCCGACGGCGTCGAGTAAACGAGCGTGTACACCGTGTCGCGCCCGAACAACGCGAAGTGGTGCAGGTCGCGGTCCACGAAGAGTTTCTCCGGCGGCGGGATCACCTTGTAACGGCCGTCGGCGGTCACGGTCAGCACGCGGTCCAACTCGGACGCGCGGAACGCCGGCTCCAGCCCCTCGCCCTTGACACCGAAGCCGAGGTAACCCTTCACCGGGTCGTAGGCGATGGCGAGGTTGCGCACCGCGACCTGCCGGGCGTCGGCGTCCTCGAAGGTGGCCGTTTTCGTGAGTCGCGGGTACTGTTTGCCGTACGTCTTGAGCAGGTTCTTGAGGTAGCCGATGGCGTAGCGCGTCAGACCCTTCAGATTTTTCTCGGTCTCGTCCAACTCGCGCAGCAGGTCGTCGATGTCGCGCCGGTTCTGCGCGATGTCGAAGGCCGAGATGCGCTTGATGCGCAACGCCAGCAGCATTTCCACGTCCTCGGTCGTCACGTCGCGGCGAAATTGCTCGCGGAACTTGTTCACCCCGTCGAGCACGGCTTTTTGCACGCCCTCGTAGGTCGTGCATCGCTCGATGGCTTTGTAGAGGCGGTTTTCGACGAAGATTTGCGCGAGGGTCTTCTGGTGGATGCTCTCGGAGAGTTCGGTGCGGCGGAGTTCGAGTTCCTGCTTGAGCAGCGACAGGAGCTGGACCGTGTTGGCGCGCAGGATTTCGTCCACGTCCATCTCCACGGGACGGTCACCCCGGATGATGACCGGCCGGGCCGAAAGGGATTGCTCGCATTCGGTGAACAGGTACAGCGCGGCAATCGTCTTCTCGGGGTCCTCGCCGGGGGCCAGCTTGATCTCGATCTCGACGCCTTCGGCCGTGAAATCGTCGATGCTCTTGATGCGGATTTTCTTCTTGCGCGCCGCTTCCTCGATGGAGGCGATGAGCGAGTCCGTCGTCGTGCTCGCCGGAAGCTGCCGGATCACGAGCACACCAGGAACGTGCGGCTTGGGCTCGATCACCGCGCGCACCCTGATCTTGCCCGCGCCCTTGAGGTAACCGCTGGCGTCCATGATGCCGCCCTGCGGGAAGTCCGGCAACACCTCGAAGGGTTTCCCCTGGAGGATGGCGACCTGCGCGTCGATCAACTCGCAGAAATTATGCGGCAGCACACGCGTGCTGAGTCCCACGGCGATGCCTTCCGCGCCGAGCATGAGCAGGAGCGGCAGCTTGGCGGGCAGCGTGACGGGTTCCTTGTTGCGCCCGTCGTAGGAGGGGATCGTCTGGGTGATCTTGTCGTTGAAAATCTCGTTGCGCGCGAGGTCGGTC
>CAZZYS010000221.1:0-7613 GCA_964658285.1 uncultured Verrucomicrobiota bacterium
CCCGGCCCCCCCCGCCACGCCGGCCGGTCCCAGGACGTGCAACTTCCCGGCGGACGGTTCGTTTATGAGCATCGTGCTGCCTGCCGGTTGGACGGCGAAGGCGGATCACGGCGGGCAGTTGGTCTGTGCGCCCGACGACCCGTCCGCCGGTTATCTGGCCACCCTCGCCCTGGCCGGGAACTTCTCCGGCCCGGAACCTGCCAAGTCGTACCTGGGCGCGATGGTCAAGGAGACGATCTCGAACGCAAAAATCACGGGCACCAAAATCCATCCACTGCAAACCGGCAAGCTCGGCTCCGGCGTCGATTGTTTCATCGAGGTGGTGGACGGCAAACTGGGGCCGGTGTCCACGAGTTACGTTTTCATGTGTTTCGCCCCCGTCCCGGGCCGGTACGTGATGTTCATCGCCCACGGCCGGTCCGATAAGCTCGCCGCCTCGGGCTTTGACGTGGTCGGCGCGATGGCGGATTCGGTCAAGCCGCTGTAAGTATTCATCGTGCCTGCGGTGAACGCCGGTAGCCCTGACACCACCGCCCGCTCGAAACTCGCTTGCCAGCGGACGGTGGCACCGCTTTGATAGCCGTCATGGGAGTGCAGCCCGACACCTGGATTCGCAAAATGGCGCTCGAACACGGCATGATCGAGCCGTTCGCCGACCGCCAGGTGCGCCGCCCCGCGAGCGAGGACGGCACGGCGCTCATCTCCTACGGTCTGAGCAGCTACGGCTACGACCTGCGCGTCAGCGACGAGTTCAAGGTCTTCACCAACGTCTTCAACACCGTCGTCGATCCCAAGCACTTCGACCCGCAGAGCTTCGTGGACCTGACGACGGACGTGTGCATCGTGCCGCCGAACTCGTTCGCGCTGGCGCGTTCGGTCGAGTATTTCCGCATCCCGCGCGACATCCTGACCATTTGCCTGGGCAAATCGACCTACGCGCGCTGCGGGATCATCGTCAACGTGACGCCCTTCGAGCCGGAATGGGAGGGGCACGTGACCCTCGAAATCTCTAACACCACGCCGCTGCCCGCCAAGATTTACGCTAACGAGGGGCTGGCGCAGGTCCTTTTCCTCGAAGCGGTCAACGTCTGTGAGGTGTCTTACGCCGACCGGGCGGGCAAGTACATGAAGCAGCGTGGCATCACCGTGCCGCGGATGTGACGGCGGGCGACGGAACCGATTGGCAATCCGCGATTCCGGCCTATCGTAGAGGCCCGCCGATATGAAACCCGCCCTCTGCCGCCGCGTCTTCCTCGCGCTGTTTTCCATCCTCGTCCTCCTGGCTCCCGCCGCCGCGCGCGCCGCCCTGGAAGAGGGTGATTTCAAGCAATGGGGACTGCTCGCCGTGCAAGACGAGGGCCGCCGCAAGCCGCTCGACACCTTTGCCCACGATGCGCTCCTGCGCATCACGGGTGGCTCGTTCATGGGCATGGACGTTTACAAGGACATGGCTGGCCGCGTCTGGCGTCCCAACGATTTCTTATTGTCGATCTTTTCCGCCGACGGTCACGACTGGAAAAAAGAGCCGCTCGTCCTGGTCAATTACCGCCCGCTGGTCCAGCGGCTCGGGTTGGATGAGGAGAAGAGGCATTTTTCCTACGGGGAGCTTTCCGGTTCGCCCGCCTTCACCGCGATGGTCCAGAACATCCGCGCCCTGCGGACCGATGGGCGCGACGTGCAACTCACCCGCGAGCAACAGGAGGTTGAAAACGTGGTCGGCCGGCTCGAACTCTTCGACCGCCTGCTCGACCACGATCTCGCCCTCATCCCGCCTCCCGGCGGCGCGGCCAGCAGCGGCAAGGCGTGGCTCGCCGGTGCGCGTGAAACCAGCGCGGCCTACGGTGAGACGCGGCTCGCGCCCATCGCCCAGCGTTTCAACGACACGCTCGACGCGTATCGCACGGGAGATGCCTATAAATTTGGCTCGCAGGCGCGGGAACTGCGCGAGGAATTGCGCGCGCTCAACCCGGTGGTCTACCCGGACGATTCCGTCCTGTCCAAGGAGTACACTTACAACCACCTGGGCGCGTTCCCGTGGGCGGCAAGTCTGTACTGCCTGGCCGCGATTCTGTTGGCCGCGGGTGGCACGGGGTTAACGGGCCTGCGCCGGGCGTTGCGCTGGACAGGGCTCGGTCTGGGACTGGTCGGGTTGGCTCTCCATGCGACGGGCATCGTGCTGCGGTGCATCATCGCGGGCCGTCCGCCGGTGACGAATATGTACGAGGTCATGATCTGGGTGGCGTTTGTCGTGGCGGCGCTGGGGTTTGCCTTCTACGCGCGCTACCGGGGGACGACCTTTCTGCTGGCCGCCCTGCCGGTCGGGTGCCTCGTGCTGCTGCTCGTGCAAAACCTGCCCGTGGTGTTCTCCGGGGCCATCGAACCGCTCCAACCGGTGCTGCGGAGTAATTTCTGGTTGTGGACCCACGTCCCGCTGGAGGTGGCGAGCTACGGGGCTTTCACCCTCGGCATGGCTTTCGGCCACATCCTGCTCGCGCGCTACATCTTTAACCCCGTCGCGGCCCGCGCCGACAGCGTGTTGCACTTCTGGCTCTACCGGGTGTTGCAGCTCGGCGTGCTGCTCATCACCGTGGGCACCATCCTGGGCGCGGTCTGGGCCAATTATTCCTGGGGCCGTTTCTGGGGCTGGGACCCGAAGGAGACGTGGGCCTGCATCACGCTGTTGGTCTACATCGTGGCCATCCACGGGCGGATCGCCGGGTGGTGGGGGCAATTCGGCATGGCGGTGGCCAGCGTCGTGTGTTTCGCCGCGGTGGTCATGGCGTCTTATGGGGTGAATTACGTGCTCGGCAAGGGGTTGCATTCCTACGGGCGTGGCGTCGGCGGCGAGGCATATGTGGTCGGCTTCCTGGTGCTCGACGCCCTCTTTCTGACAGCGGCCTGCTGGCGTCAGGCGCAAGGTCGGCGCGCGACGGCGGGCAGCGCGCTATCCGCGCTGGAACGGCGAGAGCAGGACGTGGCCGCTCCTTCCTCGCGCGGAAAGGTGCTCTCCTAAAAAGCTAGTGGGGAGTGTCGGGGCAGGCTGTCGCGGCCGGTCGAATCAAATCTCCTCGCCATGCTCAATCCCCCATTTCGCAGTCCGCGCGAGCGCGTGGGCGGTCTCTGCCACTTTGCCCGTTTGCTCGACAAAATCCGGTTGCACCACCTCGGGCAGCTTCCCGACGAGTACCGCCCGAACTACGGCTTGAACGTCGGCCTCGACGGACACCTGTGCGGCTTCCTGAACGTCGGGTTCGAGGCGCTCTGCGAACGTGTCCGCGCAGGCGGCACGGACGAGGAAATCGCCGAGTGGTGTTTCGAGCGCGGGCTGCGACCGAACAAGGTGCAAAAACGCGTCTGGAACGAGTTCGCCCGCAAACTCGGCTGGAACGATCACGCCACCGCCTTTATCGCCAAAGTCCGGGCGGAAGACGGCATCACGGATCGTCCCGATCTGGTCACTTCCTTCGATACGATTGACTTGCGCGAAGGTCGTCTGGACTAATCCTGCTCCACCCCGACCACGCTGATCCGGTGCCGCTCGGCCAGCGCGGCGATGGTCTCGCGTTCCAGCAAAAGCGTTTTGCCTGCCTCCACCGCGATCACCGAAAGCCGCGCCTCGGCAGCCGTTTCCAGTGTGCGGGGGCCGATCACCGGCACGTCGAAACGCAAGTCTTGCCGTGGCTTGGACACTTTACCCAGCACCGCGCCCCCCTTGCCGCCGGCCAGCGCACCGCCCCGGCGCACGGCCGCGTCCGTCCCCTCGAACGCCTCGACGGCCAGCACCGTCCCGTGACGCACGACCACGGACTGACCGATGTCCAAGGCGCTCGTTTGTTTGGCGATCCGCATGGCGAGTTCCACGTCCGCCCAGGCGCGCTTGCCCGGCACCGGACCGGCGAGATGGCCCGGCGCGGCGAGCAGGTTTTCCAGGTACGTCGTCGCGGGCAGGAGAACGACGCCTACCCTGGCGAGTTCGTCGGCAATCGCACCGAACAGCGTCTCGGCGTTGCGCTCACGCAGTTTGCCCAGAAGCAGGAGCGCCTTCAGGTCCGGGCGCAGGTCGAAGAGGTTTTTCGGGGCGATTTGCCCGGCCATGATCGCGCGGGGGATCGCGCGTTTCTCAAAAAACGAGAGCATCCGCCCGAGCTGGCCGACGCGCATCCAGCCGACCTCGTCCACGAGTCCGGCGAGCGCGGGATCAGTCTCCTTCTCAAACGCCGCCACGACGATCCGCTCCACCCCGGCGGCGCGCGCCGCACGGGCGAGCAGCAGCGGGTAGACCCCGCTGCCAGCGATGATGCCAAGAGAGAGCAAAGTTTTTAGTTCTGCGCCACCTGCAAGTGCGCGTCGATCTCCCCGCGATCTCCACGGGTGATCGCCACGAAGCAAAGGTGATGATAAACCGTCACTGCGGCGATCCAGCCGTCGCCGTCGAGGTGTTTCCAACTGTCCTTGGGAGAAATCTTCACCCCTTGCGCGTCCGCCCGGAACACCAGGAACACCAGGCCGTCGCCACGGGTCTGCACCTGCGTGACGTAATCCTCGTCCTTTTTGAAAACCCGGTAGCCGGTGGCCATCTCGTGAGTGAAGGCCGCAGGCACGTCGAACTCGGTGAGATTGTGCCGCAGGAACAAGGTGTCGCCGAGCTTGCCGCACTCGGTGTCGAGCGGTTCGAGCGAACCCAGGCGGGCCTTGAGCGCCAGGTTGACGAGTTGCCGCACGTTCTCGTCACCAGGAAAACCTATCGTGCGTTCGTAGATCGCCCAGCCCGCGTAGGCCGCCAGGAACGCCATCGCCAAAATCACCGCCCACAACGCCGGCTGGCGCAGGATCGTGCGCCAGGAGTGCGTCCCGGTTTGCGCGGCCAGCCGCAACCCGTCATCGACCGCCGTCTGGAAATCGTCCGGCAACGGCAGCGCCCGCACGCTGGCCGCCAGCGGCGTGTCAAACGCCCGCTGGAGGTCGAAGGCATCGCGCAACGCTGGCATGTCGGCCAGGAGCCCGAGGGCGTCGCGGGTCTTGCGGCAGCCGAGCGCGTCACCGTCGGGCCGGCAGCAGGCCAGCCGCGCCAGTTGTTTGTCGGAAGGGGGAACAGCCATGAAACCGAGAACTTACAAAGGCAGCAGGGCGAAGGGGGAAGCAAGCAAAAACGGGCGCATGGCCGGTCGCCCCCTTCCAAAAGCAGCAAAGGTGCCGCCAGCCCTTCACGGAGGCTGACCGAGAAGGGCGCGTCCACGGGTCAGGAGCAAGGCAAGCTCGGCGGGCGGGATTTCGAGAACCTCGGCCAAGTCCGTCGGGTCGAACAGGTAGAGATAGAACAGGATGAGCGCACCGCGTTCGGCCTCCGGCACGCCGGCGAAGCGCGCGGCCAGTTCCGCGGGCGCGGGGAGGTCGGCGTGCTCCGTTTCCGGGAACACGGACGTGTCGGACACCGGGGCCGCGTGGCATGTGAATCCTCCTTGCACACAGAGGTGGCGCGCTTCGGTGAACAGCCACCGTTTCACCCGCCGGGCGTCGCGCAGATCGCCGATGCCCCCGCGCGCGGCGCGTTCGACCGTGCGCCGGAGCACGGCGGCGGCCGCGGCGGCCTCGCCCGTCATCAGAAAGGCGAAGCGATATACGTCGGCCAGGAAAGGCTCGAAGGACGTGGACTCCAGCGGTTTGTTCACCGGGCAGGAGCCTAGACGCATGCTGCCGGTCCGTTCAAGTCCGAAGACGGACTGGGAGGCCGGATCGGTGAGCGATCAAAAGGAGGCGTTGGTCTGGAGAACATCTCCATCTTCCAAAGCGAAGGCCGCTGCGGCCGTGCCGGGACGGATGCGGCGCAGGAGGGAGCGTTCCCGGATTTTGTCGGCCTGTCGGACGTAAATCCAGGTGTCACCGGGCATTTCCCCACCGGGGAGGTCTCTGGGAGCAGCGAGTTTCGTAAAGTCGAGCAGGGTCGTGCCCTTTGGCAGCCAATAAACGCCCGGATGGACCCAACGGGCACCGCCCCCCACCGTTCCCAGGCGGATGCGCCCCTCGCCCGGCTCGCCGTAGACCTTGGAATCGTCGGCCGGCACGGCGGAGGCAGGCGGGGAGACCAATGTCGACACCGCCGTCAGCAGCACAACGATCCTGCGGAACGATCCTTTCATGCGTTTGAGGATCGTGGAGGATTGCTTGCCTGGTTGTTTTCCGCTCTCAGCGTTTTCTGCTGCGCCTCGTTCCAGTCTCCCGCCCTGCATTGACTTGTCCCTGTTTGCTCCTAAGCTGGGAGACTCTTCCGCGCGGGCCGCGTGGACGGGCGCGCTCCACCGTGAAAAACGTCCTTTTCGTCTGCACCGGCAACAGTTGCCGCTCCCCCATGGCGGAGGGGCTTTTCCGGCGGATGGTGGAGAAACGCGGCGACGTGCGCGTGGCCAGCGCGGGCCTGCACGCCGCCAACGGCCAGCGGGCGAGCGAACACACCATCGAGGCGCTGGCCGACGATGGGATCGACCTTTCCGGGTTCCGCAGCAAGCCGCTCACCGACGACCTGATTGAGCGCGCCGACCTCATCTTCGCCATGACGCGCGGCCATCTCGACGCGCTCCAGACGTTCTTCCCCGAAGCGGCGGACAAGGCGTTCCTCGTGCGTGAGTTCGACCCGAGCGCGTCGGAAGACGACATGGACGTGCCCGATCCGATTGGCCAGAGCCGCTCGGTTTACTTCCGCTGCCGTGACATGCTCAAAAAAGCGCTGTGCACGCTCCTGCCCCTGCTCGACGGCCAGGCCCCGGCCGATTCGCCCCGTAACGACGCTCCCATTCCTGCCATGCAAAAGCCCGCGCCCCAACCCAAACGCCCGACCCTCGCCGACACCGACCCCGAGATCGCCGCCGCCATCGCCGCGGAGGAGGCTCGCCAGGACGAAAACCTCGAACTCATCGCCAGCGAGAATTTCACCTCCCGCGCCGTCCGCGAGGCGCAGGGCAGTGTGTTCACCAACAAGTACGCCGAGGGTTACCCCGGCAAACGCTGGTACGGCGGTTGCGAGAATGCCGACGTGGTCGAACAACTCGCCATCGACCGGGCGAAGCTCCTTTTCGGCGCGGACCACGCCAACGTCCAGCCCCACAGCGGCGCGCAGGCAAACATGGCGGTCTATTTCTCCGTCCTCCAGCCCGGCGACAAAATCCTGACGATGGACCTGTCGCACGGCGGGCACCTGACCCACGGCAACAAGGCCAATTTCTCGGGCCGTTTCTACGACGTGGTGCACTACGGCGTTGCGCAGGCGGACGAGCGCATCGACTACGAGGCGTTCGCCAAGCAGGCCGAGGTCGAGCGCCCGAAAATGATCACCGTCGGCGCGTCGGCCTACCCGCGCACGCTGGATTTCGCGCGGATGCGTCAGATCGCCGACAGCGTGGGCGCGCTTCTCTTCGCGGACATGGCGCACATCAGCGGCCTCGTGGCCGGCGGGGCGCACCCGAGCCCGGTGCCGCACGCGGATTTCGTCACGACGACCACGCACAAGAGCCTGCGCGGGCCGCGCGGCGGGGTCATCCTGTGCCGGGAACAGTTTGCCAAGGGGGTGGACTCGCAGGTGTTCCCCGGCATCCAGGGCGGGCCGCTGATGCACGTCATCG
>CAZZYS010000222.1:0-7606 GCA_964658285.1 uncultured Verrucomicrobiota bacterium
CTCGGGCGTACCTGGAAGGCGGGCGATGAAATCATCGTCACCTCGCTCGACCACGACGCAAACATCTCCCCGTGGACCCTCGCCGCGCGCGACGCCGGGGCGACCGTGCGGACATGGGAGTTCCACCGGGAAGATTGCACGCTGCACCTGGACGATCTCGACGCGCTGCTGACCGAGCGCACGCGGTTCGTCGCCTTCACGCACGGGTCCAACGCCGTCGGCACGATCCCTGACGCGGCCGGCGCGATCCGCCGCGTGCGGGCGAAATCGCCGGGCGCGCTGGTGTTCATCGACGCCGTGCACTACACGCCGCACAACGCGGTCGATGTGCGCGCGCTGGACTGTGATTTCCTCGGTTGTTCCGCGTATAAATTTTGCGGTCCGCACCTCGGCATCCTCTACGGGAAATACGAGCACCTCGACCGCCTCGAAGCGTACAAGGTCCGGCCTTCATACGCGAAGCCGCCGGGAAAATGGGAAACCGGCACGCAGAGTTTCGAGAGCATTTCCGGCCTGCGGGCGGCGTTGGCGTACCTCGCCAGCGTGGGCGGACCGGACGCGAACGTGCGCGACGCGATGCACCGCATCCGCGAATACGAACTCGGCCTGTGCCGCGCGTTCCTCGAACAGGCGCGTGACGTGCCCGGGTTGAAAATCCACGGATTGACCGACCCTGCGCGAGTGCAGGAACGCACGCCGACCTTCGGCGTCACGCTGGCAGGGTGGAACTCCGCCGCCGTGGCCGCGCGCCTGGGTGAACGGGGCATTTTCGTGTGGGATGGTCATTTCTACGCCGTCGATGTGGTGGACAGACTCGGGTTGGGAAGCGTGGGAGGATTGGTCCGCATCGGGTTCGCGCACTACAACACCCACGGCGAGGTCGAGCGGGTCATCGGCGAACTGGCGGATCTGGCGAAGAACAGGCCCGCGTGAAGACCTTCGATTATTCGCTCGATTATAAATCACTCGATCTGCGGAAGCACCCGGAACTGTATCGGGTCGGCAAAGGCGAACAGGGCGTCTTGATGGTCGAACCTTACAAGGGTGAAATCCTGCCGCACTGGAAGTTTCGCACGCCCGAAATCGCCCGGGCTTCGTCGCAAAAAATCTTCGCCATGTACGAAGCGTACAAGAAGGACGGAGATTTCGTCGGGATGGACATGGCGCGCAAGTTCCTGCAGATGGGTTATACGCGCGCCCGGCGCTACACCAACCACGCCGGCGGTAAAAAATACGCCGGCCCCGTGCCCGCCGACAAAAAGGGCCAGAGCGGGGCGCACGGCCGCGCTGAACTCCCCCGCACCGACCAGCCCGACCCTGCGAAGGCGGAAGCCGCCGCGATCTTCAAAACGCAATGGGAGGCGGTCAAAGCCGATCCCGACTACCGGCGAATGCGGGACGAGTTCGAGGCGCGGCACGGTTAGAGTTCTGTGGGCGCGGTACTTTAACACAGAGACACGGAGACACGGAGACCAGAAGAGAAAAGCAAAAAAGCAGGAGGCAGAAGGCAAGATGAACTTCCCTGTGTCCTTCTGTTCCTTCCCTTTCTGACCTCATCCGGTCTCCGTGTCTCCGTGTCTCTGTGTTAAAGTGCCGCTTGCCACGATGACAACGTCCCCTTCCGACCAGACCCTCCGTCCGAAATCCGCCGAACTCTTCGCCCGCGCCAAGGAACTGATCCCCGGCGGCGTGAACTCACCCGTGCGCGCGTTTCGCGGCGTCGGCGGCGAACCGTTCTTCGTCACCCGCGCGGAAGGCGCGCACATCTTCGATCTCGACGGACGCGAATACGTCGATTTCGTCGGGACGTGGGGCCCGGCCATTCTCGGTCACGCGCCGGCGGTCGTGGTCGAAGCCGTGCGGGCGGCGGCGGGGCGGGGGCTTTCCTTCGGCATCCCCAATCCCGACGAGGTCGAGATGGCACGCACGATCTGCGAGTGGGTTCCCTCGATCAAAAAGGTGCGTCTGGTCAACAGCGGCACCGAGGCCACGATGAGTTGCGTGCGGCTGGCGCGCGGATTCACGGGGCGCGACCGGATCATCAAATTCGAGGGCTGCTACCACGGGCACGTCGATTCGCTGCTGGTCAAGGCGGGCAGCGGCGCGCTGACCCACGGACGGCCCGACAGCGCGGGCGTGCCGGCGGCATTGGCGGACCTGACGATCACGCTGCCCTTCAACGACGAGGCGGCGGTGCGGGCGGTGTTCGCACGCGAGGGGGGGCAGATCGCGGCGGTCATCCTGGAGCCGATCCCGGCCAACGCGGGACTCTATTTCGCGCGGACCGGTTTCCTCGAAACGTTGCGCGAACTCTGCACGCGGCACGACGCCCTCTTAATTTTCGACGAGGTGATGACGGGTTTCCGCGTGGCGAAAGGCGGCGCGCAGGAAATCTACGGCATCACGCCGGACCTCACCGCGCTGGGCAAGGTCATCGGCGGCGGTTTGCCGGTGGGGGCGTTCGGGGGACGGGCGGAAATCATGGACCACCTCTCGCCCGATGGACCCGTGTACCAGGCGGGTACATTGTCGGGTAACCCGCTGGCGATGGCGGCCGGATTGGCGCAATTACGCGAGCTGGAACGCACGAACGGGTGGGCGCGGCTGGAGGAAAACGGCGCGAAGTTCGAGGGGGCCGTCCGGGAAACCCTGCAACGGGTAGGGAAGCGTTATGCGTTCCACCGGATCGGGTCGATGTTCTGTCTCTTCTTCACGGACCGCGAGGTGTACGATCTGGCGACCGCGCAACACAGCGACCGGGAACGGTTCGCGCGGTTCTTCCACGCCTGTCTGGACGGCGGCGTTTATTTCGCGCCGTCGCAGTTCGAGGCGGGGTTTATCTCCACCGCGCACACGGACGCCGACATGGCGCGGACGGCCGAGGTGGCGGTGCGGGCCTTGAGGGATTGAGCGGCGGCGGGCGTCTTACCCGACGGCCGGGGTGGTCGGCGGCTGGTTCTTGAGCAGGCGGCGGAAATCGACTTCCACCTCGCCGAAGTTCGCCTCGTGGCGGCGGACGATGTCGTTGAGCAACAGGAGCAGGCGCTTGGCCGTGGAAGGGCTCATGATGACGCGGTTCGTGATGTCGAGGTCCTCGTCGAGCACCTTCACGCCGAAGGCATTGGTGTTAAATCCGAGGTCGAGGATGACTTCCTCGGGCGTCAGCGTGCCACGGCAGAAATTTGCGTAGGTGACCTGGGCCTTCGCGGAGTTGATCTTTTGGAGAACCGTGTTGTTTTCGGGGGCGGGTGGCGGGGTATTCATGGAAAAGGATGAAAGGACGGAGGCACAGAAGAAATGCCGGAGTCCGCGAAAGCACAAGTCAAAAGGCGCGGGCGGAAAAATGTTCGCCGCTGTTTTTCCTTCATCCTTCAGCGTTCATCCTCCATCCTCTGCGCCGTGGCCGCCTTTTTCCTCCGCCGGGTCGTGGCGCTCGTGCTCGTCCTCTTCACGGTGGTGACGATCACGTTTTTCATGCTCCGGCTCGCGCCCGGCGGTCCGTTCGACCGGGACCGGAAGATTCCCGAACGCATCGAACGCGAACTCAAACTCAAATACAACCTGGAAGGCCCCGAGGGGCGGGCCCGGGGCGAGGCGTTCGGGGCGCGTCTCGGCCTCGGCGCGAGCGGTCGCAGCGCCTGCGGCGAGGCCGGTTCGCTCCTGCAACAATACGGGTCCTACCTGGACGACCTCGTGCACGGCGACTTGCGCATCTCGACGCAGTACCTCAACCGCTCCGTGGCCGAAATCCTGGCCCAGACGATGCCGGTTTCGCTGACCCTCGGGGCGGTCGCGTTCCTGGTGGCGAGCGTGGCGGGGGTGTGGGTGGGGACGTTCGCGGCGGTGCGGCACAACGGGGTGTTCGACGCGGGGGCGATGTTCGGCGCGCTGCTGGCCATCTCGGTGCCGACGTTCGTGACGGGGCCGCTGTGCGTGCTGGTGTTCGCGCTCGGGCTCGGCGTGTTGCCGGTGGGTGGCTGGGGAACGGCGGCCAGCGTCGTGATGCCCGCCCTCGTGCTGGCCGCGCCGTATGTCGCCTACATCGCGCGGCTGATGCGTTCGAGCATGTTGGAAGTGCTCGGGCAGGATTTCGTGCGGACGGCGCGGGCGAAGGGGCTATCCAACCGCGCGGTGATCTACCGGCACGCGTTGAAGGTGGCGATCCTGCCGGTGGTCAGTTACCTCGGGCCGCTGGCGGCGAACCTCCTGACGGGTTCCATCGTGGTGGAGACGGTCTTCAACATCCCGGGCATGGGCGGGTTTTTCGTGAACTCGATCCTGAACCGCGACGGCTTCCTGCTGGGCGGGGTGGTGATCGTTTATTGCACGCTCCTCGTCACGCTCAACTTCCTGACCGACCTCGCGTACAAGGCGCTCGATCCGCGCGTGCAGCTAGCTTGATTTTGCCGATGCCGCCCGCCGCCGTTGCTCCCGCCGATGCTCCGCTGCCGCCTTTGCGTGTCGGTGCGAAACCTTTCACGCGGTTCCAGCGCAATCCCGCCGTCCGTGTGTCCGTGACAATCCTCGTGTTCGTGGTGACTGCGGCGGTGGTGGGGCCGATCCTGATGCCCACGGCGTATCAATATCCCACGCCGCTCCAGTTGGCCGCGCCGTCGGCGGAGCACTGGCTCGGCACGGATGTCAACGGACGCGATCAGCTTTACCGCGTGTTCGTCGGTGCGCGCATCTCGCTCGTCGTGGGACTGACGGGCGCGCTGGTGGCGTTTTTCATCGGCACGTCCTACGGACTGATCTCGGGCTACGCCGGTGGACGCGTGGACGGCGTGATGATGCGGCTGGTCGAGGTGGTTTACTCCATCCCGCGACTGATTTTTATCATCATCCTCATCAACGTGGTCAACGCACCGTTCAACACGTGGCTGCAAGCGAGGTTGGCCGGTTCGTCGTGGCTGTTTTTGCGCGGGCTGCCGGCGTATTCCAAGACGTTGATCCTCATCCTCTCGCTCGGGCTGGTGGAATGGCTGACGATGGCGCGGATCGTGCGCGGGCAGGTGTTGGTCTTGAAAAACCTCCAGTTCGTCACGGCGGCGCGGAGCCTCGGGCAAAGCCACGCTAAAATCCTCGTGCGCCACCTGTTGCCGAACCTGACGGGGATCATCGCCGTGTACCTGACCCTGACGATCCCGGCGGTGATCCTGGACGAGAGCTTCCTGAGTTACCTGGGGCTCGGCGTGGACGCGAGCCAGGCGAGTTGGGGCACGTTGTTGAGCGACGGCGCGCAAGCGGTCAACCCGATCAAGAGCAGTTGGTGGCTGCTGGTGTTCCCGGCGGCGGTGATGTCTGCGACGCTGCTTTCGCTCAATTTCCTGGGCGACGGGCTGCGCGACGCGCTCGACCCGCGCTCGCGGTGAAGCAACAAGTCCCTTGCCTTCCCCTCCTGCCCGCGCCATCATACACACCTCACGGCGCTATCGACTAGTGGTTAGGTCACGGCCCTCTCAAGGCTGGGGCACGGGTTCGAACCCCGTTAGCGCTACCAGGACCGCGGCGCGGGGCACGGTGGAGGATTGACGGCATCCGCGACGGCAGGATAGAGTTTTGTCCTCCCCCTGTTTCCGTTCAGTCGATGGCCCTCACGCTTTCCCAGATTCTCCCGCCGACCCGCAGCGGCCGGACGTTCTTCGCGGCCTCCTCGCTGCTCGGCCTGTGCGCTTTCTTGCAGTTGAGCTTTCTCGGCTGGTACTTCGTGCGCGGAGGCGCGCGGACGGCCATCGCGGCCCAGGCTCCAGCGGCTCTCGGCGTCCCGACTTTCGCGCAAACGATGCAGCCCACCATCGCGAAGATCGACCTGCCGCCGACGGTCACGGTGGTCCCCACGAACACGGCGGAGAGCGAGCCCACGGACCCGCCGGGCGGATATGCGACCCTGCCGCAGCCGACCCCCGCGCCCGCCCAGCGGTTGCCCGGCGGGGCCTCGGGCGACGCCCTGGAGCAGGCCCGCGCCCTGCGCCAGCGCGGGGACATGCGCGCCGCCCTGAGCCGGTTGCGCGAGGCGCTCGTGGCCGAACCCGACAACGCGCAGGCCATCGCCGAGATGGCGCTGACTTACGAAGCCATGCCGGACCTCGGCGACAAGGCGACCGAGCAATGGCAGCGCATCTACAACCTGGGCGAGAGCGTCGGCGCGCTCTATTATCTCGCCGACGCCAAGCTGCACGGCGGCGCGAACGGCCTGTCCGGCCAAGGCTCGGCCACGAAGGGCGCGGGCGGTCCCGCCGCCGTGGACGGCACGGTCCTCAAGATCACCGACATCAACGTCGAGGACATCCCGGACCCGGCGGTGGAAAAGAAGGTTGCGCTCAAGATCGTCGTCAAGAGCCGGCCCGGGGTGGTGATCGATCCGGAGAAAGTCCGTATCGACGCGAATTTTTACGATCTCGTGGATGGCACCGCCATCATGCAGACCAACGCGCAGACCGATTACGCCTGGCTGACCCCGAAACCCATCAACTGGGCCAACGATAAATCCGAGGTGCTCGAAGCTCTCTACGTGCGCTCCAAGGGCGTGGCGCTCATGCCCGGTCCTCCGGTCGGCGCGGCCCCCGCCACCACGCGCACCGGTTCCCGGCGGGGCACCACGCGCGTCACGCCCAAAGGCAAAGGTTCCCCCGCGCCCGACGCCGCCGACACGCCGGCAGTGCCGGACGATTCGCCCGCGGGGCCGCCGGTCCGGACGTACCTCGGGTACTCGGTGCGGCTGTACTACGCGGGCCAACTCCAAGAGGTGCAGGCCGATCCCGTGCGCCTGCTCCAGGATTTCCAGGCCCCGCTGACCCTCCCGGCGGACAACAACCCGGTCCCGGACAACTCGTCCGCGCCCCGCTGACATGAAAATCTTGGTGGTGGACGATCAGGCCGATGCCGTCGGCTCGCTGGCCCGGGGTTTGCGCGAGGTCACGGGGCACGAGGTGGTCGAGGCGGTCGGCGGACAGCGGGCGTTGGACGTGTCCCAGCAGGACGGCCCGCCCGACGTGCTCGTCACCGAGGTCGTGCTCGAAGGCGTGGACGGCTTCGCGCTGAACGAATCCCTGCGCGCTGCCCGGCCGGAACTGCGCACGATCTACGTCACCGGCTACGACCTGACGCAGTACGCCGAATACATCAACGGCACGCCCGTTTTCTACAAGCCGGCCGATCCGCGCGAGGTCGCAGCGGCCCTGGAAACGCCGGAACCCGCGCCCGCCGCCGCGCCGCTCCTCGCGGTCGCGTCCACCGAGGCGGACCCCGGGATGGACGACGCCCGGACGGTCCGCACGCGGAGCGCCTCGCTGACCGACGAACTGCCGATTGACCAACGCTCGCAGTCCTCGAAGCTCCGGCACCTCGTGGGCAAGCAGGGTTTCACGGGAAAACTCGATCAGTTCGAGTTGCTGGACATCATCCAGATGTGCTGCGTGAGCAAGCGCACGGGCCGCCTGCACATCGCCCGCCGCCAGGAGCGCGGCCTACTCTATTTGCGCGTCGGCCAGATCATCCAGGCGATGACGGGAGGGGTGGAAGGCGAGGAAGCCGCGTACGAGATCATCGGCTGGTCGTCGGGTCAATTTTCCTTCGAGGAAGGCGTGCAGCCCGAGTCGCAGACGAT
>CAZZYS010000223.1:0-7596 GCA_964658285.1 uncultured Verrucomicrobiota bacterium
CAATGACGAATGACGAGGGCAGAGTGATGACTACGGCAGGCGAGGAGGTCGAGAAGGAGGATGCTTCATTCTAAGATTTGTCCTTTCGGTTTCCATCCTGCATCATTCTTTCGAATCGCGCTTTCCACTTCCGAGTTTTCTTCGTCATTCGTCATTCATCTTTCCCACCCATGTCCCGCTATCGCCGCTTGCAAATCTTCGTCGTCGCGGCGCTGGCGTTCGTGGTGGTCGTCGGTCTCGGTGGGGCGCTGACGCCGCGGCGCGAGATTTTTCCTTTCGCCTCATGGTTCCTGTTCTCTCTGGTGCCGGGTCATCGGAGTGAATACGACGTGATCCTGCGTGCCACGGGCGACAAACCCCTGGCACCCGGCCGGCCCTACAACCGGGCGGACGGCCTCGTGTCTCATCCGCACTCCATCGTGGCGCACGAACTCATCCAGGAACTCGGCGCCGCCGAACAGAACCACGATGCCGCCGCCAGCCGCGCCTTGCGGCGGCAGATCGAGGCGGACTTCGAGCCGTCGGTCACGCGGTACGACCTCGTGCGCGTGACGTACGCTCCCATCGAACGCTGGCAAACCGGCCGCGTGCAGGGAACCGAGTCGCTGCGTTCCTTCGGCAAGGGCGAACCCTGAGAAAATGTGTCGTGAGAAATGATCCCGCCACAGGCGTTCGTAAACAAGGTCCTGATGGCTCTCCGAGCCAGTCCCTATTTTGGCTTGGATAATTCCGGTGCGCACGGAACGCCCAGCCGGAAAAATTAGGGACTGGCTCGGAGGGCCATCCCTACCTTTATTGACGACCGGCAGCCCGTCGGCTGCCTGCTCGGAAATCCTCCTCCGCATCATCTAGGCTCCACCCTTGCCCGCCGACTTTCACATCATCGCGTTCCTGCGCCGCTGCCGCCGGTTCCTCGCCGTATCGCCGGCCCCGGCCGTCGCGCCCGGGAGCGTGCTGCGCGAACACACCCGGCGTTTCACGCTGGCCCAGGCGCTCATCCACGCGTTTTACGCGTTCCTGCTCTTTCTGGCCGTCGCGCAGATGACCGAGATTCCGGTCTACGCCGAACTTTCGACCTTCCACCCGCTCTGGCCCGTCCAGTGGCTCCGGCACCGCGACCCGACAGAGGCGGTGCGCGGGCTGTTTTTCTTTTTCCTCGGCACGAGCATCCTGGCCGCCGCGCTACCCGGCTGGCGGACGACCCGCGCGCTGGCGTTCGTGGGCCTGCTCGAATACGTCGCGCTCAAAAACTCCTACGGCAAGATCGGCCACAGTATGCACCTGCCGCTGCTCGTCTCGCTGCTGCTGGTCGCGCTGCCGGGCGGCTGGGAACGCCCCGCGCCACGGACGCACCGCGCCCTGCGGCAGAGCACGCTGCTAGTCTTCTGGCTGTGCGGGGCGGCCGTGCTGTTGACGTACACCATGAGCGGCATCGGCAAACTCGGCGGCGCGCTCTACCAACTCGCCCGGTTGGAACCCAACGCCTTCGCCCCCGGCGGGCTCGGCGCGCACATCGCCCAACGCCTGCTCCAGACCGATTCCCACAGCCTGCTGGGCGCATGGATCATCGAACATCCCTGGCTGACGTGGCCCGCCATGCCTTTCGCGGTGTACCTGGAGTTCTTTTCGCTCGTGATCGCGTTCCGGCCCGCGCTCGCGCGGTCGTGGGCGGTGCTGCTGGTCATTTTCCACGTGGGGAATTATTTCACGATGACCATCGCTTTTCCGCCGAGTTGCTTCCTGCTGGCGCTTTTCTTTTTTCGTTCCCCTTTCGATCCCGGCAGGGTATCCTGGCGCACGCTGGTTTTCGGTGTACCCTTGGCGGGCGACGTGCTCGGATTGTTAAAGACCGTCCGACGCCGCGTCGGCGAAGTGAGAGCCAAATAAATTCAGACCAAAGTGCCAACGCGGAATTTTGCGAGATCGGTGATTTCTCATCAGGCAGGCGAAACGGAGCCGTCATGGCGGGGTTAAAACCACCTTCCCCCGTCCGGCGTTCATAAAACGCCCGTTCATCGTGCGCACACTCATTCTTACATCCAGTACCGGAGGCGGCCACAACATGCGGGCCAGTTCCTACGTGCACTGGACGCGCGAAGTGTACGGAACCGCCGCCGCCGAGGACATCCAGATTCACAAGTGCCTGGAGAACACCCACCCTCTCTACCGCTTCGGCGTGGGTCTGTACAACCGCATCCAGCGCCACGTCCCCTGGGCGCACCACCTGTACTTCAATTTCCTGGAGATCGCCGGGCTGCACGCCTCGCGGAACCGGCTGCTGGGGGTGGACCGCTTCCGAGCCATCCTCGATCACGTCCGCCCGCAGGTGATCCTGAGCACGCACGGCTCGCTCAACCACGGGTTTTTCGACCTCGCGCGGGAACATCTCGGCGCGGAAAACGTGCGTTGCGTAACGTATTGCGGCGAACTCTTCGGCCGTTACGGATTCAGCCGTCACTGGGTGAATCCGCAGGCGGACTTATTTATCGGCGCGGTGCCCGAGACGTGCGCGATGGCGCGCAGCCTCGGGATGCCGGCCGAACGCACGCTCGTAGGCGGGTTCCTGCTTAACCCGAGCTTTTACCGTAAGACCCTGTCGGCGGAGGAGCGCGCCACGCTGCTGCGGGGCATCGGGCTCGACCCGGAGCGATTCACGCTGCTGCTGTCCACCGGCGAGCACGGGGCGAACAACCATCTGGCGCTGCTGGAGACCATCCACGCCCGGCAGCCGCGCCAGGATTTGCAGATCATCGCGCTGTGCGGACGCGATCCACGGGCGTTGGAATCCGTGCGGACGTGGGCGCGCGCGCACCCGGCGTTCCCGGTGGTGGCGCTGCCGCATTCGCACATGATGCATCTGCTCATGCAAGCGTCGTCGGCCATCGTGGCACGGCCGGGCACGGGCACGACGAGCGAGGCGATCATCAGCGGCTGCCCGATCATTTTCAATAGCCTGGGCGGTTTCATGCCGCAGGAGTGGATCACGATGCGATACGCCCAGCGGCACGGGTTCGCAGCGCAGATCCGTCGTCCGGGGGATCTGCCGGGCATCCTGGCGCGTTGGGCGGAGCGGCCGGACGAATACGAAACCGTGCGCCGTCGCATGATCGAATGCCAGCCGTCCCAACGGCCGACCGACGTGGTGCGGATGGTGGCCGACCTCGCCGCCGACCTGCCGCCCTCGCCACCTTTGCGCACGCGGGCGTCTGACGGGACGAATAACCGCACCAACCGTCGCGCCGATGGCGACGAGCCGGGGTGGTTCGCGCCCACGCTCTAGGTGGTTTTTTCTGTGCGCGACGGTCCTTCATTCCAGGCGTTACTTGCACATTTGCATCTGCACGCGGTGTTGCCCGCGCTGGAAGATTTGGCGAAACTCTCGCCGGAGGTCCGCGCGCTGGCGGAAGGCTGGGATTTTTCGTTGCGCCTGCTCCTGGGCGGCCGGAATGGGGCGGTGGCCACGCTGGTTTCGCCCGGCGACGGCAGTCTGATGGTCCATCCGCACGCGGACGTGCCCGCGCGGTTGACGCTGCGGTTCCTCTCGGCGGTGCAGCTCAACCGCACGTTTCTCAACCGCCGCGCGCTGCCGCCGCTGCCGACCGCCGGGTTTTGGAACGTCGGACGTGTGGGACCGTTCACGAAACTGGCGAAGCTTCTCGACGCCGCCTTGCAACCGGCCCCCGGCGCGCTGGAAAACGAGGCTTTCCGCGAAACGCACATGCGGCTGCTTTTTCGCGTGCTGCTGGGGGCGATCCCGGTGCTGGCGGAGGGCGATCCGGTCGCGCGCCACACGCTGGCACACACGCCGGACGGCACGGCGGAAATTCGCGCGCCTTCGCTGGGTCTGGTCGGTTGGGCACGGTGGGCGCGCGGCCGGATGACGGGTGGCCCCGGACCCGCGCCGGGTGGCACGCCGGACGTGGTGATTACCTTCACGGACCGCGCGACGGCGGACGCCGCGTTGCTGGGCGGGCTCGATGCCAACGCCGCCGTCGGTCGCGGCAAGGTCGATGTGCGCGGCCTCGTGCCGCTAGCGGATGGGTTGAGCGTGGCGATGGACCGGGTGGAATATTACCTGAAGCCGGCCGGGAGTGCGGCGGGCGCGCCGAATGTGGCGTTCAACGGGATAGCGACGTAAGACTTTCAACTACAGAAACTTGCCTTGCCTTGTGCAGTGAGAAAAGACAGGTTGGCTGTCTGTCATGCACAATTTTTCCAGGCATCTTTTCTCCTTCCGTCGCCGAGGCGCCTTTGCTGCCAGAAGCCTCGTTCTGCTCGCCAGTCTCACCGTATTCCTGACGGTGGCGGTCCAGGCGCAGGATGGGACGGTGGACCTCAGTTTCGCGCCCGTGCTGGAGAACAGCCAGGAAACGCCGTTTGCCACAAACCTTTTCCTGCAACCGGACGGCAAGGTGATCGTCGAAGGGGACTTCGACGCGGTCGGTGGTGTCGCCCGCCCCGGCATCGCGCGTCTGAACGCCGACGGGAGCCTCGACACAAGCTTCGATCCCGGGACGGGGCTGGGGGACGGCTCGCTGTATGCCACGGCTTTACAGGCGGATGGTAAATTGCTCCTCGCGGGATATTTCCAGTATTACAACGACGAACCTGTCTTCGAGATGATCCGCGTCAACGTGGACGGCAGCCTGGATCATACATTCCAGGGTCAATCGTATGATAGCCCGCCAGAGGAAATCACCGTGCAGGCGGACGGCAAAATTCTCATCATGGGGAACTTTGACAACGTCGGGAGTGTCAACCAACCGAGCTTTGCGCGTTTGAACACGGACGGCTCACTGGACACCAGTTTCGTGCCAGGCCGTCATTTCGATGCGCAATTCAGCCACATCGTTCAGCAGCCCGACGGCAAACTTCTCGTCTGCGCCGCCCGGACGGACGACGATGGAGACGCCTTGCCGCCGCTCGTGCGTCTAAATCCCGATGGCAGCGTCGATCCGAGCTTCGTGCCAGCCGTTGCGACCCAGAGCCAACCCGGGACGCTGGTTCTGCTGAGTGACGGACGCATCCTCGCCGGCGTCGCGCCGGCTGGCAGCAGCCAGTTTAACTCGCTCATCCGACTGATGCCGGATGGCTCCCTGGACCCGACTTTCACCTCCGGCGTAAGAGGTGCAACGGTCATAGCCGTTCAAAACGATGGAAAGTATCTGGTCGGCGGGACGTACGACTTCGATCAGGCCACGACATACAACGGCTTCTACGCCATGGCGCGGCTCAACTCCGATGGCAGCCGGGACCTCGGATTTCATCCGTCAATCACCACGACCCACCCGTATTACCCTGCGGCATCCCCGGTCGCCCGGCAGCCGGATGGCAAATTCCTGATCGTCGGTTCCTTCGACCTGATCGACGGTGTGCCACGCCCCGGGTGGCTGGCCAGGCTGCACAACGAGGGCACATCGACGCACGCCGGCTTCTTTACTACCGAAGTGGCGCTCGGCAATGAAGCGGAGTATCTGGCCTTTCCAGCCAATGGCAACGTGTTCGGTTACTACGGATACCTGGCCGACCCGCATTACATCTACCATTTCGACCTGGGATACGAATACTGGCTCGACGCCGCTGACGGGAAGGACGGCGTGTATTTTTACGACTTCAAAAGCGGCGGTTATTTCTACACGTCGCCTGCTTTCCCGTTTCCGTATCTGTATGACTTCACGTTGAACACCGTGCTGTACTACTTCCCCGACCCGAAAAATCCCGGTCGCTACAACACGGATGGCCAGCGGTATTTCTACCGTTTCGACAACGGCCAGATCATTGTCAAGTAGCCCGTCGCCTGCATTGATCCGGCAGCAGGAGGTTGCCATCGGATAGTCCCTGATTGACATTGGGGGGTGTCGCGCTCCTTCTCCCGTTCCCAGGCCCTGTTCGAGCGCGCCGCGCGCGTCATCCCCGGCGGCATTTATGGGCACACGAATCCCGCTGCGACGCTGCCGATGGCCTCGCCTTATTACGCGGTCAGCGGCGACGGCTGCCGCTACCAGGACGCCGACGGCAACTCCTACATCGACTACCTCTGCGGTTACGGTCCGCTCGTCCTCGGCTACAAACACCCGGAGGTCGAGGCCGCCGCCGCCGCCCAGCGCCAGAAGGGCGACTGTTTCAACCATCCGTCACCCCTCATGGTGGACCTCGCCGAACGCCTCGTTTCGCTGGTCGATTTCGCGTCGTGGGCCGTGTTCGGCAAAAACGGCTCGGACATGACCACCTGGTGCCTCCAGGTCGCGCGCGAACACACCGGCCGCAAGAAAATCCTCATGGTCCACGGCGCTTACCACGGCAGCCACGCGTGGTGCACGCCGGGCCACGGCGGCTTGATCGAGGAGGACTACGCGCACATCCACGGTTTCGCGTGGAACGACCTGGAGGGCTTCGAGCGCCTCCTCAAGACGCATCGCGGCCAGGTCGCCGGGGTGATCCTGACGCCGTTTCACCACCCGGCGTTCGGCGACAGCGCGATGCCCGCGCCGGGATTTCTCAAGGGCGTGGAAACCGCCTGCCGCCGCGAGGGCGCGGTGCTCATCCTGGACGACGTGCGTTGTGGCTTCCGATTGCACCTCGGCGGCTCGCACCGGGTGTTCGGTTTCGAGCCGGACCTGATCTGTTTTTCCAAGGCGCTGGCCAACGGCCACCCGCTCTCTGCCGCGCTCGGCCGGCAGGAACTCCAGCGCGCGGCCGGGAAAGTTTTCCTCACCGGCAGCTTCTGGAACAACGCCGTGCCGATGGCGGCCTCGCTTGCTTGCCTCGACGTGATCGAACGCGACGACGTGCCCGCGCTCCTCGCAAAAACCGGTGCCGCTCTGCGCGAAGGCATGGAGCGTCTCGCCGCCAAGCACGGTCTGCCCATCCGCTACACCGGCGCGGACGCGATGCCTTTCCTGTCGTTCGCGCAGGAGCGAAATTTTTACCGCAGCCAGACGTTCTGCCGGGAAGCGGTGAAGCGTGGCGTGTTCTTCCATCCGCACCACAACTGGTTTCTGTCTGCCGCGCATACGGCGGTGGACATCGAGGAAACGCTCGCCGCGGCCGACGCGGCCTTCGAGGTGGTGGAAGAAGAATTCCGAGCGGTGGCCTGATCGATCCGTCCGGGCGGCGAGCAAAAACCTGCAAGACGCCCTTTCCGCGCCGTTACGACGAAACATGGCTTGCTAATCCGGCATCCTCCCTTACCCGTGAGACCCGGCATGACAGCATGTCCAAATCAGATACTGCCCAAACAAAACCCATGAAACCCATCTCTCATTTCTTCACCCCCGTCCGCGTTTTCTCCGTGGCCGCTCTCTGCTTCGCCCTCACGTCCTGCGGCGGTGGCTCGAAAGTCAAGGGAACCTACTCTGCCGACGGCGGCATCGAGTACAACTTCGACGGCAGCAACGTCGTTGAAAAAGTGGCCGGCGTGTCCGCGCCTTCGCTGCCGTACACCGTGGACGGCGACAAGGTCACGATCAAGAATTCCGCCGCGATGCCGGGCGCTCCCGACGAAACCCTGACCATCAACAGCGACGGCTCGCTGGAAATGAAGGGCCTCAAGCTCGTCAAGAAGTAGTCGCTCACGACCCGCACGCGTCCGGTCTG
>CAZZYS010000224.1:0-7592 GCA_964658285.1 uncultured Verrucomicrobiota bacterium
TTATCAATATGGAGGAGAGACCCGGACGGATGGAACTTCTACGGCAAGGCAGTTGCAACTTGGTTTTCGCGCAGAGGTGAAGCGATTCTCGCGCGATGCAACGATGGAGTTGCTTGGCCTTACGGACCTAGGCGGCACGATTCAGACCGATGCTTTCAATTTAATTACCACGCCTGGGAGAGAAGCTATCTACTACACGGAATCTGAATTCTGGAAAAAAATGAAGTCTAGGTTCGCTGTGCTGATGAAAACTGCGGTTGTCATCCATCCGCATGCGACCGACCCGGGCACGATGCGTCGTCGCCAATTCGTCAACTTATTGCCCAAATTAGAAATGTATGTTTCATCAAACGGGCAAGGCAATCCCATCAAAATCTAGCCCGCTTTTCGCTCGCGGGGTGTGGACGAGACCAGCCAAGTCTTGCCGAGTAGTTTTCTCGCTGGAAGGTTGGAATACTTGGAACAGAGAAGTGTCCAAGAAATGTCCAAGCAATTGGACGAAGCTAGTGAGATAGCTTCGTAAGTTGCTCATATCGAGAGAGCCAACGATGGGATTCGAACCCATGACCTGCTGATTACGAAGCCGCTGGATCAGTTTTTAGTTACTCTGTAAATTGTACCACAAAAGCAGCTTACGAATATGGTAATGTATGGCTCTGGATGGCAAAATATGGTTGTTTTTAGCGATTGTGGTATTTATCGGTACTGCCGTTTCCTGCTGATTGTCAACGACGCGGGGCACAAAGTCTCCAAAGGCGAATCCTGTATAGTCGGCTGGTTTAGGGCGATTATCTCCTGCCGTGTCTCGCGTGTTCGGTCGGGCTTGCACCAGCTTCGACTTGTGGGTGATGTTGAAGAGGGATGAAAACCGTCACCATGCTCGAACTGCGGCAAAATGCTGAAGCGGTCGTACAAGATTTGCGCCGTGGACAGACGCTGATCCTGATACACTGCGGCCAGCCAATCGCCCGTCTTGAGCCCATCCTCCCGGCAACCGAGGGCATCGCCGCAGATGATCCTCTTTACACGTTGGCAAAGCAGGCGGGTTGTGCAGATGACGATAGCAAGATGACGAAGACGGACACGCATCTCACCAATGCCGACATTGACCGCGCCCTATATGGTGGCTGAAGTGGCCCGGCAATCACGTGTAGATCCCACCGACCGAAGCGACCCGAATCGCGGTGTTCAATGAAACGAGCAGCCCCCCTTGTCTTGCTTGCCACTGACGATCCGACTCCTGCACAAATGCACGAGCTGATGGGCCAGTCTGGCTCGTACTCGGCGACGGGTGGTGATGACTAATCGTCTGTCGGAAGGGGCGGGGCGTTAATCCCACTGAACTCGCTTCTGCCGATCTCGTCGCTTAGACCGATGAAATGAAATCTCTAGATTGCGGTTTTGGTTCGCTCTTGCATATTCATCCAAATATTTTGGACTTTCGTGCATGAAATATCGTGATACGCAACAGGCTCGATGGGCACTGCATGCCGTGGCCACCACCCAAGGTGGTTACTTCACGGCAAGGCAGGCTGATGAGGCCGGTTATGGAAACCGTCATCTCGATTACCACACTGGAGCCGGGAACTTCGAGCGGGTCGGTCGCGGGCTCTACCGCCTTCCCACCATCCCGCTGGACGAACATGACGAACTCATCCGGCTAAACCTTTGGAGCCGCGACGGCTGCGACCAACCACAGGCAGTGGCCTCCCACGACACGGCATTGGCGTTCCATCAGCTCAGCGATGTGCTGCCGGTTCAGCTCCATCTCACTGTGCCGCCGTCGTTCAGAAAAGCGTCGCCTTCCGACATGGTGGTGCTCCACAAGGCTGTACTGGCCCCCGATGACGTGCAGGAAGCGGCGGGCTTTCGCGTTACCAGCCCCGGACGCACCCTGCTCGATGTCGCTGGCGATCCATCTTTCAGCCGGGAGCAACTCGACAAGGCGCTAGCCGACGCTGTGGCGCGCGGCCTCGTGCAGCGATCGTGGCTGCGGGCCATGTCACGGCACTTTTCAGACATCTGAAGAGCATTGCGAGGAAGAGAGGCACAGGCGTAAACTGCGCACCGACATGGCGAGAACTTTCGGCAACGCACTGGCCTTTAAAGCCTCTTTGGAGGATCGGCTCAAGCGCGTGGCGGCAGAACGCGGAGTGACGGTCAACGCGTTGCGCCTCAAGCTGGTCATCGAGCGCCTGCTCGCCCGGCTCTTTGCGATTCCCGAGCCAGCTTGGCTTCTCAAGGGAGGGTACGCGATGGAACTGCGCTACCGCCCTCGGGCGCGCACCACCCGCGACATCGATCTGACGGTCAGCCAGAGCCCGGAAGGCGGAACTTTGGCCACCCGCCTTGATCTGATCCGCGATGAACTCCAGACCGCCGCCAGCGTGGATCTGGGAGACTATTTGCGGTTTGTGATCTCGCCCGCCCAAACCGAACTCCAAGGTGCGCCGGACGGGGGAGCGCGCTTCCCGTGCGTCGCATCCTTGGCGAGCAAGGTGTACGAACGCTTCCACATCGACCTCGGCTTCGGCGACGTGGTGATAGGCACACCCGAACCGCTGGTTGGAGATGATTTGCTGGCGTTCGCGGACATCGCCCCGGCGAAGGTGCTGGCCATTCCGCGAGAGCAGCAGTTTGCCGAGAAGGTTCACGCCTACACCCTGGTGCGAGGGGAACGGGTGAACACCCGCACGAAGGATCTGGTGGATCTCCTGCTGCTCATGGAGACGCAGTCTTTCGACCCTGCCTCGCTCCGATTGGCCGTGGAAGAAACATTCGGTCGCCGCGCTACCCACCCGGTGCCCACGACGCTGCTGCCGCCGCCGGAGTCTTGGGCGAGCGAGTTCACGCGCATGGCCGCCGAGACTCGGCTGGGTACGGTCGGCCTCAAGGAAGGATTCACCAAGCTACAGGCATTTTGGGCCGAGCTAGACAACGTCAGTGAGCAACGCTGATTTCCCCACGGCGGTTGGGAGAAAAGTAAAGTTTTGTCCGAACTCCGGTTAAGCGTGTGCATGATTTCATCGCACCATCCGTAGGGCTTACCTGGGTGGAGGAGTGGGTCCAGGTCCAGCACGCGGCTCAACGAAACTTCGGCGTGATAAGTCGCCACCGGCTGGAACTCTCCCGGCATTCCTTGCCAGTAGCTGTCAGATTCCATCTGTGCCACCTCCTGGGTCTCGGAAAAGTACACGCAGTCAGTTCCGGCCGGATTGTAGCAGTATGGCCGTCCCGTGCTGTGAAGCCAGTTGTGCGAATCGATCTTTTCTAAACCGTCCAACGTCACGACCCGCGCCAGCTTGCCCTGAAAAGCCACGGCTGGCACGCTCGCCAGCGCGGCAGCCAGCGCCTTCGGCCCACGGCTCACGTCGGCATGCCGGTCAGCATGTCTGCGACCAACCCGGCGACAATGGGACGCTCCCGCCCGGTGGCGAGCAGGTCCAAGGGCTTTGCACTGTCCAACTGCCCGCTCGGCATCCGCAGCCACTTGCGGAAGGTATCCGGGGCAAGCGCCGTCCGCAGCCGGGCCACCTGTTCGAAAGTCGCCAAGCCGTCTTGCAGCGAATCCGCGTCCGGGGTCTTGCTCACTGCCTGCCGCGTGCGGCCCAACCAGCCGGCGAGTTGATTGATGCTCACGCCGAATGCATCGGCCACAGCATTCGCGGAAAGATTGCCGTTTGATGAGCGCAGATCGCTGGTCGCTTCGATCAGCGCTTGCAACTGACCCAAGCCAGCGGAAGTAGCCCGCGCGGGGGATGCCGCCGCCGAGGATTGTGGAAGTCTCGCAGGGACGCGCCCGCTTTCCGGCGCAGGGAGCCGTCCGTTGGCGTGGAGCGCCTCCGGCGGCTTTGGAAAACGGTTCAACTGGTCACGGATGGCCGCGAGCTTTTCGGAAAACGTCTGCAAGTGCTTCTGCGTGTAAGTGCTCCCCGATACCTCCAGGCTTTGCTGAAAGTGTTGCAGCCGTTGGACGGTTTCGGCCACGCGGGCTTGCAAGTCGTTCGGGCGGATCAGCACAGGCGTGCCCTTGATCCGGCGCAGGGAAGCCTTCGCGCCTCCTTGCGAGCGAACACGAACTTTGGGCGCCGAGGTAGCACTGGTTGGCATAGCGAAGCGTAAAATCTTTGTCAACTACATGTCAACCTGCAACGTCAGCGGGGCTTTCATCCGCTCGGTCGGTATATGGCGCTCGCCTGCAACCGTCTCCACTAACGAGAGTTGATCTGCGGTGGCCAGAGACTTCAAAGATCAAGGTGCACTCCGAGGAGGTACCAGAGGGTCGGCGCGATCCCGCCCGAGCCCCGGTAGATGTCTGGTAGAGAGACTGTATTGCCGTCTAATGTTCCTACCCGACCGTTCTCGCACAACGCAAGGAGAGGTGACTCATTTTTCAGGAGGAACCACCAATGGGGTGCACGGTCGGCAGCAAAGGGACTCGCCAAGTCGCCGAGTTCCGCGCTCAGGCCCGCAAATTTCCGTGCTTCTGGCCGCACGTAACACTCCTCGAAACCGGAACTGTCGTGTGCCACGCTCACGCAACTCCACCTGCTGCCTGCAAATGTGTGCATTCCCAGGCACGCCGCGACGAAACGATAAAGGAGCATCCGCGCCGTGGAGGCCGGTAGCCTGGCCGGTACGGCTTGACCCAAGCGCCGCCGTGTTTCGGTGACCAACGCCGCCGCATCAAGGTGGGGCAGCTCCGACCACGCATCCCAGGATTCCTTTTTCGGTTCACGCCCATCGAAGCGGGCAAAGACGTGCAGAGTACCTTTACGGTTTAGGTCCGCGAAATGTCGCCCAGCCTCGTTCCGCAGCGAGAGGCAGTCGTACTGACCGCCGCCGGGATGCGTTTGGCGGATGAGCAATGACGGTGCGGCGCGGCAGATTTCGGCGGCGATGCGCCAGGATGCCGCCTCAATGACCGGGAGGAGGTGCACTGTCATGCAAACTACGCCTTTCCGGATGCGTTGACCAGTTTCGCGCGAGGGAAAATGAATGCCTGATTCGTGGACCCACTGAGTCTACGGCGCAAATTGGTCCGCGCCCACCTTGCCCGCCATCCTGTCAATTCTCGCTGCTGGGTTCGGCATCGTCAAAAAAGACCGTCTAGGGTCGTCTGGTCTGAGTTGAGGATGGCTTCCGCAAACAGCTTGCATTCGTTCATGCACAGTTCCCGGACCAGCGTCTCGACCGAGCCTTGCCCTCGGTGGAGGGCGATCGCCCTCATCATCGTGTGTGCAGCCGGCGACAGGCTGACGATGACCGTATTCTCGAAGCCGGTGAGTCCATCCTGCGGATCGGCGGATTGGTATTCGTGCCGTCGCGCGGCAGCGTCGGCAACGACTCTTGCCGTCCGTTGCCAGTCGTCGTGCCTGCGGTCCGCCACGTACGCCAACGCCCGACTGACCTGGTCCAGTACGACGCCACTGACGATATCGTCGAGGCTGTCTCCGGTCGCGTGATGGTAGCGGACCACTGCCGTCGTCGCCTCGACACCCAACGTTGGCGTCAACAGAGAAAGTTTGGGATCAAAGTGGACCTCATCCCCCGTTGCCGGCGGCTGCCAATCCACGAGCGGCACCTTGGCTGTCCACGTTTGTTCGTGCCCTGAACTGAGTTGGCGGTAGCGCGGCATTTCCCCACGCTGCTCGCGCAAGGTCGGGGCGGTGTATTCCTCGTCCCGGCGCAGGTCGACGCCGCACAGGAATTCCACGTGCCTTGGCAGCCCTTCGCTGACATGTTGGCGGACCAGCGTATCAACTGACCAGGCGCACTCGCTGGCAATTCGTTGCAGGCGTTCGGTTTCCTCTGCATCAAGTTGAACATGGACCAAGCGCGCAGGCGAATCCTCCGTTGCGGGTACGACGATGTCTGCTCGATAGGTTTGAGGTTGGTCAATCTGGATTTTATGCTGAGTCGTCATTGTGAATGTGTTCTTGCTAGCCAACCGCCAATTCACTTGGCTGCGTTGAGCGATGTATATAATGGCGTGCTCGGCCCTCCTGGAAGCGGGTTACCGCTCACGCGTCAGACTATTGCCCTAGGTTGCTAGAGAGCCGGTAATTTGTGCTTTTCGAGGTAGGCGCGGACGGCGGAAGGCTGGACTTTGCGGCGCCTACCCACCTTCAGGCTGTCAATTTCACGGGCGTAAACCTTTTGGCGAAAGGTTGGCAAGGGCATGCCGGTGTAAGCAGCGGCTTCTTCCAGAAGCATCGGCACATCATCTCCCCAGATGGGATTGGATCTACTAGGCTTCACAGGTTCAGGAATCGGTGAGTTCATGCTCGTTTGCGGGTGTCGATTGTCTGAGGGAAAGACCCAGATAAAATTGTTGGGACGGTGGTGTCTCGTAGAGGAACAAACGCACAGTGGGAGGGGCTGTGACCTAGCGATTGGGAGGCGACGACCAGCTGATTAGGCACGACTGCTTTCCAGGGGCGGGCAATATTCATGATCCCATGAACAATTGGATTGCCTTTACCGATCATGATTGTTTACCAGAGTCACAACGCCTCACGTCAAAATACATGTGAAATAGATTTTGAAATGTGAAGTAGCAATGCTTGTGCCATGGGCCTCATCAATCGCAAAAATACTCAGACCACCGTGTCCGTTCGCATGAGCCTCCAAGCCGAGGTGATCCATTACGCTGAGCTGCTCGAACGCACTCCTTCCACCTTGGTGAACGACATTCTGGACGAGGTCTTCGCGTCCATCCGAACTGACGATCCGGGGCGACCACTGACAATTGTGGACGTTATTCGTAAAGGCCTCGGCAAAGATGCGCACCTCAAACTGGCTGAGAAATATCACCGTGCGGTTCTCGGCCTACAGCATCCCCCCGAAACGGAGCGCGCCATTGATTTTGCACGGACGAACGCTTCGAGCGCTGTTCCAATTTTGAAGGCTGGCAAACAGAGCCAGCAGTCCTACGACCAAGTCCGGCCTGGCCTGTTCGGCTGTCTACACGCCGTGATCACCCAAGAGGTCGGCACTTTGTATGAGTCCGAGCTGATGATCCAAGCGGCAAAAGAGGTCTACGATCCCGTCGCGGTTCCGGCGCACGACTTCTTCACGGTGATGGTGCACACCACCGAATTATATAATCAAGTCTATCGGTTATTTTTGAAGGATCATCTCGCGCGAGAAATCGTCCGCGAAATCCCGCCTCATTTTTTGCCGCAATCTTGATCTTTGTGTTCCAAAATGGCGGGGTGTCAGCGTTTGGCTGGTCCCTGGAAAGGGGTGGAATCATCCTTGGAATGAAGTGGGATTAAATACTTAAGAGTCTGTATAACAGATACTTACGATAATATGTGTTATTGTAAACAAAATCCCCATCATCTCCTTAGATGGCGTGATTATTGTCTCGGCTTTATCCATTCTCAGGCGGCGTGGGCGAGAAGTTCGCCGAGGTGAGCAAAGAGAGCGGTGGGTATTTTCTTACGCTCGGTGTTTTCGTGCGACAGCATAAAACCCATTTGTCGCCACAAGCAGCGGCGCACTTGCGCCAGTGCATCCGAGAAGGTGGGCAGCGCCTTTTTGTACCAGGCAGCCTGCCGCACGGAGGTTTGCCAACCGGTTTGTTG
>CAZZYS010000225.1:0-7587 GCA_964658285.1 uncultured Verrucomicrobiota bacterium
TCGCCGAATGCGACTGGATCATCGAGGCCATCGTCGAAAAACCCGAGGCCAAGCAGCATCTCTGGGCGCTCGTCGAGGCGCACGCCCGGCCGGACGCGCTTTTCAGCAGCAACTCCAGCGGCATCCCGATGGCCGTGCAGAGCCGGGGACGCGGCGACCGGTTCCGCCGCCGGTTCCTGGGTGCGCACTTCTATAACCCGCCGAGGTATCTCTACCTGCTGGAACTCATCCCCACCGCCGACACCGCCCCGGAGGCGCTCGAAGCCGTCCGGGCGTTCGGCGACCGCGTGCTGGGCAAGGGCATCGTGGTGGCCAACGACGTGCCCGGCTTCATCGGCAACCGCATCGGCATCTATTCCCTGCTCCAGACCGCGCGCGTGGCCGAGGAAATGGGACTGTCCGCCGACACCGTGGATGCTTTGACCGGCCCGCTGTTGGGTCGCCCGAAAAGCGGTACGATGCGCCTCGCCGACACCGTGGGCCTCGACGTGCTTGGGCTGATCTCCAATGACCTCTCCGCCGCCACGTCCGACGACTTCCGTTTGCCCGCGATCATGGAGCGCCTCCTCGCCGAGGGCCGCAAAGGCGAAAAAACCGGCGGCGGCTATTACCAGCGCCGCAAGAACGCCGACGGCACGAGCACGATCCTGACCCTCGACCCGGCGACGCTCGCCTACGCCGAACGCCCGCCCGCCGCCCTGCCCGAACTCGGGTCGATCCCGAAGCTCCCCCTCGCCGAACGCGTGCGCGCGCTGCTGGCGCTCGATACGCCGGCGGGTGAGTTCACCCGGCGCACGTTCTACGAAATGCTGCGCTTCGCCGCCGAGAAACACGGGATCGTCGCCAACACCGCGCAGGACATCGACCACGCGATGGAATGGGGCTTCGGCTGGGAAATGGGGCCGTTCAAGCTCATCGATGCCCTCGGCGCGAAAGCGGTCGCCGACGCCATCGAAAAACTCGGCCTCTCCGTGCCGCCCGTGCTCGCCCAACACGCGCTCGACGGCACCTCGTTCTACCCGCCGGACGCGGAGGGCGCGGCTAAAAGCCAGGCTGCCGCCGGGCTGATCGTGTTGTCCGACCTCAAGCGCGCGGAGCCCGCGCGCGTCGTCAGCCGCCGCGAGGGGGCGAGCCTCGTGGACCTCGGCGACGGCGTGCTCCTGCTGGAGTTCCACAGCAAGGCCAACGCGCTCGGAGCCGATGCGTTCGCGGCGGTGGCCGAGGCGTGCGAACGGGTGCCGCGCGGATTCCTGGGTCTCGTCATCGGCAACCAGGGCCGGTGGTTCTCGGCGGGAGCCGATCTCGGTGCGCTGCTCAAGGACGCGGAAGGCGGCAACGTGACGGCCATCACGGCGATGATCGAAAATTTTCAGACGATGACGACCCGGCTGCGGGCCGCGCCGTTCCCGGTGGTGGCCGCGCCGTTCAACATGACCCTCGGCGGTGGTTGCGAGACGATGCTCTACAGCGACGCCGTGCAGGCCGACGCGGAACTCTCGACCGGCCTGGTGGAGCTGAAAGTCGGCCTGATGCCCTCGGCGGGCGGCACGACGGAGATGCTCGCCCGCGCCAACGCCCGGCTCGCCTCCGGCACGGACGCGTACCTGGCGTTGTGGGAGGTGTTCGGGCTCATCACGTCGGGGCAAACGTCCGGCTCCGCGCTGGAGGCGCGACGCCTGGGTTACCTGCGCGCCAACGACGGCATCACGATGAACCGCCGCCGCCTGCTCGGCGACGCCAAAGCCGCGTTGCTCGGGCTGGTCGCGGCGGGTTACCAGCCGCCCGCGCCGCGCGAGATCGACGTGCTCGGCCACGAGGGCTACGAACGCCTGATGGACGAGGCCAACGGGTATCGCACGACCGGCAAATGGACGGCTTACGACGTGCATCTCGCGGGCGAACTCGCGCGCATCCTCACCGGCGGCGGCCCCGGCGTGGCGGCGGGGCGGGTTTCGGAAAAAGTGCTGCTGGATCTGGAACGCGAGGTTTTCATCGGGCTCTGCGCGCAACCGGGCACGCACGAACGCATCCGGCACATGCTCAAAACGGGCAAGCCGTTGCGGAATTAACCGGTTCTTAGCGGGTCAGACGGAACTCAAACTCGACATTCGTGTTCACATTGGGTGGACCATGCCACTTGTAAAGGGACCACAGGACCACCAGTTGCCGCAATGTTTTGGAACTGGTGTTGAGCGGGGTACGTAGGACCGACGTATTGGTTACCTGACCAGTCTTGTCAGTAATCACATGCAGGTAAACGCGACCTTGCTCACGGTTCAAGCGCGCCTTTTCGGGATAAGGCGGGTAGGGTAGGCTCCAGCCATGCGCGGTGAGATAACGCGGACCGTAGATCAGCTCGATGTGCCCGCCGGGTTTGAGAGGGCGCTGAGACTTTTCGTCAGCTCGTAGGTACGTCGGCGTTTCAACAAAAAGGACGGCTATCGTAGCAACCAACAGGTAGCAGCGCGGCTTCATCTAATCGAAATCTATACCAATCCCGGGAAAGTTTGAGAATCCAAATTTGTTTGTACGCCTTCGTTGCGACATTGGCAGCCCACCGCGTATACGTCCGACTGTCAGACGAGGTACGACTCAATGTTAGGAGCCGCCGGAAGCATTTACTACCTGCGCATCGCTCCGCCCCCCTTTGTAAAGGCAAAACGGAAAAAGCACTGCCATGAAAACGCTCAAAGAAATGACGGGTGATTCCCTCGAACAGATGATCGACTACAAGGTCATCGACCAGGACGGCGACAGCGTCGGGACGCTGCACAGCCTGTGGTCCGACCCGACGACCGGCGCGGTGGAATTCCTCGGCGTGAAAACCGGCTGGTTGTTTGGCCAAAACCACGTCGTCCCGGCCGAAAAAGCCGAACTCGACGAAAGCTTGAACGTCGTCCGACTGCCGTACACCAGCCTCTTCGTGAAGGAAGCGCCCTCCATGTCCGCCGACGCGGAGATTTCCGAGGAGGAAGAGGAAAACATCTACCGTTACTACGGCCTCGACCGTGCGGGTGGGACGACCAGTGGAACGATGATTTCTTCCGATACGAATCTCGACAAGCTCCCCGAGGCCGCCGGTGCCTCGTCGCGTGCCAGCGCGAGCGGCGCGGACGAAGGCAGCTCAAACTTCGGTGCGCCCACTGGCGGCGTCACCGGAGACGTGTCCGGGGTCAGTCGCCTGCGCCGGACGGTTCGCACGGAAACGGCCGGCACCAAGGAAACCCCGACCGGTCTCGCGGGAACGGCGAGCGGCGTGACCTCCGCCGGTAGCGCGGTGCGTGGTGCGCTGGACAGCCTGATGCCCGGCGATTCGTCCTCGACCTCCACGATCTCTTCCTCCGCCGCTGCTCCCGGCAGCTTTGGCACGACGAACCTGTACGGTTCCACGGGCACCGCGACGCCGGTGGCAGCGGATGCGACGGGCGAATCGTTCGACACTGCTTCCACGACGGGGGCAGGTTCCCATGCCAATCCCGATCCGATTACCGGCGAGCCGGGTTCGCATCCCTTCGGCACCGGTACGGGTGCGTTGACAGCGGGCGCGGCGGGCGCGGCCATCGGCGCGGCGATTGGCGGGCCGATTGGTGCGCCGTTGGGCGCGGTCATCGGCGGTGTGGTCGGCGCGATGGGCGGCGGATATGCCGGCAAGGGGATCGCCGAGTCGATCAATCCCACCGAGGAAAACGCGTTCTGGGAGTCCAACTACCAAGGCGCTTCCTACCACGAAAAGGATTACGACTACACAGATTATGCGCCTGCTTATCGCACCGGCTACGAAGGGTTCAGCCGCCATGCGGCGTCCGGGCGCGATTACAAGGATGTCGAAGGCGATCTCGAACGCGATTACACGCAGAACCGCGGTTCCTCGCGCCTGGAATGGGACAAAGCGAAGTCCGCCACGCGTGACGCTTGGGATCGTCTGAAGGGCAAATTTTCCGACGCGACGCGTTGAAGAAAGATTCCGGCCGGCGAGTTCGGTCGGTGTTGAGGTGAAACAACAGCCTCCGGATGGTCGGACACTAACGTCCAATTATCCGGGGGTCTTTTTTTGTCGCGGACCGTCAATGGGGAGATGGCGACGACGGAAAACAGGCGCTACGTTGCCGCTCCCACCCGGCTGACTACCCACCAATCCATTGCCGCCTTCCATGACTCGTCCCGACCCTTCTCCTGCTTCCGCTCACCGCGCGTTTTCCGGTCCGATGCTCGACGGTCCCGACCGCGCCGCCAGCCGCGCCATGCTTCATGCCGTCGGCTTTGAACGCGCGGATTTCGCCCGTTCGCAGGTCGGGGTCGCGTCCACCTGGAGTCAGGTCACGCCGTGCAACATCCACATCGACGAACTCGCGCGCCACGCCGCCGCCGGGGCCGACGCCGCCGGGGCCAAGGCGGTCATCTTCAATACCATCACCGTGTCCGACGGGATTTCGATGGGCACCGAGGGCATGAAATATTCGCTCGTCTCGCGCGAGGTCATCGCCGACTCCATCGAGACGGTCGCGGGCGGGGAAGGCTTCGACGGTCTGGTGGCCATCGGCGGTTGCGACAAGAACATGCCCGGCTGCCTGATCGCGCTCGCGCGGCTCAACCGCCCGGCGGTGTTCGTCTACGGCGGGACGATCCTGCCCGGCTGCCTGCGCGGCAAGAACCTCGACATCGTCAGCGTGTTCGAGGCGGTGGGCCAGCACGCGGCTGGCAAGATCGGCGACGGCGAACTGGCCGACATCGAGCGTTGCGCGATTCCCGGCCCCGGTTCGTGCGGCGGCATGTACACGGCCAACACGATGGCGTCGGCCATCGAGGCGCTCGGCATGAGCCTGCCCAATTCCAGCGCGCAAACCGCCGTCGGCGACGATAAAAAACTCGACTGCCACGATGCCGGGGCGGCCGTCGCCTACCTCATCTCGCGCAATCTCCGGCCGCGCGACATCATGACGGTGCGGGCGTTTGAAAACGCCATCACCGTCGTCACCGCGCTCGGCGGTTCGACCAACGCCGTCCTGCACCTGCTCGCCATCGCGCACGCGGCCGAGGTGCCGCTGGAGATCGACGATTTCACCCGGATCGGCGCGCGCGTGCCGGTGTTGGCGGACCTGCGGCCGAGCGGCAAGCACGTCATGGCCGAACTCGTCGCCATCGGCGGACTGTTGCCGTTGATGAAAATGCTCCTCGACCGCGGCCTGCTGCACGGCGATTGCCTGACGGTCACCGGCAAGACCTTGGCGGAAAATCTCGCCGGCGTGCAGCCCTATCCCGCCGGGCAGACGGTGATCCGTTCCTTCGACGATCCGATCAAGCCCGAGGGGCATCTGGTCGTGTTTTACGGCAATCTCGCCGCCACCGGCGCGGTGGGCAAAATCACGGGCAAGGAGGGCCTGCGGTTCACCGGGACGGCGCGCGTGTTCGACAGCGAGGAACGCGCGCTGGAACGCATCCTCGACGGCACGATTGTCGGCGGCGACGTGATCGTCATCCGCTACGAGGGGCCGCGCGGCGGGCCGGGGATGCGCGAGATGTTGTCGCCGACCTCGGCCATCATGGGACGGGGTTTGGGTCAGGAAGTGGCGCTCATCACGGACGGCCGATTTTCGGGCGGCAGCCACGGGTTCGTGGTGGGGCACATCACGCCGGAGGCGTTCGAGGGCGGGGCGCTGGCGATTGTACGCGACGGGGATACGATCACCATCGACGCGGAGCAACGACGCATCGATCTCGGCGTGCCGGACGAAGAAATCGCCGCGCGTCTGGCGGAGTGGCGACAGCCCGCGCCGCGCTACACGCGCGGGGTGTTGGCGAAATACGCGAAGGTCGTCAGTCCCGCGTCGCGCGGGGCGGTGACGGACTAATAAAAGCAGGTTCAGAGATGGAAGTCGCTCTGAACATCCCGTCAGTTTTGTTCGCGCTCTTCGGTGCGTACGTCGTGCTTTGCAATTATGGCGCTTTGATCGGCAACTACCTGAATTACCGGCGGGGTATCAGACGCCACGTATCTTTGGGTTACATCTTACCGCAGCTCTCCCTGCTGCTGGCATACGCGGCATCTTTTCTGCCAACCGTTCGCTTCGTTTCCAGCCGATTGCTACTGACTGTTGGCATAGTCGATCCAAGCTTGTGGGTCCTGCTCGCAACGCCGTTTATTTTGATGTTCACCGACAAACGGCGTTAAGATGTCGAACCCTTTCAGCAAACCATGCGTAAAATCAATACTCACACCCTCGAAGAAATCCCCTTCACCTCACCCAAGGGAAAATACGCCGGCTTTGGCAAGGAAGTTTCCGAAGCCCTCGGACGTGACCCAACTTCGACCGACCTCCTCCAGCGGCATCCTTTCGACGTGGAAATCCTGCGCGTGCCGCCGGGCAAAGCCCCGTACGTGTACCACTCGCACAGCGCGCAGTGGGAGTTCTATCACGTCATCTCCGGTCGCGGGCAGGTGCGGCACGCGGAAGGCACGACCGCCGTCGAGACCGGCGACGCGTTTCTCTTCAAGCCCGGCGAGGCGCACCAGCTTTTTAACAACGGAGAAGCCGACCTCGTCGTCTACGTCATCGCCGACAATCCCATCGGCGAATCGTGTCACTATCCCGACAGCGGCAAATACATCGTGCGCTCGCCCGAACGCCGCATTTTGCGCTCGGAAAATCTCGATTACTATGACGGCGAGGAATAGCGATGTTCGACTGGGAAACCGACAATGAGCCACGCATCGAGATCGGCTGGAAATGGCTGACCTACAGCGAGCACGGCGAGAGTTTCAAAATCTACATCGACCCACCGACGCGCTACGGCAAGCCGTTCACCTTTTACCTGCCCGGCGCGGAACGCTGGAAGGAAGTGTTCCCCGACTGGGCCGCCGACCGCCGCGACGAGATCGTCGCGCGCATCAAGGAGGAGTGCGCCCACTTCCACGCGGAATGGGTGGAGGGTTGAAAAAACCTCTGTTTTTTTCGCGCACGGAACGCGGCGGGGACGACAAAAACTCCACCCTTTCGCAAGGACTGTGCCAAACCTATACAAAAATACAAGTCGCTTTCCCTGTGAGACTTGTGACTTGTTTAAGATTTAATCATTTCTCGGCCGCATTCCATTTTCGGGATTCGTCCGTTCCACGAATGGGACGAACGGCGGCACTTCTATTTTTAACTTCCTTCGGGCGACGACCGGCGTTGCTTTTCCCGACGAAGCTTTTGTTGGACAGGCTTACAACTCGCCCTAGATTCGGCTTACCGGTGCGGTCCCAACCCGCCGCGCGGGCCAGGAGGGTTTCTCTAACCAAATGCATCGACGTAACTTCCTCAAGTACACCGGCCTCGCCGCCGGATCGCTCTTCGTCCCCGTCTGGGGCCAACCCGTCGCCGCCTTCGGCGAGATCGCCCCTGCTCCCGCCGCCGAGAAGAAAAAACTCGCCGACGCCGCGCTCAACGCCGCCACCAAAAAAGGCGCGACCTACGCAGACGTGCGCATCGGCCGTTATCTCAATCAGTTCATCATCACGCGCGAGGACAAGGTCGAGAACACCGTCAACACCGAGAGCTACGGCGCGGGCGTGCGCGTCATCGCCGACGGCTGCTGGGGCTTCGCCGC
>CAZZYS010000226.1:0-7557 GCA_964658285.1 uncultured Verrucomicrobiota bacterium
TGTTCGTAGGGCATCTTGCGAAAGAGCGAGTTGACCGTGTCCTCGATGACGTGCAGGGACGCCGCCCCGCGGTTGCGCAAATAATAAAATGCTCCGAAGGCCGGGATGGCGATGAAAAGGCCGCTGGCCGTCGCCACGAGCACCTCGCCGATGGAACCGGCCAGCGCCCCGGGGTCTCCGATGCCTGAGGTCTTGAGCGTGGAAAAGGCGCTCATCATGCCCGTGACCGTGCCGAGCAGTCCGATCATGGGCGTACACACGCCGATGACCGACAGATAACTCAGGCGCGTTTGCACCCCGGCGTTTTCCTTGGCGAGTTCCTCGCTCATGGCGGTCTCGGCCATGCTCTTGCCGTCGCCCAGGTAGCTGACGCCTACGCGCAGGACGTTGGTCACCGCCGAGGGGTGAGTTTTGCAATAATTGTAAGCGCCCACGTAATCGCCGCCGCGGAAGAGGTCCTTGACGGCCTTGATTTGGTCGGGGGGAGCCACCCGCTTGCCGGAGGTCCTCGTGTAGCCCTCGCCGATGAGGTAAACCGTCAGCACCGAACACAGGCCGATGGGGATCATCACCCAGCCGCCCTGCCGGATGCGTTCGAGGAGAGTCGTTTTGCTCTCGACGGCCGGGGCGGGCGAGGCAGCAGGCGCGGGGGCCGGAGACTCCGTTTGCGCCAGCACGGCATTGCCGGCCAGCAGGAACAGGGCGACCGCCGCAGTGGCGGCAGCGAGGCGGGAGAGGAGTTTTGTTTGCATGGGAGGCTCAGAGATAAATAAAACGGGAAAACGCAGAATGCGAGAATTCTTCAAGTGCCTGCAGCGGGTCGATTAAATAATGGGAAGGCGGATGTCAACCCGCGCCGAGCGCCTGGAGCCGGCGGCGGGCCTCGGCGGTTTCGGGCAGGTCCGAGAGTTTCCGGTTGCGGAGCATGTCACGGTAGGTGTTGATGGCGTCCTGCCTCTTGCCGAGTTTTTCGAGGCTGGCGGCACTGCCCAGATACGCCTTGGCCACCCACGGCGGGAACCGCTGGTAGGCCACGTAGACACGCTGGTAGTACGCGTTCGCCTCCGCCCAACGCCCCTGCCGCGCCTCGATCTCGCCCAGCGAGAACACGCTGGCAGCCGTCGCCTCGCCGCGCCATTCCTTCGAGCTGGCGACCTGCTCGAAGAGTTTCTTGGCGTCCTCGTATCGTCCGAGACCCAACAGCGCGTTCGCCTTGCCGAGCGTCAACTCCTTGGTTTTCGCGGCGGCCGTGCCCTTGTCGAGTCCGTCGCTGAAAAACCGGAGGGCTGCGTCGTCATTTTTTTGGCGAAGGGCGATCTCGCCCAACCCATTATATGCATAATCGGCCAGGTCGCTTTTGGGGAACCCGTCGAGAAGAGCATGGTAAAAGGGCGTGGCCCCCTCGGACTTGCCGGCAGCCAGCAGCGCGTCGCCGACCTGTCCCAGCAGCGACGCGCTCAGGTCGGCCGGGTGAAATTCCGCGCCGATTTCCAGCAGGTCGCGCGCGGCCTCGTCCTCGTGCCCACGCCCTCGCGCGAGTTGGGCCCGGGCGTAGAGGAGGCGGGCCTGGGTGGTGGGGCACTTGTCGTTTTTCGTCTCTCCGAGGAGCGTGTCGAATTCCGCGCCCGGGTCAGCGGCGGGCGGGGCACTCGCCTCGGCGGACGGTCTCTGGCTCACGCAGAGCGCGGCAAGCTGGTCGAGCAACGCCTCGACGCCGGCGCGGTGGCGGTCGGCGATGAATTTTTTGATGTTGTCGGCCAAGAATCGCTTGGCCTCGTCAATCTTGCCCTGTTTGGTGTCGGCACGCGCGATCCACGCCATCGCCGTCGCCACCATCGGGTGGTCGGGGTGTTCGCGCACGAACGCTTCGAACCTCGCGCCGATGGCGGGCCAGTCGCCGCGCTTTTGCAGGATTTTCGCCGCCGCCGTGGTCGTGTAGCCGAGCAGTTCGTCGTTGGCGGCGACCTTGTACGCTTGCGTGTAAGCGTCCAGCGCTTCGTCCAGGTGATCCCCGGCGGCTTCCACGTCGCCCAACAGGGAAAGCACCTCGCCGCGTTCCGGGTCCGTCGCATACTGCTGCAGCCATTCGCGGCACGCGGAGATGGCCTCGTCGTTTTTTTGCGTGGCGAACAGGCATTGCGCCCGGCGGTATCGCGCGTCGGTGACGAACGCGCCCTCGGGATAACGCTGCAGGTAATCGTTCACCCGCGTGAACGCATCGGCGTAGCTGCCCGCAAACAAAGTCCCCAGGGCGATCCGGTAAAACGCCTCCTCCTGGTGTGGGCCGCCGGGATCATCGCTCTGGTAGCGCTCGTATTCTTTCCGGGCTTCGCCGTACTTGGCTTGGGCGAAATCGACGTTGCCCAGCAGGAAACGCATCTCGCTCGCCAGCGTACTCTCAGGCTGTCCGGGGAGCGTGTCGGGCGGATTTTTTGAGAGCCACGCGCTCACGCCGTTGGCTGCGGCTTGGTAATCCCCGCGTTCGTAAGCCCCGACCGCGGCGGCGTAGACGGCGCTGGCACCGGGCGTCGGCTCGGGGTTCGCAGCGCGCAAGTAGATCGCCCCGGCCAGGGTCATTGCCGCGAGCACGCAAGCCAGTGGCAGGTTCTGGGGGGGAAACGCCATGAAACGACAGCTTACCAGCCATCGGCGGGGAACCGCAACCCCGGTCTGCGTGGGACGCTCTGTAAACCCCACGGAATCAGGAGACAGTTCACCCGTCACTTGCCGCCGGTTGTGGCGATGCCCTCGATGAAAGTGCGTTGCGCCAAAAAGAACAGCGCGAGCACCGGCAGCACGACCAGGGTGGCGGCCGCCATCAGGAAATGCCACGAGGTCCCGCCGTTCTGGCTCTGAAAACTCTGCAAGGCCAGCGTCAGGGTAAAATCCCTCTGCTCCGTCAGATAGATCAGCGGCCCGAGAAAATCGTTCCACGTCGCCATGAACTGAAAAAGCGTCACCACCACCAGCGCCGGACGGCACAGCGGCAGGATGATCTTCCAGAAAATTTGGAATTCGCTGCACCCGTCGATCCGCGCGGCCTCGGTCAGATCGGCGGGCAGCGTCAGGAAAAACTGGCGCAACAGAAACACGTTGAACGCCCCGGCAAAAAACGACGGCACCCACAACGGCTTGAAGCTGCCCAGCCAGCCCAGACTCTTGAACAACCCGAAGATGGGCACCATGACGACCGGGAACGGGATCATCATCGTCGCCAGCAGTACCAGGAACAGCCGGTCGCGCCCGCGCCACTCGATCCGCGAAAATCCGTACGCCGCCAGCGCGCTGCTCGTGACCGTGCCGATGACCGTCAGCAGGCACAGGTAAAGTGAGTTGCCCGCGTAGCGCCAGAACCGGCCCATCGCGTGGATGGCGTCGGGGTAGTTGTGCCACTGCACCGTGGAAGGAATCCAGCGCGGCGGCAGGGTCATCGTCTCGTTGAGCGGCTTGAGCGACGTGGACACCATCCAGGCGAGCGGCAGCAGAAAGATGATCCCGAACAGGACCAGCAGGGCCAGCACGGCGGCGTTCAACCAATCGGTTTTGAAGAAGCGGACCATGAGCGGTTTACTTGGCGGCGTAGTGGATGAAACGCTCGGAAAGACGCGTGGCGGCGAAGGTCAGCGCGAGGATCATCAGGAAGAGCACCAACCCGATGGCACAGGCGTAACCCATGTTCCAGTAGTCAAACGCGTTCTGGTACAAATAAGTAGCGACGAACAGCATCGACTGTTCCGGGCCGCCGGTGCCGTTGGTCATGACGTAAGGCACGGCAAAGACCTGGAGCGAGCCGATCAAACCCATGATTGTATTGAAATAAATCACCGGCGAGAGTACCGGCAGCGTGATGTGCACGGTCTTCTGGAAAAAATTCGCGCCGTCGATCTCGGCGGCCTCGTACAAGGTGCGCGGCACATCCTGTAAACCCGCGAGATAGATGACCACCGATTGACCCACGCCCCACAATCCGGCGAAGACCAACCCGATCTTGGCGTAGCGCGCGTCCTGCAGCCAATTTGGTGCGACGAGGTGGGTATTAAGAAGGGAGTTGATCGCGCCGAGCACCGGCCGCAACGCGTCGTTGATGAGCCCCACCTCGCCGTTGAGCAGCCATTGCCAGAGCACGGCGAGGCAGATCATCGGCACGAGCGACGGCAGGAAAAAAATTGTGCGGAAAATCCCGCGTCCCGGCACGTTGAAATTCAGGAGGATCGCCAGGAACAACGAGATGAACAATCCCATCGGGATCGCCAGCGCGGCGTAAATAATCGTGTTGGAAAGCGCCTTCCAGAAGAGTTCGTCGGTGAACAAGTCGTGGTAGTTCGACAGCCCCACGAACGACGCTGGCATCAGCACCGACCAGTCACACAACGAATGGTAAACAATGCTTAACAGCGGGTAAACCGTCAGGAAGACGAAGCCCAGGAGCCAAGGACTGACGAAGGTCAACCCGATCCGCAGTCGGCGTCTTTCGTCGCGGGTCATTTTCATCGTCCGGCGGCCCACTCGGCGGTGAGTTTTTTGGCGTCGCGGGTCCAGCGTTCACGGCGGCGGTCGTAGTTGGATTGTTCGCGTTTTTGCACGCCCGCGAGCACCTCGACGGCGCTCATGTTGCCCGACCACAGGCGCGTGACGGCGTCGAGGAGGTCGGCGTTGTATTCGTTCCAGGTCGTCATGCGCGGCAAGACGTGCGCGTTCGGGCTGTTGGCCAGTTCCACGAACCGGCGGATGTACGGGTCCGGGTGCTGACGATAAAAGTCCTCGCTGACCTTGTGCAAGGGCGAGAATTTTCGTTGCGCCAGGCACAGTTTTTCCATCGGTCCCTGCGAACTGACGTAGCGCACGAACTCGAACGCTTCCTTTGGATGCTTCGCGCCCGCCGGGATGACGATCACGTCCGACCCGGCGGTGGTCACGTCCTGCAACCGGTCGGGATCGACCGACGGGAACGCCGCGACGCCCCACTCGAAACCCGGCGGCGCGTAGTTCTTGACGAAATTATAGATCCACACGCTCTGGAGGCTCATCGCCACCCGGCCGCTCAGGAACGGGTTTTGCGGCGAGGCGAACGCCCCGAAGCCGTCCTGGAGCGCCAGGAGTTCGCGTCCGCCGAACCGCTCGGGATAAGTGCCGATCCAGCGAAACGCGGCGACGTTTTCGGGCGCATCGGCGAGCACTTTGGTGTCGCCGTCCCAGAAACGCGCGCCGAACCAGTAGCCCCACGCCGCCGCCACCCAGACCGGGTCATTGGGCAGGAAGCCGATCTGCTCGATGCTCCCGTCGGGACGGCGGCGCAGGAGCTTTTCGTTGAAAGCTTCGAGTTCGGCGATGGAACGCGGCGGCTGCTCGGGGTCTAGTCCGGCCGCGCGGAACATCTTTTTGTTCCAGACCAGCACCGAAACACCGGGTGTCGTGGGCAGGGCGAAGAGGACGCCGCGGTGCGAGGCGACCTGCCAGTACACGTCGATGTAGTCCTCGCGTCGGATGCCCGCCGCGGCGGCATAACGGTCGAGCGGGGTTAGCGCGTTGTTCTCCGCGTAAACGGGAACGTCCTCGCCCCACAGTCCGGCCACGTCGGGTGGCACCCCGCCGGCGGTGGCGAGCATCAGTTTGCGGTTGATCTGGCTGACGGCGCTGTAATCGACCCGGATGCGGCTCTGGCTGGCGTTGAAGTCGTTGACGACGGCGCGCATCGCCTCCGCCTCGAAGCCTGTCCATTTATCCCAATATTTGAGGACGATGCGGCCATCCCCGGATGGCCGTCCGCAGCCGGACAGCGAGAGGAGCGTCAGCGCCACGACGGCAACCGACCGCAGAAAAGAGAACGCTCGACGGGGAATCACTCGGGAAGTGGCAAGGGGGTCAGAGGGTGCAGCCGCCCGCTCGCGCCGAAGTATCGACGCAAACAGCGAGCACGGGGACGGGCACATGGAACGACTTCCACCCGGATTCGGCAAGCCGAAACTGCCCCGCTGCCTCCGCCCCGCCACCCGGGTAGCCACCGCGGCACACGCGGCGACCCGGCGAAACCGGGGATCGCCGCCCGTCTAAACCGCCGCCGTCAAGCCCCGACAGGCGCTTCCGTCAGACCAGAGGGATAGTCCGGCGCGATGATCACGCCACCTTCCGGTTCCTTGACCGGCGTCTTCGGCGGCGGCGGCATCGGTGTCGCCTGGGTCAGACCCGTCTTGGGCGGATTCTGCATGGTGCCGGTTTCGATCAATTCCTTGACCTGCTCGCCGTTGAGCGTCTCGTATTCGAGCAACGCCTTGGCCACCGCGTCAAGGCTGGAGCGTCTCGCGGTGAGGATCTCGCGCGCCTGGTTGTAGGCGGCGTCGCAGAACTGTTTGACCTCCTTGTCGATCTCCTGCGCGGTCGCTTCGCTGTAGTCTCGCGAACGGCCCATGTCACGACCCAGGAACGTCGGCTCCTCGTTCTCACCGTAACTGACCATGCCGAGCTTCTCGCTCATGCCGTAGTGGCAGACCATCGAACGGGTCAGATGCGTGGCCTGCCGGATGTCGCCGTAGGCTCCACTCGTCACGTCACCGAAGACGAGTTCCTCCGCCACGCGGCCACCCATCGTGACGACGAGGCGGTCGAGCATCTCCAGTTTGCGTTCGCTGAACTTGTCCTGCTCGGGCAAGTACATCGCCATGCCCAACGCGGGTCCGCGCGGGATGATCGTGACCTTGTGCAAGGGGTCGGTGTGCGTCAGTACGACGTTGAGGAGCGCGTGACCGGCCTCATGGTAGGCGGTGTTCTCCTTTTCCTTCATGCTGAGCGCCATCGAGCGGCGTTCGCGGCCCCAGCGCACCTTGTCGCGCGCTTCCTCGAGCTCGGCCAGGGTGATGGCCCGCAGACCGCGCCGGGCAGCGAGCAGCGCCGCCTCGTTGATGACGTTCGCCAGCTCCGCGCCGGAATATCCCGGCGTGCCGCGCGCGACGGTATCCATCTCGACGCCCTCGGCAATTTTCACGCGCTTGGCGTGGACCTTCAGGATTTGCTCGCGGCCCTTCACGTCCGGCAGCGCGACGTTGACCTGTCGGTCGAAACGGCCGGGCCGCAGCAGCGCCGGGTCGAGCACGTCGGGCCGGTTGGTGGCGGCGATGATGATGATGCCCTCTTGCGCATCGAAACCGTCCATTTCCACGAGCAGAGCGTTGAGCGTCTGCTCGCGTTCGTCGTGACCGCCGCCAACCCCGTGTCCGCGATGGCGGCCCACGGCGTCGATTTCGTCGATGAAGATCAGGCAAGGCGCGCTCTTGCGGCCCTGCTCGAACATGTCGCGCACGCGGCTCGCGCCGACGCCGACGAACATCTCCACGAAGTCCGAGCCGCTGATGGAGAAGAACGGCACGTCCGCCTCGCCAGCGATGGCGCGGGCCAGCAGCGTCTTGCCCGTGCCGGGAGAGCCGATCATGAGCACGCCTTTGGGGATGCGCCCGCCGAGCTTCTGGAACTTCTTCGGGTCCTTGAGGAACTCGACGAGTTCCTGCACCTCGTCCTTGGCCTCGTCCACGCCGGCCACGTCCTTGAAGGTGATCTTGTTCTTGT
>CAZZYS010000227.1:0-7535 GCA_964658285.1 uncultured Verrucomicrobiota bacterium
CCGCCGCAGTACAACAACGCCAGCGCGATGCCGCCGAGCGTCATCGGGTATTCAAACCCACCCCCGCTGTCGAGGAACCCGTGCGGCAGATGCACCACCGCGATGGCCACGACCATCTGTCCCAACAACAGCAGCGCCGCCAGCCGCGTGCAAAAACCCAGCAGCATCCCCGCCGCCCCGACGACTTCCGCCACGATCCCCACCACCGCCAGCGAATACGGCAGGTTCATGCCGGCCGGGTCGGTCCACTTCGCCAGTTGGGCGTTCCACCCCGGCCCGCCGAACCACCCGAACGTTTTTTGGGTGCCGTGAACGAAAAACACCGTCGTCAACACCAGCCGCAGCACCGTCGGCGCGAAATTATTGATCGTGGCAAGGAAGCGGTAAACCGGATGCATGGCGCGACGGGCGACCGACGGAGCCAAGAGGATGCCGGATGTGGCGCAAAAGGAAAGGGCAAAGTTGTTTCGCCGCCGCACCGGAAATCCGACGTTCACCGCTGACCGGTCCCACGCCGCCAGGGCGTCCGAATTGTTTCTGCCAGTGGGCGCGTCCGCCAGGCAGACATCTACGGGCACCCCGGAGGCGTGGGACCGAGGGAAAAGGATGAAAAGCGGCGGCGGGAGACTTCTTATCCTACTTCTTTTTCGCGCCGCCCGCTCCCGGGAGCGACGGGACGATGTTGAGATCGTGGCCTTTGTGTTCGAGCACCACCATGCCGTCGGAAATCTTCCTGACCGTCACAAACTCCTGCGTGCCGGGCACCGGCACCCGCTCGCCGACCCCCTTGGTCTGGCCGTTGATGACCGCCAGCGGCGGGTAATCCACCGAAATCGACGTGACCGTGAACTGTTCCGCCCTCACGTCCACCACGGGGGCCACCACCGTCGCCGTGGCGACGACCGCCGTCGGCACCCAGCCGATGGGCCAGAACGGATTGCGGCTCTCGACCGGCGGCGGGGTGAACGACGAGGAGTTCTTCAGGACGTACTCCTTGCCGGAGTTCCGGCCGGGAGTGGGAGCAGGCGTTTGCGCCCCGGCGCGTCCGGCGGCGAACACCGCGCAAAACGCCGCGGCGGCGTAGGTGGGAAGATGACAGCGGTTCATTTGAGCAGGGAGAGGAGATTCATCGCAACGCGTTGTTTCTCGGGCGCATCGGCCTGGGCGGAGACTTGCAGACGCGTGATTTCCAACAGCTTTTCCTCGTTTTCCAGGCCGGCGAGGGTGCTGCCCAGCGCCGACACGCCGACCTGCGGGATGTCGAGCGACCAACTGGCGTTGCGATAATCATGCATCACGGGGTCGGGGGACGCGTCGATGCCGTTGGTGCGCGTTGTGATGCCCTTGACGTTGTGCCGGGCGAAGAACGCCGTCATGCGCGGCGGGAACCACGCGATGGGCGCGCCGTCGGGGATCATGTCGTTGACCTGGGCGAGCGTTTCCTGGGCGGTCCGCGCCTGTTCCTCCACGTTGCCGCTGCGTTTGACGGTGCCCTGGGCCGTGGCGATCTCCTTGTCGAGGTTCTCGATGGCGGAGGCGTTGTCGAGGTCGGCCTTGTTGAGGCCGGCGATGAGGAAGGTGAAATAGCAGTAGATCAACCCGATCATCATCAGCGAGCTGAGGGCGATCTTCTGAATCTGGTCCTTGGTGAGCTTTTTCATAAGTGGGGATGCCCGGTGGGTCGCGGTCCTTGTGCGGTTCTCTCAGATCCCATCTCGTTCAATGCTGTCTGGGGCGGCGTTCCGGCACGGGGGTCGCCTCGGGGACGGCGTGGGGTTTGGTGAAGGTCACCTCGATGGTGAAGCGCGCCGTCGGCATCGGCCGGCCCGCGACGTTAACCGTCGAGGTCGTGTCGTCCAAGCCGCGGAAAACACTCGTCGTGCCCGGGTACGCTTTGGACAACCGGTCGTTGAGCAAGGTGCGGAACTGGTCGGCGACGATGCGCGGCACCTCACCGGCGACGATGCCTTCCAGCAGGACGGTGATCTTGTCGGCCTTCGGATCGTTGTTGCCCGTCAGGTTGACGATCTGGACGTTGGGCGGCACGGTCTTGAGCAGCACGTCGAGCACCGGTGCCCAATAGAAGCGGTTTTCAATGCGCCTGGTGACCGCCGCAGCCTCCGTCAGTTGGGCGCTGAGTTCGGTCTCGCGGGTCGCCGCGGCCTTGGCCTTCGGTTCTTCCTTGGCCCAATCCGCCTGCTTGGCGCGCAGGTCGCCGCGCACGCTGCTGGTGTGGGCGTAGCGGTAGGCGTAGTAGAGGAAGAAGAGCATCGCCACCGCCCCGAGGGCATAAAAGCCCAGTTTGAGTGGGTCGCGCTTGCGTTGCTGGAGGAGGAATTGCTCCTCGTGCAGGAGGTTGATCGTCAGAGGCATAAAAAAGAAGGGCAGAAGTCAGAATGCAGAAGGCAGAAGTTCAGAAAAACCGAGCGCGGAGGTCAGAAGAACGAGGGAACCAGTCAGAAAATCAGTGTGTTTGGTCATTTGGCTGTCTGCTTTCCGGACTTCTGCATTCTGCATTCTGACTTCTGCATTCTCTGCTCAGACCATCGCGACGGCCGGCGCGGCGGTGGCGTTGGCGCGGTCGGTCGGAACGTTCAGGGACGCGGCCGGGGCGGGAACCGGCTCGACGACCGCGGCGGAAGACGTGGGCAACAACACGTCGAGCGCGGCCCCGGCGGCGATGTTCAGGTGCGTGCGCTCCGTGTCGAAGACCGCCGCCTGCGCCTTGGGCAGATCGATGGTGCACGTCTGGAAGGGGTCCCAGGTGTCGCAGGCGATTTCCAGTTCGTCGCTGAGAATCTGCAACGGCATGAGCGCGCGCACGAGCCCGCCGGAGAAATACACGCGGCTGATGGGCTCCTCGCGCTGGCCCTCGAAGAAGCCGATGGACGAACGCAATTCACGCGCCAGGAGGGTCAGCGAAGCGCGGCCCGCCTCGACCATGCCGGGGTCGTTCTGCTCGATGAGCATCATCGCCGATTCGCGGTCGATGCCGCCCTGGGCCACGATGGCGTTGAGAAAATGGTCTCCGCCGTAGTCGATGACGCGCACGAGCACGAGTTCGCGTTTGGCGCCGACGATGACGCGCGTCTCGACCCGGCCGATGTCCACGAGCACGAAGGCTTCCCGGGTGAACACGTCGGCGTGCGAAAACTCGAACGCGTTGTAGTTGCACAGGGGTGCGAGCTGGAGCCGGTCGAGGCCGACGCGGTTTTTGCTGAACGCCTCGCTCACGCGCGTGACCTCCTCGCGCGGCAGTCCGCCGACGACGTAGCGCGACGTGGGCCGCCCGCTCGCGGCCACCGGCGCGTGGCCCGGGGCGGAGGCGATCTGGTCGCAGTCGAGGACGTGGTTGCGGCAGTCCTGGTTAAGCAGCGTCAGGCCGTTGAGGCGCAGGGCGTCGCGCAACAGATAGGTGGGCGTGGTGGGCTGCTCGATGATGCGCAGGAGGGTGTCCGGGCTGGAAACGGCGGCCACGCAGGCCTTGCCCGTGGCTCCGAGATCGCGCAGGAGCAGCTTGAGGTGATGGGACAAAATATCGGCGGTCAACGGGCCGTCGCCCATGCCGACGGCGCGAGTGGCAAAACCGCCGACGGAGACGCGGTTATTGCCCTTGCGCTGGAGGTGGACGGCTTTGAGCGCGTGTTGCCCGAGGTCGATCCCGACGACGGAACTTGGTGCTTTCGGCATACATAGCGTCTAAGCAAAAAGCGTGACCGCCAGAGTAAAAATGGTGAAAAAGATGTGAAAAACTTTTCGGAGGAGCGTTCCGGCGCGTAGATGGGGGGTTGCATCGTCCCTCCCTGGGTCGCGCCGTCCTCACCACCCACCGACCCACGTCCCATCCGTCAGGCGCTCCTGACGAAGAGTTCCTTTTGCTCGCTGATCCACACGAACATCTCCAGGTCCTGCCCGGCCTTGAGGACCAGTTCCACCGGATCGTCCTGGAGCACGCTCGTGGCGATGCCCACCAGGAAAATCCGCAAAATCTCCATCGGCAGCCACTTGCGTTCTTCCTTCGTCAGAGCCAGCGGCGCGGCCTCGTCGTAGTGATCGACCCACATCCGGGCGTTGTCCCACTTCAGGTCGCCCCAGCCGCGCAGCCGCTGGCCGTGGACATTGCGCAGGTGGCTGACCACGTTTTGCAACGCGTAGGCGATGTCGAAAATGCGTTCGCGCTCCTGCACGAAGTCGTAGTCCACGACCGCCGCGATCTGGTCGGCGCGGTAGAGCACGTTCCAAAAATGAAAATCACCGTGCACGGTCATCCAGGGCAGGCTGCCGATGATCCGCGGGTAGTCCCGCAGCATCGGCTCCAGAACCTCGCGCGCGCGGCGGACGATCTCGATGGCCTCCTGCGTGCGGGCGTCGGGCCGGGCGGAAAGGTTGCCGAGCATCGCCTCGCCCTCGTCGAGCAGGGTCCAGGTCTGTTCGGGGGAAACGTCGTTGCGCATCTCGGGCGGCACGGGCGTCTTGCCCACGGCGGCCTCGCCGAGGATGCGGTGGAGATCGCCCAGGGCCGTGGCGGCGGCGTTCATGCGCCGCCAGTCGCGGTGCACGCCAGGGTCGTGTTGGACGAAACCGTGGATCTCCACGATGCGTTCGCCCCAGGTCGTCCAGGAGCTGCCATCGCGGGCGCGCATCACCGGCGCGGACGGAAACTTGTGCGAACTCAGGTAGTCGAGGATGTAATGGAGGTATTCCACCCGCGCGCCGTATTCCTCGCCGTGCCGGGCGCGCAACAGGAAGGTGCCGCGGCCCGTGCGGAACGGGTCGGTCGTATTGCACTGGGTCGTCAGCGGCTTGTCCATCTGGATGACGCGCCCCAGGTCAAACGCGTCCGCCATCTTCTGGAGTTGCGCGAGCGTCAGCTCCATGAACGTATCGCCCCGCCGGTATTTCTCGGGGTTGAACTTCAGCGTGCGCTGAAATTTCTCGACGGATTGCGCGCTCATGGAAACACCGGTCGTTTTTGTCGCCCTTGCCCGATGGCCGATGCAGGTTTGCCACCAGCATAGCAACTATCGGTCCCGAACAGTCTGCCAAGCATATCACGTCAGCGGGTCCAGGTAACAAAAAATGCGCGTGGCGTGTCCGACCCGGCATTACAATCTCGACAACGCCACTGAAACTGTAGATCGTTCCCGCCATGAGAATCATCTTCTGCTCGCTCGCGGCCGTGGCCCTGCTCACGCCAGGATGGACGGCTTCCGCCCAAACCCCCACTCCCGCTGCCACACCCGCGGCGGCGGCGGCTCCCACGCCCACGCCGGCTTCGTCGCCGTCGAAGCGTCAGCGCCGCAAGGAGAAGGCGGCTGAAGCGACCGCGACCCCCTCCCCCGCCCCCGCGGCCACCGCCTCACCGAGTCCGTCACCGGCGAAGCGCCTGCGCCGCAAGGAAGCCGCGACCGCGTCGCCGACGCCCGCCGCCTCGCCGCAAACTCCCGCCGCCGCGCCTTCGCCTGCCGCCTCGCCCAAGAAACCCACCCACGCGCAAAACCGCTCGGCCGAAGAAGAGAGGATCGAGCACGCCACGCCCGCGCCGGGCGGTGGGGCGGGCCTCGTATGGGTCAACACCAAGACCCATGTGTACCATCAGTCCGACTCCCGCTACTACGGCAAGACCAAGGAAGGCAAGTACATGAGCGAGGCCGACGCCAAGACGGCGGGTGCCCACGCCGCGCCGGGCAAGGACTGATCCCCGCCCTTCCGAGGGCGCGTGCGGGAAGGTTCCGAACAGGCCGCTGCGGCCGGTCCAAACAAGGTAGGGATGGCTCTCCGAGCCAGTCCCTATTTTGGATTGGATGACTTCCGTGCGCACCACGCGCCAGTCCAGAAAAATTTGGGACTGGCTCGGAGTGCCATCCCACCTTGTTTGGACGACCGCTGTTCAGGGCTTTAGCCACACGTCCTGATATGGGTGGAAATCCAGGAGGTTGTCGTCCCAGCCCTGCACGCTCGGCGCGATGAGATACGGATTGGTGTAAAAATAGAGCGGGATCACCGCCGCGGCATCAAGCAGGAGCGTCTCGGCCTCGTCGAAGTCGCGGTTGCGCGCGGCGGGGTCGGTGTCGCGGTGCGATTGCGCGAGGAGCCGGTCGTAATCCGCGCTGGCGAAACCCGTGTTGTTGTTCAACCCGTTCGCCAGGAAATTCTCCAAAAACGCCAGCGGATCGAGGTAGGACGCGATCCACCCGGCGCGGGCCATCGTGTAGTTCATCGCACGGCGGTCGGTGAGGTACACCTTCCACTCCTCGTTGCGCAGGTTCACGGTGACGCCCAGTTCCTTTTTCCACATCTGCTGGACGGCCTCGGCGATCTGTTTGTGCACCTCCGACGTGTTGAACACCAGGTCCACGGGTGCCAGCCCCGCACCCCCCGGGTGACCCGCCTCGGCGAGCAGCTTGCGCGCTCCTTCCGGATCGTAGGGCACGGGCCTGGAACACACGTAGCCGCCCATGCCCGGGGGCACGTAACTGCTCGCCGCTGGTTGACCCGCGCGCGTCACGTTTTTGACGATGGAGTCGCGGTCCACGGTCATCGACAGCGCGCGGCGCACCCGCACGTCGTCCAGCGGGGCCCGGGTGATGTTGAGCATGAAATAATAGCTGCCCAGGTACGGCGGGATGCGCAGCAATTCGGGGTGTTCGCGACGATAAACGTCGATCTTGGCCGGCGGGATATTGCTGGGATAGGTCTTGTGGAGCTGCCCCGCCCGGAAGGCGCGCTCCTCGGCGTCGTTGTTGTCGAACGGATAGAAGCGGATCTCGTTGAGACGCGTGTGCGCCGCGTCCCAATATTGCGGATTTTTCCTGACGACGACGGACTGGTTGACCGTCCACGCCGCCAGCACGAAAGGTCCGTTACCCACGAATGCATCAGGCAAGGTCCACCTCTGGTTGGCGCGGTCGTCGGCCGCCCCGGTTTTCTCGATGGCAGGCAGGAAGACGGGGTACCATGTGCGGCCGGCGACGAGGTTGAGGAAATACGGCGCGGGATGCTCCAGGTCGAGGCGCAGGGTATGCTCGTCGAGCGCGTGGACGCCGACCTCGCCGAAGTCGGTCAGGCCGCCGTTGGGGTCGTTGTACTTTTGCGCGTTCTTGAGCACCCACAGGAAATAGGAAAACTCCGCCGCGAGCCTGGGGGTCAGCGTGCGTTTGTAGCTGTTGACGAAATCCTGCGCGGTCAGTGGCGTGCCGTTGCTCCACTTCGCCTCGGGGCGCAGGTGGAACGTGTAGGCCAGGCCGTCGGGTGAGGTGTCCCACGACTGGGCCACCCCGGGCACCGGGTGGAGGTCTTTGCCGTCGAAATCGACGAGCGGTTCGTACAGGGCGCGCACGATGTTGGACTCGGGGATGCCGATGCAGATTTCGGGGTCGAGTTCGCGTGGTTCGGAGCCGTTGCCCAGATGGAGCACGCCGTCGCGGTTGCCCTGTTCGACCGGGGTGAGCGCGGGATGGCGGGAGCAGGCGGCGAGGAGAGCCATCGACACGAACAGGAGGAATCGGCGCATAGCGGGGAAATGCAGAATGCAG
>CAZZYS010000228.1:0-7522 GCA_964658285.1 uncultured Verrucomicrobiota bacterium
GTCGGCGTCGGTGTCGGCGTGCTGCCCGCCCCGTACGCGAGGGCTAGCACGGGAGCCGGTTGTAATCCGCAGGCGTTACCGACAATCCCGACTCCCAGCGAAATCGCGGCCACGCCAGCCAGGAGGGAAGGCCGGAGCGTGAACGGGAAAATCGTCATGGATAACCGGACGGATCAAAGCAGAAAAGGCAGAGGGCGGGAAAGGCAAAAAGCCAGCAGAATGCCCGGTCATCCCTTTCCGCCCGCCGCCCTCCGTCGTCTCTCAATACCCCGCCGCTTGTCCGTCCTTACGGCTCTCGGAGGCTCCAGCGTAGACCCGCTGACCGTCATGAGTCTGCACCTGGATCGCCTGATAGCCGCCGTAGCCGCCGAGATCGAACCGGATGTCGTGCCCCTTCGTCCGCAATCCCCGCGCGACTTCATAGGGAATCCCGCTTTCCAGATCGACGAACCCCGTCGAGTTCGGGTTCGCCGCCGCGCCGCCTTCGGTCAGGGTTGACCCCGTCGGGTCGTTGTTGCCCTCGTGCTGCCAGCGGGAGGCGTCGCCGGCCTCTTGCACGTTGAGGCCGAAGTCGATCATGTTCGTGAGGATTTGCACGTGCCCCTGCGGCTGCATCCCCCCGCCCATCACGCCGAAGGCCAGCCACGGCTTGCCCTCCTTCATCGCAAATCCGGGGATCAGCGTGTGGAACGGTCGCTTGCCCGGCTGGTACGTGTTCGCCTGGTCCGGCTGGAGCGTGTAGAGCTGCCCGCGATCCTGGAACATGAAACCCAGCCCCGGCACGCTGATGCCGCTGCCCATGCCGCGGTAATTGCTCTGGATGAGCGACACCATGTTGCCCTCGTCGTCGGCCGTGCACATGTAGATCGTGTCACCCTGGTTCACGTTCGGGTTGCCCGCTTCCACCGACGGCAGCGCGCGGTCCGGGTTGATGAGCTGGCGGCGCTCGGCGGCGTATTCCTTGGAAATAAGCCCTTTGACGGGTTGCTTGAAGAACGCCGGGTCGGCGTAATACTTCGCGCGGTCGGCCCACGCGAGCTTCTTGGCCTCGATCTCGGTGTGGAAAGCCTGGATGCTTTGGAAACCCATCGACCTGAGGTCGAAGCCTTCCAACATGTTCAGGATTTGCAGCGCGACCATGCCCTGACCGTTGCCGGGTAATTCAAAAATGTCGTAGCCGCGATAGTTGCTGCTCACGGGATCGACCCATTCGGAGTGGTGCGCCTCCAGATCGGCCTTGCGCAGATAGCCGCCGTTCGCCTGCATGAAGGCATCGATCTGGTCGGCGATCTCGCCTTTGTAGAACACGTCGCGGCCCTTCTCACCGATCAACCGAAGCGTGTGCGCGAGGCCGGGATTCTTGAAAATGTCCCCCTCCGCCGGTGCCTTGCCGGTCGCGGGCAGGGTGTAGGTTTCCTTCCACGCGCCGGGCAGGTCTTTGAAGGCGAGGAGGTTGCGCTGCCAGTAGTAGGCGATGGTTTCCGTGACGGGGAAGCCTTCCTCCGCGTAATGCACCGCGCCCGAGAGGTCATCGGCGAGGGTGAGCTTGCCGAATTTATCGTGCAGCGACGCCCAGCCGTCCACGGCCCCCGGGACGTTGATGGGCAACATGCCGACGGGCGGCAGGAAATTGCGATGGAGCTTGGCGACCTCCTCGCGCGCCTGTTCGTAGGAAAGCCCCATCGGCGAACGGCCCGAGCCGTTGAGGCCGTAGAGTTTGTTTTCCTTGGCGATGTAGACGATGGCGAACAGGTCGCCGCCGACGCCGTTGGAGATGGGTTCCATCAGGCCGAGAGCGGCGTTGGCGGCGATGGCGGCGTCCACGGCGTTGCCGCCGCGCTTGAGCACGTCGAGTCCCACCTGGCTGGCCGCCGGCACGCTGGTGCAAACCATCCCGTGCCGCCCGAGCACGGCCGAACGCGTGGCAAACGGTTTACCGACGATCCGGTCCACCTGGGCGGGGGCGGAAGGCAGAAAGCAGAAGGCGGAAGGCAGAAGGAAGCAGAGCAGAAAACGTGATGGCTTGGTCATGGCGGCGGAAACTTGAAATCCCGCGATGGATTCGCTGCTGCCCCCCGCGCAAGCCGGAAAAAGTTTGTCGTCGCTTGTCTGCCATCCCACATCCCGTCACCGGAGATTTTGCACTCCACATTCCCGCCGGGCCTGATTAGGATAACCGCCATGCGCCGTCGCGACTTCCTGCGCCGTTCCACCGCCGCCGCTGTTGGCGCGTTGGGTCTGCAAGCGTTCCCGCACCATCTCTTTGCCGCCAACGAGGCGAAGAACGCCACGGACCTGGTCACCTTGGGCGACACGGGGATCACCACCACCCGGCTGGCGCTGGGCACCGGCACCAACGGCGCGGGCGGCGGGTCCGACCAGACACGCGGCCTCGGCGTGGATGGGCTGGCGGCGATGTTCAAGCTCGGGTACGACCACGGCGTCACTTTCTGGGACACCGCCGACGTGTACGGCACCCATCCCCACCTGCGCCGCGCGCTCCAGGGCGGCATTCCGCGCGACAAGGTGACAATCCTCACCAAGACGGAAGCGACCACGACCTTCCAGATGAAGGAGGACCTCGACCGCTACCGCAAGGAACTCAACACCGATTACATCGACATCGTGCTCCTGCATTGCCTGACGGACGCTGACTGGCCCTCGCGCCGCAAGGGGGCGATGGCGGTGCTCAGCGAGGCGCGGGAAAAAGGCATCGTTCGCGCGCACGGGGTGAGCTGCCATTCGTTCGGCGCGCTCCAAACCGCCGCGAAGACGGACTGGGTGCAAGTGGACCTCGCGCGGTTCAACCCCGGGGGCGTTTTCATGGACCACAACCCGAAGGCCGTGGCCGACGTGCTGCGCCAGATGAAGGCCCAGGGCAAGGGCGTCATCGGCATGAAGGTGCTCGGGGCCGGACAGTTGGCCGGCAAAGCCGACGAATGTTTCCAGTGGCACCTCGCACAGGAATGCACTGATTGCTTCACCCTCGGGATGAAGACCCCGGATGAGTTCCTGCGCACGATCAAGCAAATCCCGGCGGCGAGCACCCGGGGGTAGAGAGGTTTTCTCAACGCGTCGGCGGCGCGAGCGTGAACGTGTTGAACGAATGCGCCGGCAATGAAACCGGGGACGTGGACCGGCCGTCGATGTTCAGCGTGACCGCGTGTTCGACGTTGGCGGAGTTGGCCAATACCACCACCACCCCGCCGTCGGGATTCACGAAGGCCACCCGGTCGCCCCAGCCGCTCTCGGTGGCAACGACGTGCGCGCCCGGCTCGACGAAGGCCGAGAAGTGTTTGTAGCAATAATAGTAGGGCGTGTAGGTGACGTGACCCGTCTTGGAATCAACGACGACCGGCGAGCACTGCGCCCAATCGGCGGTGCTGCGGCCGGTTTCATCCAGGACGAGATTCCACACGAGGTTCGAGCTGGCCCCGGCCTCGAACCACTTCCTCGCCAGTTCGAACTGGGTTTGTCCAAAGGCCCAATCGTTGGAATTGGTCTTGCCGCATTCGGCCTCGCTTTGCATCAACTTGAGGTCCGGGTGGAGGAAATGGGTCTCGCGCATGGTCGTGTCGCCACTCCACTGGCAGGCCAACCCGGCGACGTACCTGCGCGCCTGCGGGTCCAGCAGCGACGGCGCGACCCAGAAGGCATACCCGCCGCGGGCCGAGTCGTTGATCGTGCCCAGGAAGATTTTGGCATCGACCTTCTCGCGGGTGAACGTCGGCCCGAGGTGGTGGCCGATGAACCGGGCAAGCTGCTCGCCCGTCCATTGGCAGGACGTGTACCGGCTCGCGGTGACCGGCTCGTTCTGGGGCATCACCATGCCGATCTTGATGCCGGCCGTCCGGTAGGCTTGCACGTAACGCGCAAAATACAGCGCCAGCGCGTCGAAGGTCCTGGCGTCGTCCTTGATGTGGCCGCCGATCAGGCTGGCGTTGTCCTTCATCCAGGAAGGCGGCGACCACGGGACCGCCCACAACGTCAGGTCGGGCCGGATCGCCAGGGCCGCCTTGATGTAGGGAATCAGCCTCTCCTCGTCGCGGTCGATGCTGAAGTGCGCCATCGCGTAGTCTTCCGGCGTCTCGTCCAGCGAGTAGAGCGTGGTCCCGTAGTCGCTCGCACCGATAGGCGTGCGGCAGAGGTTCAGCCGCAACCCGGTGTGGGCGTCGAAGAGACTGCGCATCACCGCGTCGCGCTCGGCGGGCGGGAGCGTTTCCATCGCCTTCCAGCCGCGCTCGTTGAAGCAGCCGCCCCAGCCGTCGATAACCTGCAACCGGCGTTTGGAATCCACCAGCACCGCCGCGTTCGGGACGGTGGGTACGTCCACCGTGTCATGCAACGGCACCTCCGGCTGGTCCGCCCAGAGACTCGTCTGCGTGCTGCACTCCCAACGCAAGGTTTCCGCACCCCGGACCTCATCGGTCGGCTGGCAGCCGACGGCGAGGAAGGAGGCCAGCGCGGCGATCAGGGCGGGACGACGGGACGAAAAGAATGGGGGAAGTCTCATGGGGGAAATAATCATTCTCTGCAAGGCAGGGGACGATGCGCGTGCGCCGAAGTCGAGACTGCATCGTTCCTCCCCCGCGCTCAATACGACCCCGGCAACGGCGGGGCCTGCGGCGGCATCGGTGGCGGGGTTCCGGCCACAGCACTCTGGTTGAGACCGAGCGAATTGGTCACCTGGAGGGTTACGTCCACGCCTCCGCAGAGATTCGTGTAGAGACTGCCGATGCTGAAAATCGGTCCCCACGGGATGCCCCACCAGCCGAGCAGCAGCGTCAGTCCCGTCCAGCCCAAGCCCTTGACGACCCGGTTCTCGCCCGGCCGCACGAAGTAAATGTCCGACGCGCGGCGGAACGTCATCACGACCACCGAAAACGTGTACTTGTAATACACGAACCGTCCGCCGAGGTCGATCTGGTGCCGCAGTTCCCCGTGGGTCATGCCCTCGATGCCCTGAATTTTCGTTGCCATAGAAAGCGAATCAGCAGGGTGTGTTCCTACTCGCCCTGCTTTTCGGGTTTACCCGGCGCGGTGGTGGTCAGCTTGACGTGGTAGAGCGAGGTGCGGGCCGTGATGAAGAGTTCGTCCCCATCCTTTCCACCGAAGCACAGGTTGGCCGGTGATTCGGGCACGAGGATTTTGCCCAGCCTCGTTCCGTCGGGCGCAAAAATCTGGACGCCGTCGTCCGCGCTGGAAAACAGGTTGCCGTGCCGGTCGCAACGGATGCCGTCGGGCACGCCCTTGTCGATCTGGCAGAAGACGCGGCCGTTCGTGAGGCGGTTGTCGGCGGTCACGTCGAAGACCCGGACATGCCGGGGTTGGCCGCTGTCGGCGATGTAGAGGAGCTTCTCGTCCGGAGAGAAACACAAGCCGTTGGGCTGATTAAAATCGGTCGCCACGGTGCGTAAACGGTTCCCTTTTTCCTCGTAGCAGAAGACATTGTTGGTGACCTGCTCTTTCCGCTGCTTCTCCAGCCCGTAGGTCGGGTCGGTGAACCAGACCGAACCGTCCTTCTTGACCACCACGTCGTTGGGAGAATTAAGCATCTTGCCGTCGTAGGCTGTCACCAACTTGATGGTCTTGCCGATTTCGAGGTCCATAGCCACGCCCAACGCCCGGCTGCCGTGCTCGCAAGTGTACAAAAGCGAACCTGCGGGGTCGTAGCAGTTGCCATTCGCGTGGCGACTCGGCTCGCGGAAAACGGCGACGGCCTTCGTCGCGGGGTCGTAGCGGTACATCTTGTCCGCCGGGATGTCGCTGAAAACGAGAAACCCGCCACTCACATTCCACGCCGGGCCCTCGGTGAACTGGAAGCCGCCCGCGAGCTTTTTCACCGCCGCATCATCGGGCACGAGTTGGCGGAACTCCGGTTTCTCCACGACGAGCGACTGGCCGAAGACCGGGGAAGACGCGAAGAGGGTCATCAGGAAGAGAGCGGAGAGAAAGGGACGCATGGCGGGGTTGGACCGCACCATGTCGCAAAAGCGCGGCCGACGGAAGCATGGAAACATCGCCCGTGGCGGTTGCTCGCGTGCGCGGTCCGACTTACAGGTGAACCCCTTCCACCTCTCCCGACGAACCGATGAAACTGCTCTCCCCCCTGCTCCCTTTCCTCGCGTTGGCCGCTTTCACCGTCCACGCCGCTCCGTCCGACGACCAGTACGTGCTCGGCCCGGATTCGCTCCCCAAGGACGGCGTGCCGCGCGGCAAGGTCGTGCCCATGCCACCCTTCGAGTCCAAGATTTACGCGGGCACGACGCGCACCTGGTGGTTGTACGTCCCGGCGCAGTACGACGGGTCGAAGCCGGCGTGCGTGATGGTTTTCCAGGACGGCGGGGAATCCAAGGGCGATCCCAAGCAGCCCGGTCCGCTGCACGCGACCTACGTGTGCGACAACCTCATCGCGGCCGGGGAAATGCCGGTGACCATCGGCATTTTCATCGCTCCCGGCAATTTCCCCGCGACCGAGCCGGGCGGCAAACCGCGCAGCAACCGCAGCGTGGAGTACGACACCCCCGACAACACTTACGGGCGCTTCCTGCTGGAAGAGATTTTGCCCGAGGTGGGCAAAAAGTACAAGCTCACCGACCGCCCTGAGGAACGCACGATCTGCGGCGGCAGCAGCGGCGGCATCTGCGCGTTCAAGGTGGCCTGGGAACGGCCGGACGCGTTCCAGAAAGTGGTGAGTTGGATCGGCAGTTTCACCAACATCCGCGGCGGCTACCACTACCCCTTTCTCATCCGGGAAACCGCGTTGAAGGAAGCGGAACACGCGAACCTGACGCCGGAGGAAAAGAGCCTCTTGGAACTGCGCCGCAAGATTCGCGTCTCGCTGCAAGACGGCAGCGCCGACCTCGACAATGCGCACGGGAACTGGCCCCTGGCCAATCAGGAAATGGCGGCGGCGCTCAAGTTCGCGGGTTGGGACTACCGGTTCACCCTGGGCGAAGGCACGCACAGCGATAAGCAAGCGGCTTCGCTGTTTCCCGAGACGATGCGTTGGATGTGGCGGGAGATGAGGTAAAGTCCTTCCTCCGCCTTCATCGTTATCACCCTGCGGGCGATTTCTCGCAGACTCGAATCATCCTTCATCCTTTCTCCCTTCCGTGTCCTCCGCCGTTCTCAGCGTTACCGATCTCGAAGTCCGCTACGGCGTGCACACGGTCCTCGACCGTGCCACCCTCGCCATCAACGAGGGCGACCGCATCGGCCTCGTCGGGCGCAACGGCACGGGCAAGAGCACGTTCCTGCGCATCGCCGCCGGAGTGGCCGAACCCGACGCCGGCCAGACCGTCCGCCGCCGCGAACTCGTCACCGGCTACCTGCCGCAGGACTTCCAGCTCGACGACGCCCGCACCGTGGAGGAAAACATCCTCACGGGCGCGCAACAGGTCCTCGACCTCGTCGCCGAATATGAGGCCGGGCCCGCCGACGCCCGCGCCGACGAACTGCTCGACCACATCAACCACCTCGATGGCTGGGATGTCGAACACCGCGTCAAGGCGCTCATCAC
>CAZZYS010000229.1:0-7509 GCA_964658285.1 uncultured Verrucomicrobiota bacterium
ATTAGCCGGTGGTGCCAACCACCGGGACACGTCGGACAAAGGGGACACGCCCCGGAGGGGCAGAGCTTCCGGTATGAACCGTGCCCCCATGCGCTGCCCCTCCGGGGCGTCCGCGTTCCCTGTGACCTTCTCCGGTGGTTGGCACCACCGGCTAATCTCCGCTGTCCCTCCGGGACGCAAGATCACAGAAGCAGTTGTCTCCCCGCAACTCGCAACTCGCACCACTCCATTACGCATTTGCATCCTCGATTTAAAAAATGAAGTAGATGAACGGATTGTACTCCTGCGTGGCCAGCACGACGAGCGCCAGCCAGCCGAGCGCGAGGCACACCGCCGCCTTGGGCAGCGTCAGTTTTTGCGTCCATTCCCAGGTCTGCGGCGCGAACCACACCACCACCGCCGCGATAGCCACCGAGATCAGGTAGTACGGCCGGTAGAGGATACCGCCGATCAACGCCGCCCCCGGTTGCGGGTGACCCGCGCCGAACATGCTCGCCAGATACCCGCCCGCGTGCGGCAAATCCGTCGCGCGGAAGAACACCCAACCGAGCAGCACCACGGCGAACACCACCGCCACCCACACCACGCGCGGCACCGCGCCGGGATAGCGGATTTTATTGTCGCCCTCGCGGAAAAACCGCCGCTCGAACGCCAGCATCCCGCCGTGCAGACCGCCCCAAATCATAAAATTCCACGACGCCCCGTGCCACAGGCCGCCGAGCAGCATCGTGAGCATCAGGTTGATGTACGTGCGGGTGTCGCCCTTCCGGTTGCCGCCGAGCGGGATGTAGAGGTATTCGCGCAACCACGTCGAGAGCGAGATGTGCCAGCGATGCCAGAACACCGTGATGGAATCCGACCGGTAGGGCGAATCGAAGTTCTTCGCGAACACGAACCCGAGCATCAGCCCCAGCCCGATGGCCATGTCCGAGTACCCGCTGAAATCGAAGTAAATCTGGAACGAATACGCGAATGCCCCGAACCACGCGTCGAGCGCGTGCAGCGAGCCCGCGTCGAAGCAGGTGTCAGCGATTTTGCCGCAGGGATTGGCGAGCAGGATTTTCTTGGCGAGGCCGAGGGAAAAGAACGCCACGCCGCGCGCGAATTTATCGGCCGTCAGCGTGCGGTGCTTGAGCTGGTCGGCGAGGAACGAAAATTTGAGGATCGGCCCCGCGACGAGGTGCGGGAACATCGACACGAAGCACGAGAAGTCGACGAAGTTCGCCATCGCCTCGGCGTCGCCGCGGTACACGTCGATGGTGTAGCTCAGCGCCTGGAACGTGTAGAAACTGATCCCCAGCGGCAGGACGATTTGCAGGGTGTTGTGCCACTGCGCGGCGGTGAACCCCAGCGCGGCGACGAACCCGTTGTAGCTGTCCACGCCGAGGTTGAAATATTTGAAGAACCCCAGCACGAGGAGGTTGGCCACGACCGAGATCGTGATGGCCGCGTGTTGTCCACGCGAACGCGTCACGCCCTCCTTGCGGGTGTTCGGTAGGAGCGTGACGGGTTTTCGGAAAAATCCTTCTTTCCCGATTCGCCAGAACCCCCAGTCGTCGTGTGCGATGACGAGGCTCATCAGCCAGTCGAGATTCGTGGTGACGAACATCAGGATGACGAAACGCGGTCCAGCCCACCCATAGAACGTGTAGCCGGTGAGCACCAGCCAGAGGTTGCGCAACCGCTGCCGTTGGGGTCGCCACGCGTACAGGGCGTAGTAAACTGCCAGCGTGAAGGGCAGGAAGTAGTAGACGAAAATGTGCGAACTAAAAATCACGCGCGCGGGAGTGCTCTTTGGTATCCCGTGCGGCTGCGAAGTCAAGGCACGTCCGTCCATTGGGGACGCGTGATTTCAACACAGAGACACAGAGGCACGGAGACCAGATGAGAAAGGCAAAAAAGGATTTTGTCTGCCCCTTCCTTCTTTTCTGGTCTCCTCCGGTCTCCGTGTCTCTGTGTCTCTGTGTTAAATCACGCGTCCCCAAAGGACGGACGCTGGTTGCGGGTTGCGGGTTGCGAGTTACTTGTTGAAATGCCCCATTTCGCTCTTCCCTCGCTCTCTCTCGGCCTCGCACTGGTCTGTGCGGGAGCAACGTCCCTCCGCGCGCAGAGCCCCGACGAAAAATTCCGCGCTGGTCTCGCCACGAAGGTCCAGGCTCTGGAAAAAAGCAACGCCGGCGCGGTGGCCGGTCTCGACGGCTGGTATTTCGTGACGAGCGAACTGCGGATGCTTTCCATCGGAAAATTCTGGGGATCGGACGCGGCGAAGGTCAGTCACGCGCCGAAACCCGAAACGGCGGACCCCCTCCCGGCCATCCTCGACTTCAACCAGCAGCTCAAAAACCGCGGGATTTCTCTGATCCTCGTGCCCGTGCCGCCGAAGGCCGAGATTTATCCGGACAAAGTGGCCGCCGATCTCGCTGCGCCCGCGGGTGATCCCGCGCCCGCGCTGGCGGCGTTTTACGACGAACTGCGCAAGCAAGGGGTGGACGTGATCGACCTCGCACCGACCTTCCGCAAGGAAAAGGCCGGCGAGCACGGCCCGGTGTTCTGCAAGACGGACACCCACTGGTCCGGGGCGGGTTGCGTGCTGGCGGCGCGGGAGATCGCCAACGACGTGAACGGCAAGCTCGGGACCATGACCAACGTACAAGTCAAAAAGTACGCGGCCGACTGGAAGGAAATTTCCATCGACGGCGACCTCGGCGGCATGTTGGATGCGAGCGCCAAAAAGCCCAGCGCCGAAAAGATTCTTGTGCGCCAGTTGCAGGAAGCTGTCGCGCCGAACCCCGACAGTCCGGTGTTGCTGCTCGGTGACAGCCACGCGCTGGTTTTCCACGACTTCCTGGCCGAACGCGCGGGTCTGCTCGACCAACTCACGGCCGAACTCGAATTCGTGCCCGACCGCATCGCCATTCGCGGTTCCGGGGCGACGGCGGTGCGGATCGACCTGTACCGTCGCGGCATCAAGGAGCCGGGCTATCTCGCCAAGAAAAAAGTGGTGGTGTGGTGTTTCACGGCGCGGGAGTTCACCGAGGCCGCGCAGGGCTGGCAAAATCTGCCGGTGGCGAAATAGGCGCTGGAAGCGCCGTTGCGGAGCAGGCTGCGCCTGCGTTACGGGTTGCGATGCTCCCTGCGGGAGCGTTGCGATGCGCCTGCGGCGCGTTGGTGGAGGCAGTCACCCGGCCTTCTTCCGCCACGTGCCCGCAGGGCACATCGCAACGCAGGCGCAGCTTGCCCGCAACCCGCAACGCTCCCGCAGGGAGCATCGCAACGGGCGCTTTCAGCGCCCCAACAACGGCGCGGCCTCGCGCAAAACTCCCGCCGCCCACGCGCGGCCTTCCTCGCTGTTGTAATGGATCCCGTCGCCGCCCGAACGGCCCGGCGTGTAGTGCGTGTACCGCGTCGAGTCCACCACGTTGTAACCGTACTTCCGGCCGCCGGCGACGATCAGGTTGAGCACGATTTGCTGCACGTTGCGCGAGTAGTGCGAGGAATCCGGCGGCGTGATCCAGATGACCTGCCGCACCGTGCCCGGCTCGCTGCGGATCGCGTTGATGAACCGATAGAGGATCTCCCCGAACTTCGTGGAATCGCCCGCGTTCATCGCATCCATCCAGTTCGTGCCCAGTTGCACGATGACCGTGCGCGGATGCAGGATGGAAACGAGGTCTTCGACCTTCGGCGCGATGGCGGGCTGCGGGCGGCGTCCGCCGACGTAATCGTAGAGGATGTTCGTGCGCGGGGTGATCTCCCGGTAGCCGCAATGCGTCTGGTAATCGGGTTCGTTGCGCAGCCAGTGCTCGGGTGAGGAGCCGCAGGCCGCGTACATGGCCACGCTGGCGCGGCCGAACTTGGCCACGAGCCACTCAGCCATTCCTTCGCCGAACCCGCCGACGCTCATGGAATCGCCGATCATCAGCACGCGGGTGTACCCACGGTTGCCGTACATGTTGAAGCCGCTGGCGTAGGTCGATTCCTGCGCGAGCAGCGAACCGACCGCGCAGAGCGGCGGCGCGGCCAGCAGCGCGACGCCCGCCCGGCGCACGGAGGTCAAAAATGCACGGCGCGAGATGGGCAGGCGGGTGGAAGGGATCGGGCTCGGCATGTCGGAAAGGCCGACAATAGAAACCCGATTGGCCGTCGCGCCAAGGGGAAATCCGCTGCGATCCGGGCGCGGCGAGTGCGTCCGACCCACCCACTCCCAAGCGGAAGTCATAGGGGATGATTGACTTCCGCCAACCATCCTGCTAGACCGGGACACTGATTTATGAAGACGACACTCGTTCGGTTCGCTCTGGTCGCGGTTCTCGGCTTGGTTCTACCCATCCGCGCCAAATGCGCGCCGACGCCTGGAGGCTTGGACACCACGTACCTCGCCAGCGCGGACAAGCCCGTTTATGCAATCGCTTTGCAGGGGGATGGCAAGGTCATCATCGGCGGGGAGTTCTCGCAGGTCGATGGAGCCACCCACTATTGCCTTGCCCGCCTCGACACCGACGGCAGCCTGGATACGAGCTTCGGGGCGGGGGCGGGCATCAGGGTGCTGGGCGGCGCGCTGCAACCCGACGGCAAGCTGGTCTTTTTCGGCACGATCTCCCAGGTCGACGGGACCACGGTCAACCAGGTCGCCCGCGTCAACGGCGACGGCAGCCTGGACACGACCTTCCTGGTGGACTTCGCCAACGACTTCCCCGCGGCGAATGGCTTCATCACCCCCACCTCCGCGACCGCTCTGGCCGTGCAGAGCGACGGGAAAATCGTGCTCGGCGGTTACGGCGCTTACAGCACCTTCAATGGAAAAGACATCCCGTTCGGCGTGCTGACCCGTCTCAACGCCGACGGCAGCGTGGACGGCAGCTTTACCGGCAGCATGAGCGGCAACATTCCCGGGTGCATCGCCGTGCAGCCGGACGGCAGGATCCTCGTGGCGTACACGGACGGAGGATTTTATCGCCTCAACGCGGACGGCAGCGCGGACAATACCTTCAGCCCGCAGCTCGGAAGCGCCCAGGTATCGTACACGGTCAGCAAGGTGGTGTTCACCGACGACCACAAAATCATCGCGGCCGGTGAAACGTACGACAATTCGCAAACTCCGCCGTTCGGGGGATTCGTGGCTCAACTCAACGCGGACGGCAGCCCCGACCCCGGTTTTCACCGCGCGGCCTTCGATGAATCGATCAACGCAATGGCCCGCCAGCGGAACGGCAGGCTGGTCATCGGCGGCGCTTTTCAACAGATCGACGGCAGCGCGCATCCCTACCTGGCGCGCCTCGAACCGGACGGGACCATCGACACGAGCTTCGTGCCGCCGATGCTGACAAACGAGGTGCGAGGCGTCGTCGTGCAGACCGACGGCAAGGTGGTCGCCGGAGGGTTGTTCAACACCTCCGATGGTGCTCATGCCAGCGTCGCGCGGTTTGACGGTGACACCAGCCCGCAGATCACCAGCGCGCTGGCCGCCACGGCACAGGTGGGGGCGGCGTTCAGCTACCAGATCAGCGCGACGAACACCCCGACCTCGTTCGCCGCCGGTTCCGTGTACAACGGTGCCAGCGGCTTGAGCGAACCGTTGCCCGACGGGCTTTCGCTCGACGCCGCGACGGGTGTCATCAGCGGCACGCCGACACGCGCGGGAGATTTCGTCGTGGCGATCCAGGCGACGAACGCGGCCGGTTCGGACCTCAGGCAACTACCGCTCACGATTGCCACGGCGGAGGGACAGACGCATCCGGCGTTTTTTACCGGGGAGGAGCCGTTGGCCAACGCGGTGTATTATCTCAAGTTCTTTTACTTCGGCGAAACGACCCATCATTTCAGCTATTACTCGTACCTGGGCGACCCGCATTACATCTACCACTTCGACTTGGGGTACGAGTACGTGTTCGACGCCGCCGACGGCAAGAACGGCGTCTACCTCTACGACTTTGCGAGTAACGGCTTCTTCTACACGTCGCCGACGTTTCCGTTCCCGTACCTGCATGATTTCGCGCTCGACAGCGTCGTCTACTACTATCCCGATCCCGACGACCCCGAACGCTACGATACGAACGGGGTGCGTTACTTTTATGTCTTCAGTACCGGGAAGACGATCTCGAAGTAAGGAAGGGGCGGGTTGGCTACAGCGTCTCGCCCGCCTTCGACTTATCTTTCAACAGTAACTCGCGCAAAAACCGCACTGGCGGCCAGGCGTGGTCGGTGATGGCGTCGTTGAAGGTCTTCAGCGAATAGTTGCTGCCCTCCTGCGCCTTGTAATCTCGGCGCAACTTGAGGAGTTCCAGCTTGCCGACCGTGTAGAACAAATACCCCGGGTCGAACGTACCGCGCAGCGCCTCCTGGTGCGCGGGCTTCGGCTCGTAGTAACAGTTGTCCTCGAAGAACTTCGTCGCGTCCTCCACGCTCATGCCCTGGGTGTGCAGCTTGATCGACACGCACAACCGGCAGATGCGCAGCAGCGCCTCGTCGGACTGCGCGAGATGGTATTTCGCGCCCTGGAGATCGTTCGGATTGGCGGCATCCTTCCGGCCGAAACCTTCTTCCACCGCCATCTGTTCGCAGTAGTGCGCCCAGCCCTCGACGAACGCGTACGAGGAGAAAATCCGCTGCACCTTGGTCACCGGCGAGGCGTTCATGCGGAGCGCCTGGACGTAATGGCCGGGGTAAACTTCGTGCACGCTGACGATGTCCGCCGTGTAGTAGTTGAACGAGGTCAGCCACTCGTCCTTCTCTTTCTCGCTCCACTCCGGCTCGGTCGGCGTGACGTAATAATACGCCTGCGCGCCGATCACCTCGAACGGCCCCGGGTTATCCGACGACGCGAAGCTGCCCGCGCGGAGGTATTTCGGCGTTTCCTCGACATTGGCGCGCACCTCGCTCGGGATATCGACGATGTTGTGCGTCACCATGAAGCCGCGGATCATCTCCAGGTGCTTGCGGATGTCCGGCAGGAGGCTCTCGGACGTGGGATGATCGTGCTGGATCATCTTGAACACCTCGATGGGCGGCTTGCTCGGGTCGATGATCTTCGCCGCCGCCGCGAACTCGCCCTGCTCGCGCTTCAACTCGGCCAACCCGATTTCGAGTAACTTCGCCGGCGGGATGTCGAGCGCCTCGCTGTAGGCGAGCATCTTGCGGTATTTGTCCTCGCCGAGCGCGTAGCCCTTGGGGTCGGCCTTGGGCAGGCGTTCCTTGATGAGCCAATCGGCGTAGGCGGCCAACTCGGCGGCGGCGCGCTCGTTGACGGTCTTGAACTCCGCCTGGAGCGCCGGGTCCTGCACGCCTTTGACCGCATCGACCAGATCGTGCCGGAGGAAATCCGCGTTGCCCTTGGCGATCACGATGGCCAGTTCGACCTCCGACTTCGGCAACACTTCCACGAGGTTCGCGCGAGCGGCGACGAACAAAGCCGGGACCTGGCGTTCGGTCTCGACGAGGCTGCGCAACCGGTCGGCCAGCGGGGCGTAGTCGCGCTTGAGGTACACGTTGGCGTCGAACGTCCCCGCGTAG
>CAZZYS010000230.1:0-7501 GCA_964658285.1 uncultured Verrucomicrobiota bacterium
GTGACCGGATGATCTCCGGCGCGCCAACGGCGCGGCTTCATACGAGCCTGGGGCAACCGGTAATCGACTACCGGCTTGCCGAAGAGGCTCAGCGCCAACGGCGCGGCTTCATACGAGCCTGGGGCAACGCCCCAGGGAAACGAGGGGCTTCTGCCAAGCCCTGAAGGGGCGACTCATTTCGACCCGCCACCCGGATGAATCGCCCCTTCAGGGCTTGCGCTTTTGGTCGGTCCCAACCTGGGGCGTTGCCCCAGGCTCGTATGAAGCCGCACCGTTGGCGCTCCCGGAAGCCCGCTACATCTCATGAAGCCGCGCCGTTGGCGCTCCGGGGGTCCGCTACATCTCAAAGTAAAATGCCCTAGCGTCCCAGCATCCCGTGCGATGCGTAGTCGCGGCCCTGGTCGGAATCCGGTTCCTTGGGCGCGATCCGCGCCGTGGCGAGCAACTGCTGGAACGCCTCGTAAAGCGCGGGCTGGTGCTCTTGCGGGGCCGCCACGACTGCCGTGAAGTAATCTTCCTGGGGTTTGGCCGTGGGATCGGCCTTCTTGTCCGGTTCCTGCACTGCACGGTTCACCATGAACGCCGCCTGATACTGGATGCCGCCGAGTTCGTAAGAATAAATCGCCTCGACGTTGTTCAGGCTGTTGACCGGCAGCGGGTTTTCCCGCTGGGCCACGAGCTTGAGGTCTTTGGTTCCCGACGGCAGCAGCGTGCGAAAATAAGCGTCCTGCGCCGCCAGGTCTTTTTTGGTGAACATCTCGCGTTCCGCCGAGGAAGCCTGCCGACAAACGGCGGTGACCTCGGGGTGCTCCGCCTTTTGCAGGCGCATCTCGCCGCCGCCCGACAGTGCGAATCTTTCCGGGGGCGTCAGTTCCCACGATGCTCCGTTGAACTTCCACCAGTACGTCAGTACCCGGTGGCCCGGTCCGGGATCACGGGGCCGGAGACTGAAATCCACCGCCGCCGCCGTCAGCGGCAACAGCAGGACGGCGCAGCAACCGAGGAACAGGAGGGATCGTTTCATGGCGTGGAAGATCAGTTGCGCGTGAGGCGTCCCCGGCTGAACACGAGGTAACCCCATTTCAGCGGGAGGTGGGCCGTGCCGGCATCGAAGTCGTTCTGGATCACCGCCCAACCGCCGTTGACCCACGCGGGCGGCGTGCGGTGACGGTTGTAGAGCGAATGGTAGAGCGCCATCTGCTCGCCGAGCTGGTTCCAGCGGCAGTTGTTCCACATTTCCAGCGTCTGGACGGTGGCGTAATATCCGTTGCTGAAGGAGTCGTCCGTCTGGAGCGAGTTCACGTCGCCGCTGCCGAATCCCATCACCGTATTGAAGGTAGTCGAGCAGGCGTACTCGGTCCCGGTGCCGCTCGTGGCATCGCGCCAGTTCTGGCTCAGGGTCGTGACCGTATCCCCGAACACCCCGGCGGGCTTGGCCGTGTAGGTGGGCAGCACCCGGTCGGACGCGGACACCATGTTGCCGCCGTTCCAGCCGATGACATCGGCGTTGGGCAGGGTGGCGGCGTTCGTGGCGGAGTTAATGTCGAGCGGATTGACCAGGGTCGTGCCCGTGTTGTAATCGCCCTTGACGTAGACCGGGTTGGTCGAGCCGACCGTCAACCCATTGTTAGGCAGCACGCCGCCGTCGTAGAGACGCACGCCGTTCTTTTGTCCGCTCGCGCCATCGTCCCAGATGTACACCGTGTTGTTGGCGAAGCTGCCCTGGTTGGCGTTGATGACGTTCGCCAGCGTGCCCACGTTGACATCCACGGTCTCCACCGCATTGCCGCTGTTTGCCGAAGTCGGCTGGCCGGAAGCGCCGGAATAATTGCTGGTCGTGTCGTACCGACGGGTCGGATCGTAGAACGGCGTCGCGCTATCGACCGTGTTGACGTTCACGGCGTTGATGACGGCGGTCGGGAGCGCGTTCGCACTGGAATTGGCGCTGCCGTTGCCGCCCTGCGTCATCGTCCACGCCGTGGTCGTGCTGCTCGTGGGCGTGCCCGTATATTGTGCGAGGATGCTGCCGTCCAGGTTGTAGAAAGTGCCCGTGGCAACCGTCACCGTGGTGTTGGCCTTGCCGACCGAGACGGTCTTGGTGCCCACGGACACCTTCAGACGCATGTCCGCCTGCGTGTAGATGCGTCGCTGGGCGACCTGGTCGGGGGCGGTATCGTTGCCGAGGGTGGCGGGCGGTTCGATGATCTCCCGCCGCGAGAAGTCGTCCACGGTCGCCGGGGCCGTCTCCGCGCTGGCGGAGCGCGAGCCGTCCGCGTTGTGGGCGATCACATCGACGATGTCGGGCACGATCTCGATCTTGCTGACTTGCCGCAGCAGCCCGCTGCTGTACGGGTCCAACTGGGTGGTCATCGTCGGGTCCGTGAACTTCAGGTCGCTGGTGCCGTTGACGTTGCCGTCAGGGTCCACGAAACTGCCGCCGTAGCGCACGGGCCCGTTGATGATGGTGCCCTTGTGGTCCATCTGCACCTTGACCGAGGCATAGATGCTCGCCTCGCTGTCGAAGCTCTGGCCCCAGTCGTAATCCTCGAAGGAACCTTCCGTGAAGACGTTGTACGAAAACGGCGAGACCTGGCTGCTCTGGAAATAACGGTTGACCGTGAGCGCGCTCGGATGGAGCGCATCGACGGTGTTCGGCGTGACGGTCACGGTCGCCTTGTACGTCAACGCACCCGCGCAACTCTGCGGCTCATAGATGCTGGGCGTCATGCTGTAGTATTTGTTGACCGTCGTCCCGTAGGTAGACGCGCTTGTCTTGAACGTCGAAGCGTTCGGGAATGTGCTGCTGGCGTCCGTGTCGTCGGGATTGACCGGCACGAGCGTGATGCTCGTCACCCGGTAATCGGACAGGGCGGGCGCGCTGGAGAAATCGATCCCCGCCGTGATCGCCGGGAACGTCGTACTGCCGTAGGTCGTGCTCGTGGTGGCATCCGTCGCGGATGGCGTCACGCCCACGTGTCCGGTGATCCATTGGCTGAAGCGGCCGTACACCACGTCGAGCGCCGCGTCGGCGGCGACTTCCCCGGACACATAATGATTTTCGCGCGCGGTGCGCCGGTTCGTCTCGTCAGAAAGCACGTAGCAGGCTCCGACGATGATCGAGAAGATGGCGACGAACACGACGACGACGATGAACGTGTTTCCATCCTCGCGGCGACGCTTCCGGGCGGGGGGATGGAGGGCTCTGGTGGATGGCATAGGGGATGGAAGGAGAGGGTCAGGAAAAGCGGTCCGCTCAGAACTGCGCCCGGCGGCGGGCCTCGACGGGCAGGCTCAATTCGATGTTCGCCAGGGCCGCCGTCCCCCCACGCCGGATCACGCTGTTGCCGAGGTTGGGCGCGTAAACGGGCAGGTTGATTTGCAGCGATCCGCGCGCGGTCGGATCGTTGAGCGCGCCGGAGGTTTTCGGCAGCGCGAAGGCCGCCGGACCGCTGCCGGTGGTCGAAGCCGCCAACGCCTGGGTCATCGAATCTTTCCGCGTGAGGTTCGCCGCGTCGGGATAATAAATCATCTCCGCGTACCCGGTGCCGCGGTTGAGGATGGCCACGGCGCTGACGATGCAGAGATACGCCTGGTTGCAGGAGGGGACCTTCGGGGTCGTCGGCAGGCCGTTAATCAGAGTGATGGTGACACCGTTCGTTCCGCTGACCGACGGAGTGCCTGCCAGAGCCATCCCGGGCATCGTCCCGAGGTTGCTGCCGGTGCCGACCGACTCGGTCAGGTACGGGAAACGCGGCAGGAGTCGCGCGGAGTTCAGGTCGGCCAGGAAATTCGGGTCCGTCAGGCTCATGGTCGTGTAATACGTCCCCTTGACCGTCTTGTTGCCGGCCGTGAGAAAATCGTCCGGGTTCTGGAGGTCGCGCGAGCTTTCCGGACTCGTCATCGTGTAGGATTTGCCGTCGTCCGGAAGCAGGAAGAGCGTGGCCGGAATCCGGCGCAAAAAGCGCACGGCGTTGCCCGAGGCCGACGGCCCCGAGGCGGTGGCTTCGTTGATGTGGGTGAACGTGTTCCCGTCGAAGGTGGCCACGTCCACGATCTGCATCGACTCGCGGATCTGCTCGGACAGGCGGTCCACGCCGAGCTGCAAGGCCGAATGACTGAGGTTCAGCCCCGTGTTCTTCGCCGACAGGAAAAGCACCGTGCGGATGCACTCCCAGATGCCCAGGGTGGCGATGCCGAACACGCACATGGCGATCAGCATCTCGACGATGGTGAACGCCCCGGACCGACGTTGGGGATGGGTGGGCCGCTTCATAGCTGGTCAGGCGCGCGGATCGTGCTCTGGGTCACGGAGTAACTCTTGCCGCGAAAGGTGAAGTTCAGCGTGTAGGTGACGAGGATCGTCTTGCTGGCGGCCTCCCACGTCGAGACGGACTGGTTCATGGTACCGGTGATGACCGGGCCGGTCTCGGCGCTGCCGATAATCGTCACCGGGGTCGCGCTGAAATCGAACGGATCGTTGACCGTGTCCTGGTTGGCGAGGGTGCCGGAGGTCGGCACGCTGCAACTGGGCGGCACGACGCCGTTGCTCGGGGTGAAGGTATCCGTCTGAGCCTTGGAAATCTTCGCCTGCACGAGCATCCGGGCAGCCGTCAGCGCGCGGTTGGCGGTGGCGTTCTGATTAAAAAGACCGATCATCTCCATGACTCCCAGGCCCGCGATGACGAATAGGCTGAGACCGATCATCGTCTCCAGCAGCGTGAAGCCGCCGCGACGGCGTTTACCACACGCGTCAGCAAATGGGGATGTGGAGGCGGAAAAGGCGGGCATGACGGTGGGTGAAATACCCCGGAGCAGGTGCTATGCCCTGATGTCCGTCGTCCGACTAGCGGTCGGCCCCGCTCGCCGCCGCCGACAGTGTGCCCGAACGACGCTGATCAGCCTTCGCTATCTTTCCCAACCCGCACGAACCTCCCACCACCCGTGAATTTCTCAGAATTGAGAAACTTCCGGAACCTGGATCTCGGTGACGTGCGAGGGAGGAAACGTGACGCGGTTCAAAACCGCACCGTGAACCCCGCGAATGGCTCGAAGTCCGGCGCGGCGCGCGTCACGCCGAAGTTGCACCCGAAGTCCACCTCGGCATTTTTGCCGATGTAATAGAGCAATCCGGTATCCACCTCCCCGACCACTTCGCTGTCCGGTCCCTGGTTGACCCGGTTGTACCACTCGCCGTAGACCGTGAACTTCTTGTCGAGAAATGTGTAGCCGAGGTAAAAAATGTCCGTGAAAGCGGCCTCGTAGCGCGTGTCGGCGTCGTTGCGCACCGCGTCGAATTCCGCCTGGATGCCTACCTGGAAATTTGCGGGGAGATTGATGGACAGCGGTAATTCGACGCCACCTTCCACGCGCTTGTTGCCGAGATGATCGGTGTTGGTCGGGATCTTCAGGTACGGCAGAATGCCGAAGGAAAACGTCCCGCCATCGTTGCCGAAGAGGTTGTATTTGAAGAGGAGCGTCAGGTCACCGAACCCGGATTGGGTCGTGACGGTACGCATCATGCGGTCGCGCGTGCGAACGTTCAGGTAGCCATCGTAGAGGAGGTCGAGTTCGGTGTGGTTGGTCAGGCCGATGCGCAGGTCGAAAGGCGCGGCGTTCCACTGGTCCACATCCACCGGAGCGCGGTCGGGGTTATGCCGGTCGTAGGTGTAGTTGGCGAGGTCCATCTCCAGTTGGAAATGACCCGCGTCCACCGTGATCGGCCCGGTGAACTGGCTCGGACGGTCGGGGTTGAAGTCCCGTTCCTGGTCGTCCGGCACCGGGTTGAACAGGGTGTAACGGCCTTTGTCCGGCGCGCTGGTGGGCGGCAGCGTGTCGCCCGCGTGCACCCCACCGACCACCGCGAGCCAGACGGCCGCGGCACATGTTCGCAGAATGGTTCTCACATCCCGATGATCTCGTAGCCACCGTCCACGTAGAGCACCTGACCCGTGATGGACGCCGCGCCGTCGCTGGCGAGGAAAACACCCATCGCGCCGAGTTCTTCCAGCGTGCAGGAACGGCCCATCGGCGCACGTTCCTCGTAGTGCTTCATCATCTGGTTGAACCCGGCGATCCCGCGTGCCGCCAGGGTATTCACCGGCCCGGCACTGATGCAGTTGACGCGGATTTTCTTTTTGCCGAGGTCGTACGCAAGGTAGCGCGTCGAGGCTTCCAGGCTGGCCTTCGCCACGCCCATCACGTTGTAGCGGGGAATGACTTTTGCCGCGCCGTAGTACGTCATGGCCACGATGCTGCCGCCATCGGTCATCAGCGGCTCCGCCTCGCGCGCCAGCGCCACGAGCGAATACGCGCTGATGTCGTGCGCCATGCGGAATGCCTCGCGTGAGGTCGTCACGAATTCGCCTTCGAGTGCCTCCTTCGGCGCGAAAGCCACCGAGTGCAGCACGAAATCGACGCGGTCCGTGTGTGTGCGGACGCTTTTGAAAAATTCGGTGATCTCCTCGTCGCGGCTCACGTCACACGGATAGAAAGGCACGTCTTGGCCGAGCCCGCCGGTGAGTTCCTCGACGTTATCCTTGATGCGTTCGCCCTGGTAGCTGAAAATCAATTTGGCCCCGGCGGCAGCCCAGGCTTGGGCGATGCCCCAGGCGATGCTGCGTTTGTTGGCGACGCCGAAGACGAGGCCGGTCTTGCCGGCGAGGGTTCCAGTGGTCATAGAGAGAAATTACGGTGTCTGCGGTTCAAGGTAAGCGACCGGGATTCATCCTTCCCCCTTTCCCCGCCCCTGTCGAACGCTTCTTTTTCGCCTCCGGTCCGTGGCGAAACGCGGTCGGGCAGAGGTCTTTGATTTCACAGCCAGCGCAGTCGGGATTGACCGCTGTGCACCGCGCCCGGCCGTGGGCGATGAGCCAATGGCTCCAGATCGTCCAAGACCCGCGCGGGACGATCCGCACGAGGTCGTGCTCGATCTTTTCGGGATCGGCGTGCGTGGTCAGTTTCAAGCGTTGCGACAAGCGGCCGACGTGCGTGTCCACCACGACACCCACGTCGATGCCGAAGGCGTTGCCGAGCACCACGTTGGCGGTCTTGCGGCCGACGCCGGGGAGCGCGCGCAACGCTTCCATCTCGCGCGGCACTTCACCGCCGTGTCTGGCGACGACTTCCGCGCCCATCGCCCGCAGGTTGCGCGCCTTGCCGCGGTAGAAGTTAGTGCTGCGGATAATCCCTTCCAACTCCTCGGAAACGATGTCCGCGTAGTCGGCCGCCATACGGCACCGCTGGAACAACGCGGCGGTCACGAGGTTGACCCGCTTGTCGGTGCATTGCGCCGAGAGGATCGTGGCGACGAGCAGTTCCAGCGGGTTGGTGAAGACCAGTTCGCAGCGGGCGTCCGGGTACAGCAGCGGCAGACGGCGGACGAGTTCGGAGGCACGTTCCTGGCGGGTCATGAAAAAGATTGGTGGATGGCGCTCTCCGAGCGGCATTGGTTTGCTTCACGCCGCAGGCGTCTAATCTCATTTCAGGCGGCTGTCGCCGCGAC
>CAZZYS010000231.1:0-7495 GCA_964658285.1 uncultured Verrucomicrobiota bacterium
TGGGCAGGCCGCCGATCATGTAGCCGGGCGCGAGGCCGGCGGATTGGAAAATCCAGGCCAACAGCGAGGTCGTCGTGGTCTTCCCGTGCGTGCCGGAAACGACGATGTTGTGACGCCCGCGCAGGAAGAAAAACTTGAGCACTTCGGGCAGCGAGCAATAGGGGAGCTTGCGGTTGAGTACTTCCTCGACCTCGGGGTTCCCGCGGCGGATGGCGTTGCCGACGACGATGAGGTCCGCCCCGGCGGGCAAATTCTCCGGCCGGTAACCCCGGCAAAGCGCGATGCCCTTCTCTTCGAGGAACGTGGACATTGGCGGGTAAACGTCTTCGTCCGAGCCGGTAACGACGTACCCCTGGTCGCGTAAGGCAGCGGCGACCGCGCCCATCGCCGTGCCGCAGATGCCGAGGAAATGAAGATGCTTGATGTTGGTGAACATGAAAGGCCCCAAGGTTCTAGCGGACGACCCGTGGAAAGTCAAAGGGCGTAGCGGACCGACACTTCCCCCGGGGTGAGCCGGGAGAAATGCCGTCCTGAACTAACCGCTATTTGGTGGCGCAGCAGGCACCGCCGTTGCAGCAGCTTCCGCCGTCGCAGCAATTGGCCGCGGGCTGGGGACCGGCGGGCTGGGCGGCGCGGACTGCGCCGATGGCTCCGAGGATCGCCAGCGCGACCATGATGATGGATTTCTTCATTTTGTAATCACCTCCTTCCTGTGTTTCGCGGACGCACCGGGGCTAAAGCGCCGCCGGGCATCGGGAAAAGCATCGCGGCCGGTAAAGGCCGGGATTGAACGGGCATCCGAGGTGGATGCGGTCCGGTCGAACGCCCGCGTGGGCGTTCGTTGTCGTTCAGGAAACAGGTGGCGCGTTGCCGGGATGGCAGCGTCTCAAGACGATCCGCACCAGGTCGGACGACGAAGAAAATGAAAGGGCCAGCGGACTGCCGTACCGATGGACCACCGGTGCGTTGCCAGTGCGAAAACCGCTCGGATCAAGGGGGGGCACGCCATCGGCCTCCGGCGTGCTCGTCTTCGTTGAAGCCGGCCAAGATGCCAAGAAACACGCGCAAGGATGTGCCTGCGAGCGCGTGTCGGCGACACCCGGGACCGGAGCGTGGCGAGGCGACGAACTTTTCGGTGGCGCTTCTTGCTCCTCACGCGGACAGCAACCCGTGCAGCAGTCGGGATTCGTCATGCCATCGCAGACGGACGCCGTGTGCTGCCATGCGTCAGCGGATGCGGCGGCGCAGAGACGAATTCCCGACACCACGGGCGCGAGGACGCACAACAACACCGCTCCGAACGCTAGCCAGCGACGAGCGAAGGCTTTGGCCATCAACGTTCCCATGCGCGTAGCATGTCTAACCCAATACCTGAGGGATTCAAGAGCCGGTTTGACGCGGTTCCGCGACTTTGGCGGGCGCGCAAATGTCCGCGAGGATCGCTTCCGGCGTCGGGAAACGAAACTGATAACCCGCCTCCAACGCCCGTGTTGGCACGGCGCGCACGCTGTCGAGCAGGATGTGCGACGCCTCGCCGAGCAACGTGCGCAAAGCGAACGCCGGGGCGGGCAACACGGTGGGCTTGCCCAGCGCACGGCCGAGCGCCGTCGTGAGATCGGCATTGCGAATCGGCCGGGGGCAAACGGCGTTGAAAGCACCCGCGAGGTCATCGCGCTCCAACAGGAAAACGATCAGGCCGGCCACGTCCTCGACGTGCACCGGACTGGTCCATTGCCTGCCGTCGCCGAGTCGTCCCCCGAGGCCAGCGCCGAAGACCCGGCTTTGGACCGCGAACGAACCTCCGTCTTTCCCCAGGACGACGCCGGTCCGCACCCGGACGACGCGGACACCGGCACCCTCGGCGCTTTGCGCGGCGTCTTCCCACTCGCGGCAGACATCGGCGAGGAACCCCGTGCCGGCGGGTTTGGATTCATCGAGTAATTCTTCGCCTCCAACTCCATAAAAGCCGACGGCGGACGCGTTCACGAGCACGCGCGGGCCTTTGCCGGGTGGCAGGGCGTTCATTCCCGCGACCAGCCGTGCCGTGGTGCCGACGCGGCTCTCGGTCACACGCCGCTTTTTTGCTTTGGTCCACCATCCGAGGATGCTTTCGCCCGCGAGGTTGACCACCGCATCCAATCCACGCAGGTCTGGCGGACCTTCAGGGGGAAATGGACGCGTCGAAACGCTCGCCGGCGGCCGTCCGCCGCCTTCCCGCGTGAACACCACCGCCTTGTGCCCGCGCACACGCAGGCGACGGATCAGATATTTGCCGATAAATCCACTTGCTCCGGTGATGCCGACTTTCATTGGTAAAGGTCGCGCAGTTTAGCATGGTCGGGTCGTGCTGGCTGCGCCCGGTTGCAAACGTGATATAAAAAAGCGTTGCCGTCCCTCCCGAATGTTCCTTTGATGACAGGTTCAGCCATGCCCGCCTCCCTCGTTCAGGACACGTCCCCGCCGTTCACCGTCGTCGCGCCGCCGCGCCGCGCGCTCTTGCCGTGGCTGCCGCTGTGTCTCGCTGCCATCCTGTACCTGGGCGCAAGCGTGGGGCCGGCGCTCTTCGACCAGAACGAGGCGCAGTATGCGGGGGCCGTGCGCGAAATGCTCAACCGCCCGGCGGATTATCTCCCGGCGACACGCGGACAGCTCGAACGCGGACTCTGGTACGTGCCGACCAACGACGGCGTGCCGCGCCTGCAAAAACCGCCGCTCGTCTACTGGGCGCTGCTGGCGTCGATGTCGGTTTTCGGCGTGAACGAATTTGCTGCCCGTCTGCCCAACGCACTCGCCTCGCTGGCGTGGTTCGCGGGCATTTTTCTCATCGGCCGGCGCGTCGGCGGGGTCGCGCTCGGCCGGGCGGGGGCCACGGTCCTGGCGACGATGGCCGGGACGTTCATCTTTTGCCATCTCATCGCGCCGGAACCGTTCCTCGCCGCCACGCTGACGCTGACGTTCTGGTGTTTTCTCAACGCCTGCGACGACCCGATGCGGACGGGGTCGCGCTGGATGCTCGCGGCGTGGGTCTGCATGGCCTTGGGGGTCGCCTGCAAGGGATTGCACGGCGCGATCTACCCGCTGGCGGTCGCGGCGATCCTGGCATGGCGGTTCCCCGCGACGCGGCCGGCGTGGAAACTCCTCTTGCGGCCGGCGGGTCCGCTGTTGTTTCTCGCGTTGGTCGCGCCGTGGTACGTGGCGGTGGAAATGCGCTATCCGGGCTTCTTGCGCGACCAGTTCTTCAACGAGCAGCTCGGACACGTCTTCAACCGCCGCTACCCGGTGGACAGCAGTCCGGTGCCGCCCTACGTGTTCTGGCCGGAGCACCTCGTTTTTTTCCTGCCGTGGACGTTTTTCGTGCCGGCGGCCCTGGCGCTACGGCCCTCGCCAAACGCGAACGCTTCGGGTCGCTTCGCGCGTGAGTTGCTCATCGTCTGGTTCGTCGTGACGGCAGTATCCGTCGTGTTCTCGTCGATGCAGGATTATTATTTGATGACGGCCTGGGGGCCGGTGGCGTTGTGGCTGGCGCGTCCGTGGACCGCCGAGGGCGGCCGGGCCGGGCCGGGCTGGACCCGGATGGCACCGGGAGTGTGCCTCACGCTGGTCGGTGCGGCGGCGTTCGGCACCGCGTTCTGGTTGCACGGCCAAACCGTCGCTCCGGCCGCCACGGCTCCGAGTGCCCTGCGCGACACGCTCGCGAGCACCGTCAGCGGAATCTCGCTCGAGTCGTGGCACCGGTTGCTGCCGCTGATCTGGACGACAGGAAGCGCGTTTCTGGTGGGCGGCGTCGTTTCGGTGTGGCTTGTCCTGCGGGGAAATTGGCGGTTCGTGTTGCCGGTCACGGCGGTGGCGACGATTGCCGTGCTCGGCTGCGCCGCGCGCGGGTTGATCGTGATGGAGGATCACTTTTCCCTGAAGGAATTGGCTCTCATCGCCGACCGTGATACCCGGCCGGACACGGTGATCGGATGCGCGGGGATGCCCGCCGATAACCCGAGCATCCTCTTCTACGCCAACCGGCCGATCCACTGGGTCGGTGCGACCCCCGCGATGGAGTTCGCCACCCGGCAACTGGGCATCGGGCGTTCACTCTACCTCTCGGACGACGATTTTCTGCGGCTCTGGTCGGACCGGAGTCGGGCCGTTTACCTGATCGTCGAACAGGATTCTGTCGGTCCCTGGCGCGACCGGCTCTCACTCCCCGACAATGCCCCGAGACAGGAGTGGCGCAGTGGCACCCGGATCATGCTTTGCAACGGAGGCGGGGCTACTTTGACCCGCTGAGCGGCCTCACTCCCGCCCCTGGTCGAACTTGCGGTGCAGCCACGTGTACGAGAATCGGTTGCCGGGGCAATCGGTCGGCACGGGGTTGATCTCCTTGTGCGCCATCACGATGGACAGGCGGCGTTCCACCCGCCCGACGCGTTTGCGCAGGTAGGTGATGAGTTCGTCCAACGCGGCGTACTGGTTGCGCGTGGGGATGTCGCGGTTGAAATCGCCCACCAGACAGATGCCGAGCGCGATGTTGTTCAGATAATCGCTGTGGACGTGCCCGCCGTTGATTTGACGCTTCCAACGGTCACCGATCTCGATCTCGCCGTCCCCCGTGCTCGTGCCGTTGCCGATGACGAAATGGTACGCGAGTCCGTTGGGCATGTGACGGATGTTGCGGTGGTAATAATCGAAGATCTTCGCGTTGCCCTGCCGCGTTTCGCTGTTGTGGACGACGATGTACTTCCAGCGGCCCGTGCGGACATGCGCGCGGTCGATGGCATCTAGAACGGACGAGGTCAAAAACCGGTAATCCGTCCCGCCGCCGAACAGGCCCAGGAAGTACCTCTTTTTCCGCGTCGGGGCGGGGTAATCGGTGTGCTCGTCGCTCTCGCTTCCGCCCGGTTTTTGGACGACGACGGGCGCTTGCGGTTCGGGGGGGGATGACGCGACGGGCGGGGGCGGGGTGCGCAGGGCGGGTGTTCCGGCTGGCGACGGGCGCGCGTCAGGTAGATTTAGCTGCGACGGGGAGGGCGCGGTCTGAGGTGGCGGCGCGGGCGTCGGCCGAACGACGGGCTTCGGCGTGGCGGCGGGGGGGAGGGTGCGCATCTCCTCGCGCGCCTTGAGAAAAGCTTCCCGGCGCTTCTGGAGGTCCATCATTTGCCCCGTGCCGTCGCTTTGGGCGTGGATCGTTCCAGCGAGGCAAGTGGCGGCAAGCAAGATCGTGGCGAGCAGGTGGCATGTGCTGCCGCGGCGAGTCACCGAACCGGAGGGGGTTAAACACATGGGGAACAAAACGAATCAGCCCGGGATCGAAGCCGTCTCCGCGTCCGGCGGCATGGGATGGTCATCGGGCCCGGCGAGCGGATGGCCGGGATGAGCCCAGGGTCGGGTGGACCATTTGCGGACGAGCACGGCGTTGAGACGCCCGCCGAGGAGCAACAGCAGGCACGTCACCCAGGTCCAGGTCAGCAGCACGACCAGACCGGCGAGTGTCTGGTAAGTCTCGGAATACCGCGAGCCGCGCTCCCGGACGTAAAAACCAAACACCCCGGTGGCCACGAGCCAACTCACCGCGAAAAACACCGCTCCAGGCAGCGCCTGCCGCACGGTCTGGAAGACCTCCGGGGTCAACAGGTACAACGCGAGCGCCAGCACGATCAGCGCGAAGGTGATGACGGGGTATTTCCAGAATGTGACGATGGCTTGGAGGTCAAAGCCCAGGTGGTAGGTCGATTGGATCACGAAGGCGACCCGTTCGCCGAACACGATGGCGCTGACGCTGAACAGGATCGTCACGCCAAACCAGAACAGGAGCACCAGGGCGATGATCCAGCGGTTCCACCACGAGCGTTTCGGATCGGGAATGCCCAGGCAATGGTTGAGTGTGCGCGAGACGGTGTTGATGAGATTGACGCCGAGGTAAATCGCCAGCGGGATACCCAGGAGCGCCACGCGGCTGGTCGATCCCGTGATGACCAGCGCGACCACCTGCCGCTCGACGATGTCGTGCGACATCTCCGGCAGGAAACCTTCCACCAGTTGGATGATGTGGTGCAGCAGCGTCGGGTCGGTGCCGAAAAGCGACAGCGCCACCGACAACAGGAAGAGGCCCGGCGCGACCGCGAGGGCAAGGAGGTCGTACGCCATCATGGAAGCCAGGCCGGTCGTGTTCTCCAGGTAGGCTTCGACCAGCCAGCGGCAAACGAGACGCCAGGACCAGATGAATGTTTTCATGCGTGGTAGTGGTTGCATCAAACAGGATTGCGGATTGTCTATCGAGTGCAAAGTTGCCGGTCTTTCCCTCCATGAGCAACCGCCGGAAAATCTTCGTCTGCTCGGCCGGTTTCGGCGAAGGACACAATACCGCGGCCCGCAACCTCTGCACTGCGCTCAACGAGGTCGGCGGGGAGCGGGTGGACGCGGAGTTCCTCGATGTGCTCGGTCTGTGTCATCCACGCGTCTACGAATTCATGCGGCGAAGTTATATCTCGCTGATGAACCGCGCGCCGAAGTTGTGGTCTGCGATGTACGGCTTGTTCGACGCGAAAGGCTCCTCGGCTCCGGCCCTGGCGTTTCTCTCCGCCGAGCGCCAGGCGTTCGAGCGAAGGTTAACGGCAGACCGGCCGGTCGCGGTCGTGTCCACCTACCCGCTTTACGGCTATCTACTCGACGAAATCGCCCGGCGTGGCGGCCCGAAGAATTTCCTGCGCGCGACGGTGGTGACCGACTCGATCTCCATCAATTCGATCTGGCACCGTTGCGGCAGCGATTACTATTGCGTGCCCAACGAGGAGACGGCCGAGGTCATGCGCCGTGCCGGGGTCGCGCCGGACAAGCTGCGCGTGCTCGGATTCCCCGTGGAGCCGCGTTTTGCCGACGCGGGCGTGTTCCCCGCACGGCCCGACCCCGATGGCCCCGACGGCCGGCGCGTCCTTTATATGATTAACGCTGGGCGGCTCGCCGCGCCGGAAACCGTCCGTCGGCTCCTCGCCCTCGACGTGGCGTTGACCGTTACCGTGGGCCGGGACGAACAGATGAAGGCAACCGTCGAACGCCTGATCGCCGAGCGCGGTCCCCGGCCGCGGCCGGTGCGCATCATCGGCTGGACGCGCGAGGTGCCCGAGCTCCTGGCCAGCCATCATGTGCTCATCAGCAAGGCAGGCGGGGCTACGACCCAGGAAACGATTGCCGCCAAATGCCCGATGGTCATCAGTCAGGTCGCGCCGGGGCAGGAGGAGGGCAACGCGCAACTCATCGCCCAGAACCGCGCGGGCCGGCTCGGGTTAAACCCGGAGGATATCGCCCGCGCCGTCGAGGGAGCCTTTGCCGATGACGCCCGGCTCTGGCGCGAGTGGTCCGCCAATATCGCCCGGCTCAGCCGCCCGGATGCCGCGCGCGACAACGCGCGTTTCATCCTCGAAAATGTCGCGGCGCCAAGCTAGAGCGTTTTGCTTTGAGTCGTGGCCGTTGCTCGTCCCGGAGGGACCGCAGAGTTGAGTCGTGG
>CAZZYS010000232.1:0-7457 GCA_964658285.1 uncultured Verrucomicrobiota bacterium
GGGAGCGACCCGCCGCGGGTCCGGTGCGCGCACGGTCTCGATCCGGCCGTGGCGGCGGGCGGCGCGCCTTTTTACCAACAGGCGCTGCGCGAGCCTGCCATGCTCCTCGTGCCGGATGCCCGGCGGGACGCGCGCTTCGCGGAAAGTCCTCTCGTCCGCGAGACACCGTCCTTTCGTGCCTGCGCCGCCGTCACTTTGCACTGTCCGCAGGACGGACCGCGCCCCGGGGTGCTTTGCGTGTTTTATGACCGTCCGCGTCCGTTCACCGACGCGGACGCGGAAACGCTCGCGGGCTTCGGGAACCTCGTGCTGCACGAGTTGCAACGTCATCACGCCGCCCTCTGCCGTGAGACCGAACTGGAGGCGCACGCCCGCCAGCGGATCGCCGAACTCGCCGACGCCGAGAGCCGTTATCGCGGCATTTTTGAAAACGCCGTCGAGGGCATTTACCAGAGTCTGCCCGGCGGCGGTCTCCTGAGCGTCAACCCGGCGCTTGCCCGCCTGCTCGGCTACGCTTCGCCCGAGGCCATGCTGGCCGAAGTGCGCGACCCGGCCCGCTTGTACGTCCAGCCCGGGCGACGCGCGGAGTTCGAGGCCGAGATCCTGGCCGGGGGCGAACTCGCCGGTTGGGAATCGGAGGCCTACCGCGCCGACGGCTCGCGCCTCTGGATCGCCGAGTCCGCCCGGGCCATCCGCGACGCGGACGGTGCCGTGGTGCGCTACGAGGGGACGTTCGAGGACATCACCGCGCGCAAGACGGCCGAGGAGGCGCTCCGGCGCGCCCGCGAGGAACTGGAGGACCGCGTGCGCGACCGCACCGCCGAGCTGGCCCTGCTTAACGGCACCTTGCGCCAGCACATCCTGGAACGCGAGATCGCCGAGGCGTCCGCGCGCCGCAGCGAGAGCAAGTTCCGCGCGCTCATCGAGAACACCCAGGACCTCATCAGCATCTTCACGCCCGACGGCATCAGCCTCTACCAGAGTCCGTCCGTCGAGTACCTCACGGGTTATCCGCCGGAGGAGTTGATCGGCCTCAACATCTTCGAGGAATTCATCCATCCCGACGACCGGGCCGCCGTCGCGCGCGCCTCCGCCGCCATCGTCGAGAACGGCGAACACTACGTGCGCATCGAGGTCCGCTGGCGGCACCGCGACGGTTCCTGGCGGCTGTTGGAGAGCATCGGTTCGTCCACCCCGCCGGATTCGCCGGTCATCGGCCTGGTCGTCAATTCGCGCGACATCACCGAGCGCCGCCGCGCCGAACTGGCACACGAGGCGCGCACCCGCGAGCAGACCGCCGTCGCCGAACTTGGCCGCTACGCACTCGACGAACGCGGTCTGCCGGACATCCTCGACAAAGCGGCGGAACTCGTCGCCCGCACCCTCCAGGTGCCGTTTTGCACCGTCACCGAGCTGCTCCCCGGAGGCGCGAAACTGCGGGTCTGCGCGGGGGTCGGCTGGCGCGAGGGCGTCGTGCGGGGCGCGGAGGTGGACAACTGGCGCCGGAAGCTGCCCGCCGCCGGGGAGCCCGCGATCATCGAGGAACCGCTCATCGTGGCGGACCTGGAGACCTCGCTCGGCCGTTCCTGCCTGCTCCCGACCGCCGATGGCCTGGAGAAGCCCCGCAGCGCGATCAGCGTGGTCGTCCATTGCGACGGCCAGCGATTCGGCACGCTCTGCGCCCTCTCGCCCGGACTCGACCGGTTCGGCCCGCAGGACGCTGTGTTCCTGCAAACGGTGGCCGACCTGCTCTCCGCCGTCATCGAGAGCGAGCGCCACAAGGCCGCCTCGCGCGAGGTCCAGGCGCGCTACGAACGCATCGCCGCCAACACGCCGGGCATGGTCTACCAGTCGATCCGCCACGCCGACGGCACGGCGACCGTCCCCTTTGTCAGCGAGGGTTGCCGACAGCTTTACGGCATGGAGCCTTCGCAGCTCCGCGCCTGCCCGGAGTTGATGAACGATCTGATTCATCCCGACGACCTGCCGCCGATCCTGGCCCTGCTCGCGGCTTCCAACGCCGCGCTCACCCCGCTCGCCTGGGAGGGCAGGCTGGTGCATCCCTCGGGCGAGATTCGCTGGGTGGCGGCCCGTTCCCGGCCCGAACGCCTGCCCAACGGCGACATCTACCGCGACGGGGTGGTCTTCGACGTGACCGAACTCAAGCGCGCCCAGGAAGAGGCTGAAAAGGCCAACCGCGCCAAGAGCGAGTTCCTCTCCCGCATCAGCCACGAGCTGAGGACCCCCCTCAACGCCATCCTCGGCTTCGGCCAGCTCCTCGACCTCGAACCGCTGACTGCCGTGCAGCGCAGCAGCGTCGAGCAAATCCTCAAGGGCGGCCGGCATTTGCTCGACCTCATCAACGAGGTGCTCGACATCACGCGCATCGAGTCCGGCGGCATGGACCTGTTGCTGGAGCCGGTGGACGCGGCGGACGTGCTCACGCAGGCGCTGGCGTTCGTCCGGCCGCTGGCCGAGCAGCACCGCATCCGTTTCGTCCCGTTCGATCCCCCCGGCAGTCCGGCCGTGCTGGCCGACCGCGGCCGGCTCCACCAGGTGCTGCTCAACCTGTTGTCCAACGCCGTGAAGTACAACCGGGAGGACGGCGAGGTCCGCGTGGCCTGCGCGCAGCCCGACGAGGATACGGTGCGGCTGTCCATCACGGACACCGGCCCGGGTTTGACGCCCGGCGAACTCGGACTGCTCTTCACGCCGTTCCAGCGTCTCGGCGCGGCCCGGCGCGGCGTCGCGGGTACGGGCATCGGGCTGACGATCTCCCGGAGCCTGGTCGAGGCGATGGGCGGGACGGTCGGGGTGACCTCCACGCCCGGGACGGGCAGCACGTTCTACGTCGATCTGCCGGCCGCTTGCGCCGACACGGTGCTCCCGGCGGTGGCACCCGACAACCCGTCGCCGGCGCTGCCTCCGACGCTCCAGGCACCGCCCGAACGCACGATCCTGCTCATCGACGACCAGACTTCCAACGTTTCCCTGATCGAGCGCGTGCTCGAAACGCGCGCCAACCTGCGCTTGTTCACCGCCGCCGACGGACGCGGGGGTCTCGCCCTCGCGCGCAAACAGGTTCCCGACCTGATCCTGCTCGACCTGCACCTGCCCGACATGGGCGGCGACGAGGTCATGCGCCGTCTGCGCCTGGAGGCACGCACCCGCGACGTGCCTGTCGTCGTGCTCAGCGCCGACGCCACGCCGTCGCAGATCAACCGGCTGCGCCAACTCGGCGTCAGCGACTATCTCACCAAACCCTTCCGCATCCGCGAACTGCTCGCCGCCATCGACACGACGCTGGGCGCACCGGCCTGAACGACCGGCGTTTCTTTATGACCGAGCCCACCATCCTCATCGTCGACGACGAACCGGCGAACGTCGCCCTGCTGGAAGCCGTCATCCAGCGCCTGAGCCGCTACCGTACCCACGGCACGACCGACCCGCGCCAGGCCCTCTCGCTCGCCCGGGAAGTTCGTCCCGATCTCGTGCTGCTCGATCTGACCATGCCGCACATCGACGGTTTCGCCATCATGGAGGGTCTCCGCGCCGCCCAGGTGCCGGGCAGTTATCTGCCGATCCTCGTGCTCACGGCCGACGCGACGACGCACACCCGCCGCCGCGCCCTGGCCAGCGGGGCAAACGATTTCCTGACCAAACCTTTCGAGAACGAGGAGGTCATGCTGCGCTGCAAAAACCTCCTGGAAACCCGCGCCCTGCACCTTGCCCTCCAGAGCCAGAACGCCGTGTTGGAGGAAAGTGTGCAACAGCGCACCCACGACCTCGAAAAAGCCCTCGCCGACCTCCGCGCCGCCCAGCAGCAGCAGGTCCAGCAGGAACGCCTGCGCGCGCTGGGCGAGATGAGCGGCGGCATCGCCCACGATCTCAACAACCATCTCACCGTGCTCGTCGGCTACACGGAACTCCTGCTCCTCAACGACGCGCAGATGCTCAGCAACCGCCCGATGGCCCGCCATTACCTGCAAACCGTGCGCACCGCCGCGCACGACTCGGCCGGGGTGGTCAGCCGGTTGCGTGAGTTCGGCCGGCGGCGCGAGGTCAAGGACGTTTTCCTGCCGCTCAACCTCCCGCGCCTCGTGCAGGAAGCCGCGACGTTCACCCAGCCGAAATGGCGCAACCAGGCGCGCGCCACCGGCCGCACGATCAACGTCCGCCTGGAACTCGGTTCCCTGCCCGACGTGGCCGGCAACGCGGAGGAATTACGGGAAGTCGTCGCCAACCTCATTTTCAACGCCGTGGACGCCATGCCGCACGGGGGCGACATCACGCTGCGCACCCGCCGCGCGGGCAAGGGCGCGGTCGCCTTCGAGGTGGCCGACACCGGTGTCGGGATGACCGAGGAGGTGCACCGGCGCTGCCTGGAACCGTTTTTCACCACCAAGAACGAAACCGGCGCGGGCATGGGGCTGTCGGTGGCGTACGGCATCATCAAACGCCACGAGGGCGACCTCGACATCCTGACCGAACTGGGCCGTGGGACGACGGTTTCCGTGCGTTTGCCGGTGGCAGGCGTCGCCCTGAGCAAAAGGCAGGGACCCATCGAGGCCGACGCGCGGCCGGACCGGCCGCTGCGCGTGCTGCTGGTCGAGGACGACCCGAACGTGCGCGAAGTGGTGAGCGAATACCTGCGGCGTGACCAGCACGAGGTTTGCGTCGCGGAAAACGCGCACGAGGGTCTGGAAAAGTTCGACGCGGGTGGGTTCGACCTCGTCGTGACGGACCTCGCGCTGGAGGAGATGAACGGCGAACAACTGGCGGAAACCATCAAAAAACGTGCACCGGGTTGTCCGATCATCCTGCTGACAGGTTTTGCGGACACGCTGCTCGACAACGGGAGCAAGCTGGCGAGCTTCGACGCGATCTTGCGCAAACCTATCGTGCCGGGTGATTTGTGGCGGGCAATGGCGCAGGTCACGTTCGGCGGCAAGAGGCCGGCAGCCGCTGTGACCCCACCGCTCGGAGCGCTCGCCGGCAGCCCGAAATAAAAAATTTGCGAAAAATTTTGAACGCCGCGCCTGCCGCCCGGTCGAAAGCATCAGGTTAAGGTGATTCCGGGCCGTGTGCGTGATTGCTTGATGATTCCAAGCGCGTGCGCGGCCCGGTCGCTTTTTTAAGGGGGTCGGTGATTTGCCCGGTGGACGGTTCTGCCGCAAATTCCCACCATGTCCACCCACGACCCCATCGCCATCGCGCTGGCCGAAGACATCGGACCGGGCGACGCGACGGTGGAGTTTTTCATCGATCCGGCGCAGACCGCTTCGGCGCGGATTTTTGCCAAAGAGAAAGCCGTCCTGGCCGGTGCCGCCGTGGCGGCCGAGACTTTCGCGCGGGTCGATCCGGCGCTCGTCGTCCACGTCGAGCGCACCGACGGCGCGTCGGTGGTCTCCGGCGACACGGTGCTGACCGTGCGAGGCCGGGCAGGGGCGATCCTGAGCGGGGAGCGGGTGGCGCTCAATTTTCTCCAGCGCCTCTCGGGCGTGGCGACGTTGACCCGTCGTTTCGCGGACGCCATCGCGGGCACGCGGGCGCGGATTCTCGATACCCGCAAGACGACCCCCGGCCTGCGGGCGTTGGAAAAAGCCGCCGTCCTGGCCGGCGGCGGGCACAATCACCGGATGGGCCTCTACGACATGGTGATGGTCAAGGACAACCACCTGCTGGCCGATCCCGACCTCCAGGCGGCCATCGACCGCGCCCGGGCCGCCCGGCCGGAAATGCGGATCGAGCTGGAAGCCGATAACCTCGGCCAGGTGTACATCTTCCTCGGCCTGCGCGGAGTGGACGTGATCCTGCTCGACAACATGAACGCGGAGGAACTGCGCGCCGCCGTGAACCTCGGCCGCGCCAAGGGCAGCCGCGTGCAGTTCGAGGCCAGCGGCGGCGTGAACCTCGACACCGTGCGCGCCATCGCGGAAACGGGTGTGCAATGGATCAGCGTCGGCGCTTTGACGCACTCGGCGCGGGCCATCGACTTTTCGCTGGAGTTCCTGCCCTGACATGGCGACGAGGCGGGACGTGGACGTTCGTTTGCTGCGCACCTGGCGGGCGAACGCCGGCCGGGCAGTCTCCGCGGCGGAGTTGACGCACGCCGCCGGGTTGGCCGGTGATGCCGTCGTTGCACGGATCGATGGTTTGCGGGCGGCGGGGTATGTGATCGACGGCCCGAACGGCCCTCACGCGGACTACGCGTTGGTCTCCGCGCCGGCCCGCCTGATCGCGGACGATCTCCGCGCGGCGTTACCCGAAGAAACCGTCGTGGGACGCGAAATCCTGGTGTTCCAGGAAACGGATTCCACGAACGATCTCGCCGCGCGGGCGGGCCACGACGGGGTGGCCGAGGGGCTGGTGATTTTCGCCGAATCCCAGCGCGCCGGGCGGGGCCGGTTGGGCCGCCGCTGGGTTTCGCCTCCGGGCCGCAACCTGCTTTTTTCGATCTTGCTGCGGCCGGCGGCGGTCCCGGTCGAACGCTGGCCGGAACTGACTTTTTGCGCCGCGCTCGCCGTGGCCGAGACCGCCGAGCGCCACACGGGTCAACCGGCGCGCATCAAATGGCCCAACGACGTGCTCCTCGCCGGGCGCAAGGTCGCGGGCATCCTGCTGGAATGCCACCACGCGCGGACACCGGGTTTTGTCGTGGTCGGCATCGGCTTGAACGTGCTCCAGCAGGCCGAGGATTTCGCCCCCGAGTTGCGCAACCGGGCAGGCTCGCTGGCGATGCTGCGGGCGGCGGCTCGGCCTGGCGAATTGCAGCGCCGGGAGGTGGCGGCATCCGTCCTGGAACGGCTGGAGGATCACTACGCACGCTGGCCGGACGGCTTCGCCTCGATCCGGGAGGAATGTGCCCGCCGTGGCTGTGCGTCACCGCCAGAACCGGCCGCCACCCGTTGATGCTCTGAAGCGTTCTACTTTGCGTATGCCTGGATGAACTCAGGAGCGCCAACGACGCGGCCTCATTTTACTTTGAGTTGTGATCGGATGACCCCCGGAGCGCCAACGGCGCGACTTCGTTGAGATCTCCGGAGCGCCGACGGCGCGGCCTCATACGAGCTTGGGGCAACGCCCCAGGTTGAAACCGATACAGATGCCAAGCCCTGAAGGGGCGATTCATCTCGGCTCGCCACCAAAATGAATCGCTCCTCCAGAGCTTGACGGCACCCGCGCATCTTTCCTGGAGCGTTGCCCCAAGCTTGCACTGAGGCCGCGCCGCTGGCGCTCCGAAAGTCCGCTGCATCTCGAAAAGAAATACTCGAGCGACGGCCAACAAAAAAGCGGCTCCGTCTCGGGAGCCGCTTCCAATCAGTCCGTGCTATCACGAACCTCTTTGTAATGAGGTTACCGGCGACCGCCCGAGACCCGGCGCGCATAAGAGCGGCTGGAACCGCGAGCATAACCCCGCCCGCCGTAGTAACCGCGGCCACCGTAGTAGCCACGTC
>CAZZYS010000233.1:0-7430 GCA_964658285.1 uncultured Verrucomicrobiota bacterium
CATCCGATGGATACGAGGGGCGCCTGTTCCCCCCAGAACAATCTTCTAAAATCTGGTTAACTTATAACGTCGACTTTCGCGGTCTGCAAGAACTATTATAAGTTTTCTTAATCGTCACCGTTTCCTGTCCCGGTTTCGATGTGAGCACCATGCCGCCGCTTTCAAATGGACGCAAGCTCAACTTGTGTCGAGTTATGTAACTTCTCCGTCACCCGCGAGGCGACCGCTGCAACAGGCCGATCACGACGCGTTCCAGCACGAGGCGCGGTTCGAGTTGGCCGGTGACGAGTTGGACGTTTGCCTGGAGGCACGCCGCCATCCCGTCGCGGAGTTCATCCAGATCGTAGCGGTGCGTTTCCACCGCCGCGAACCCCAGCCCGAAGATGTTGACGGTTCCGTCCTTCTTGCGCGGCAGGTGCGCGGTCGCCTCCTCGGGCAACCGGGCGATCACTTTGCCGAACTCGAACGGTGAACCCGGCCGTCCCAGGCGGTGGCGCTGCTGCAAATCCTTGACCAGCATCAGATTTCGCACGGTCGGCGCGATGGCCACGAGCAACAGGCCGATGGCGCTCTCGCCCTGGTAAAACAACTGGTCGATCAGCCCGAGCGCCTCTTCGAGGTCCCGCCGCGAAATCGCGCTGCCCAACTCGAAGATCACCCCGGCCCGCGACATCGGCACGAGGGTCCGTACCGTGGCGGCGTCCACCTTGCGGGGCCCGGTGGCGCCGAGGTAGAGGTCGATCTTTTCGAGTTCGTTCTCGATCTGGCGCGTGTCGCCGCCGGTCAGCAGGGTGAACAGTTCGCTGGCCTCGCCGCTCAGGTCCAGGCCACGGGCCCGGGCGCGTTCCTCGACCAGCACGGCCGCTTCTTCTTCCCAACCGCTGCGGCTGGAATCCAGCCGGTCGAAAATCTGCGTGTCCGCCAGTTTGACGAGGTTCTTGTAGAACGTCCGCCGCTTGTCGGTCTCGGTCGCGCTGAGCAGAAAATTGATCTCGGGCGGGAGGCCCGCTTTCAATAATGCCAACAGCGATTCGAGAGCTTCGAGCACGCCGTTGGACCGGCCGATGGGGCTGTCGGCGAGGAAGTTCGCGTTTTTGCACCAGACGAGTTTGCCACCGAAAAACGGCAGGGTCTGGAGCGCGGCAATCGTCTCGTGCACGCGCGCCGCCCCGGCTGCAGCGTTGTCGGCGGCCCCGTCGATGGTCTCCACGCCGAACTCCCCCGCATCCGGCGGCGTCAGGCGCTCGGCGAGCTCGCGCGCGGTGGCCTTCACCGTGCCCTCGTCGCTGCCGACGACGGCGAAGATGTTCCTGGATTTCGGTTCGCTTGTTTTTGCCATCGTGCGGGGGAAGAGAATTTACGGCGGCACCCGGGCGTATTCATTGACGAAGGTCGCGTAATCCTTGTACCGGTCGCCGTAAATCTTGACGACCGCCACGCCGAACGGATCGCCGTCGAGGATCGCATCCACGAGCTTGGGGAACCGTTCGGGTGGATTCCTGAGCATCAGGAAACGGATCAATCTCTCCGAACTCTGGTAGAGCTGCGCCACCGCCTTGATGTCTTCGGGGTATTCGGTCGTGGTGACGAGCTTGTCGAGCGGCATGTTCGCGAGCTGATAATGCTGGAGCAGGCGCGGGTTGTATTGACCCATGCGTGCACTGGTGCTCTCGCCGCTCATCTCTTCGGCGAAACCCTCGCCCAGCCACGTCGGCCAAGGTTTGCCGGGGTAGAGCCGGGCGACGATGGCGTGGGTCGTCTCGTGGGCGAGCGTTTGCGAGTCGAAGAGGCCCGTGTGGCTGTCGCGCACGTTGAGGTAGAGTTCGTCGCCGTGCGCGAAGCTGGCCACCCACGCTGGTTTGGCGGCTTCCGTCAGAAAAACTTTCCAGTCCTTCTCGTCCTCAAAGATGTAGACGTGCGATTTGCGCGCGTAGCGTTCCGGCCCCGCGCCGAGCACTTTGGCGACGTAGGTGACGTGAAAATCGATCTCCAACGCGACCCGTTTGGCCTCAGTGATCCGGCGGTAGTGCAGGATGAAGTGTGGCGTTTCACCCTGGAGCCACGCCGCCGGGCGAATGGCGAGGGCCTTCTGGCCGAAGGGGCTGATCTGCTGGTCGGAGAGTTGCGCGAAGGGTTTTTCCACCAGAGCAGCTTCCAGCCCCCGCGCGGCGTTCGTGCTGACGAGGAACGCGGCGAACGCCAGGAGTGGGAAAAGGGGCCGTCCTGTCACGGGAGGACCATCCTACCGTCGCTCCCGGTCTGCAACAAGCCTGACAGACGTTGGGACGGGCTGCGAAAAATCACAGTGCTTCTCGTATGAGACGCGAGCTGCGGCGCGGGGTTTGGTCCCTCCTCCAGCTTGAGAAGCGGGGTACGTCAACTCGTCGCCTTCGGAGCTTCGCCGCGAAAGGCGTCGAGCTTGCCGCCGACAGGCACGGCCAACCTGATCGGCTTGCCCGTGGCCGCCGAGGCGTAGAGCGCCTCCATGATGCGTTGGTCCTGGAGTCCTTCCTCACCGGGCGTATAGGGCTTGCGGTTTTCCAGCACGCATTCGGCCATGTGGTCCAACTCCAGCGCGAACTGATCCTTGGCCATGATTTTCGGATGTTCCTGGTGCTCGATCAGGCCTTCCGCGTGCGCGGCTTCGGCTTCGAGGCCCTCGTACGCGAACGCCGGGTCCAGGCCGAACCAGCCATCCTCGGCGTTGACCCGGTAACGCTGCGTGCGATGCGTGCCGTAGCTCGTCACCGCGTTGCAGAGCACGCCGCCGGGGAACCTCAGTTGGAAAATCATGCTCTCCTCGACTTCCTGGAAACGCGGATCGTTTTCCGGGCGGTGGCTCATGGCGAACACTTCGTCAGGCTCCTCGCCCATCAGGAAGCGGAACGTGTTCAGGCAGTACAAACCCACGTCGGGCAAGGCACCGCCGCCGGCGAGCTTCTTGTTCTGACGCCACTGGTTCGGATCGCCCTGATCCTGGCCGTTGGCACCCTCGATGACCTTGACCGGGCCGTACTTTTTTTCGCGGACCCATTTTTGCATCAGGCGGTTGTTCGGCTCGTACTGCATCCGGTAAGCGATCATCAGGCGGCGGTCCGCTTTTGCGCAGGCGGCGATCATCCCCTCGCATTCAGCGGTGCTGTTGGCCATCGGCTTTTCGCAGAGGATGTGCTTGCCCGCCTGCGCGCCGCGAATCGTGTACTCGGCGTGCATCCCGTTGGGCAGGACGATGTAGATGACCTGCACGTCCGGATTGTCCCGCAACCGGTCGTAGGTCTGGTAATCGTAGAGGTTTTTTCCGGCGAGGCCGTGTTCGTGGGCGGTGGCGAGGGCTTTGGCGCGTTCGCCACTGACGAGCGCGACGAGCTTCGCTTTTTTGCTCCGTGCGAACGCCGGGATGATCTGGTTGAGCGCGAGGTGGCCGAGACCGACGACGGCGAAACCCACGCGCTTTTCGGGCGGCATCGGTTCGGGCGTAGGGCCGTCGTCCTGCTCGCTTTCCGCGTGGATGACCGGCAGCTTGAGCGGGGTGGATTTGTCCTCGGCGCGAGCGGCCGGAGGCAGGATTTCACCGGCCAGCGCGGCGGCGGCGAAGCCACGGCTGGCGCGGGCGAGGAAAGAGCGGCGGGAAACGGCGGGACGGACGGGCGGCAGAGTTTCGTCGGGCATGGGGAAAGAGATTTCTCCTGAATCCGACCGCGGCCCGCCGTCGGCCCTGAAAATCTAGCGTGCGGGCGCGGAATCTACGGCGCGGGCGGTTCGGCGAGCCGGTTGATGGTCGCCGCCGCGTAGGCCGCGCCGAAGCCGTTGTCGATGTTGACGACCGTCACGCCGCTGCCGCAGCTATTGAGCATCCCTAACAGCGCCGCCAACCCGCCGAAGCTCGCCCCGTAGCCCACGCTCGTGGGCACGGCGATGACCGGCACGCTCACCAACCCCGCGACCACGCTGGGCAGCGCGCCTTCCATCCCCGCGACGACCACGAGCACGCGGCAGGCTTCCAGCTTCCCGCGCACGGCCAGGAGCCGGTGCAGACCGGCCACGCCCACGTCGGTGATGCGCTCGACGGGGTTGCCGAAGGTCTCCAGCGTCACGGCGGCCTCTTCGGCCACCGGCAAGTCGGACGTGCCCGCGCAGATCACGCCGACCCGGCCGGAGAGACGCGGCAACGGCTCGCGTTCGACGACGATGCACCGGCCGCGTGCGTGGTAAACCGCCGTCGGCAACACCGCCGCAACCGCCGAGAAGTGCTCCGGCGTCGCGCGCGTGCCGAGCACGACCGGATCGTGGGCGAGGACAGTTTGCGCGATGGCGGCGACTTCCGGGGGCGTTTTCCCCTGACAGAAAATCACCTCGGGAAACCCGCACCGCCGCCGCCGGTCGGTGTCCACCCGCGCAAAGCCGAGATCGACGAAGGGTGGGACGCTGGCTTCCGCGGACGGGCCGGGCTGCAAACGAGAAAGGTCCATCGGTGAAAATGGACCTTGTTCGTGCCGGTGCGCGCTGTCAACGCCCGGCGGCCACCACCAGGGCGGGGCCGTCAGACTTTCGAACCGCGGCGGCGCAGGACCACTCCCGCGCACCCAGCCACGCCGAGGCCGCACAGCGCCCAGGTGGATGGTTCGGGGACGACGGTCGGGACCGTGTTATACGTGATGGAGAACGAAAACGCGGTGAATTTGTAATTGGAAATCGCCGTCGTGCCGCTGTTGATGCCTGCCACCAACGCGAGCGACTGATTGCTATTGGTCAACGTGGCGGTTGGCGGCGTGGAAAAAGCAAAAGTGCCACCACTGTAGGTGTAAGAGCCCGCTGTCGTGTATCCCGTCACCGGCAGCGCGTAGTCCACCGTGTCCGGCGCGCCGGGGATCACCCCGGAGTTCGCATTGCCGATGTCTAGCTGCAGAGAAGTGATCTTGGTTCCATTGACCGTCGTCGTGGTCAGAAAATTGGTCGGCGTGGTGAGCGTGAATGTGTCCGTGGTCGTCAATCCATTGATTGTCTCGGCAGAAGTCATGGTAATGCTCTGGCCGTTCGCCCCGCCGGTAGCAAGCGTCGTAGGTGTGCCAAACGTGGCGGTGCCGCCGCCGAGAATGTAACCCGCGCCGCTGGCGCTGTTAAAACCGGAATAATCAAAGGTGAATGTATCTCCTGGCGTGACCAGCGAAGGCTGTACCGATGGAAAGGCAAGCTCGACCACTGACGCCTTGGCAGCAGACGAGCCTGCGAGCAATGCGACCGCAGCGGTGACGGTAGATAGTACAAATGACTTTTTCATAAATTCCCTGTATTCCTCTAATGCAACCAAAGTTCCCTCGTTGTGAATGCCCAGATGACCCTGGAGGTAAAGATTCCCCTTCAACCCCGGTAGATTCCCCAGACGCCGAGAGGGATTACCGGTTCGGCAAACGGCGGTCAATCTTTTTTATGAAACTTTAAAACTTTCTGCAGAGCAACTTCCATGCCCAATTGGCGGGCTGGCGGCCAGGGCACGTTTCGCACAGCCAGCGCCGTGCTCCTCAAGCCGAGGGGTCCGCAGGCAGGGGGCCGCCGGTCAACCATCTCATCGGCACCATCTTGCTCTCGTGGAAACCGTGGCGGACGAAGAAATGCTTGGACAACTCGTCCGGCCGGTCGGTCAGCAGCGTGATCCGCACAAAATCCTTTTGCCGGGCGAACTCCTTGGCGTGTTCCAATAATTGAGACCCATATTTCTGCCCCCGGTGGTCGTGGCTAATGACGAGGTCCTCCAGGATGATGACGAACCCGCCCTCGGCCGTGCTGATGGTGAAGAGCAGATTAATCATGCCGATGATCCGGTCGTGCACGCGCAGCACGAAGATGCGCCCCCGGTTGGGTTGCTCGATGATGAGTTGCAGGCCGCGGAGCTGCTTGACCGTGTCCGGCTTGAAGTCGGATTCCCGGCTGAAGAGGTCGTGCAGGAGTTCGGCCAGTTGGGGCAAATCTTCCACGGTGGCCGGCTCGATGAGGATTTCGCTCATTTCGTTTGCGTGTCATGTCACAGAACCCGGCGGATGGGAAGCCTGCACGCAGAAAACTTTTTGTCCGGCACCCCGTGCGGAACCGGTTTGACAAGCCTGCGGCCTTTGCTACTCTGTCCGTTCCACCGAGACCGCCTGCCCAGACATTTTCCGAGGACCGACCCATGAAACGCACCTACCAGCCTTCCAAGCGCACCCGCAAACGCCAGCACGGCTTTCGCGCCCGCATGGCGACCAAGGGCGGCCGGGCGATCCTCAAACGCCGCCGCCGCTGGGGTTGCAAACGTCTCCTGCCCAAGGGCGCGGAGACCCAGTACGCCCGGCACACGCAGGCTTGAGCGAGCCGGACGGCGGCACGGTTCCTCCTGCTGATCCCGACGGGAACGGGCTTCCGGCTTCGCCCGGAAAGCCGCGCCTGCGCTTCCCGAAGGCGGCGCGCTTGACGACAACCTGGGAGTTCCGGCGCGTCCGCGAACACGGGCGTTCCTGGGGGGGCAAATTCATCGTGCTCGGGGTCTTGACCGACGCTCCACCCGACGGCGTGGGTTCCGCGCGGATCGGGTTTGTTACTTCCAAGCGCGTGGGCGGCGCGGTCGTGCGCAACACCGTTCGACGCCGTCTGCGCGAGGCCGTGCGGGGCGTCCGACCCCAACTGCGCGCCGGCTGCTGGCTGGTGCTCGTGGCCCGTCACACCGCCGCGAGGGCGAGCGCGGCGGAACTGGCGCAAGAGTGGTTGCGGCTGGCGCGCCGGGCTTCTATTTTGGTGGCCGCACCGCCGTCTCCATGATTAACCGCACGCTTCGCGGCCTCATCCGGCTCTACCAACTGACGCTCTCGCCGCTGCTTTCGCTGCTGGGCGGGGTGGGGATGGGATGCCGCTACGAGCCGAGTTGTTCGCGCTATTGCATGGAGGCGCTCGCCGCGCACGGCACGCGGCGCGGGTTGTGGCTGGGCGTCAAGCGGCTGGCGCGTTGCGCCCCGTGGGGGACGAGCGGACCCGACCCCGTGCCGCCGGTCGTGGAGCGGACGACGTTCACGGTGCCGCCCGCGCCACGGTGATTTTTCGGGGGCTGCTTGGAGACCGTGCGGCGGTTTTTGGTGGGGCCAAGCAGACTTCCTGCTTGCCAATGTCGGACGGTTCCGGGTAAACAGGTGCCCGTTCCTCGGGAAACCACGGATGCCGCCGGCCCAAGCGCCGCACGGGCGGGATGAACGAACCCACACCCATCCTTTCGGAAGGTGAAACTCGGCCGCGTCGAAAATCGCGGTTCGGCCGAAACGCAGCTTTGTCGGCTCCTGCCGCCGCGCCCTCGCGCGGTCGCGCCGTGTTCCCTCTTCGCTCACTTTTGCCATGAACGACATTCTGGAAAAATCCACCGTGTTGGTGCTCAACCGGCACTGGCAGGCCATCGCGGCGCGCACGCCCGC
>CAZZYS010000234.1:0-7407 GCA_964658285.1 uncultured Verrucomicrobiota bacterium
GCCTCAACGAGGTGTTCGCGGGCGTGTTCAACCGGGTGTCGCTGACCTTCGGCGAAACCATCGACATGGAAGACCTCATCGACGAACTCGAAGACCAGCCCGGTGGCCAGGCCAACCTCCAGTACCCGCCCGATTGCAGCGAGTGCCGCGTGAAGCTGCCCGGCTACGTCGGCGAGGTGCGCGTGACCGCGCACGAACTCGAAGTGGTCAGCCCGGCGGGCGCATCGCCGGCGGAGTTGGTGAAGACGTTCGTGGGAGCCAGCGAGGTGCTCGCGGCGAATCCGACGTTGGAGAAGCTGATCCCGCGGCGGGGTTAGGGATTGACCAGCCAATCGTCGTCTTCCAGAATCCGCGGAAGATGAAATCCATTGCCCTCCTCATCTTCTTGGCCAGTTTGTCCTTTGCAGAGATGAGCCCAAGCGCGGCGAGCGAACCTCAATACACGATCACGATACAAAACTCGGTCATTTCCTTGTCAAAGGACAAGGCATTGCGATTCCTTGCCCAGCATCATCTGGAGTCGGACGCCGCCCAGGGATTCCTAGACCTCGTGTCGATGGTGGAAAAAGGGACGGCGAAAAGCGTGGCGAACACCTCCGTCACCACCAAGAGCGGCCAGCGAGCGATCAACAGTTCGGACACGATCAAACTGGAGGTGGAGCCCGTGTTATCTCCCTCTATCGAATTGGTGGACACGACCCTGATGTTCACGGCCGGTGCGATCAAGATCGGTACATCGTTCACGGCGAAGAGCGGCGCGGCCAAGTTCCTGGGGTCCTATGACGCTCCCGATGCCGCGACGGAGGTGACCTACCTCGTATTCGTGCGTGTGAGCGTCTCCAAAGGCGACTAACGCGGGCGGACCCGAGCGATTTCTCTTCGCCCGTCCATGTGCACGGATTTTTATTGTGATGAGGTGTTGAGCGGACGCACCCCGGTGCAAGTCGTGGCGGAGAGCGAACGGGTGCTGGCGTTCGAGCACACGCGGCCCACCTGGCAGACGCACATTGTCGTCATTCCCAAGCGACACGTCCGGCAGTTGATCGAGGTCGATGACCCGTCGCTTTTCAGCGAAATCTTCGAACTGATGGCCGGCATCATCCGCGAACGCGGCTTTGCGCAAAGCAATTACAAGATCATCACGAACGGCGGCAGCCACCAGACCACGCCGCACCTGCACTTCCATCTGGTTTCCGGTGCACCGCTCAATCCATCGAGCCCGGCGCAACGTGGCGAACTCGCCGTCTGAACCAGCAGACGGCAAACGACCGCACTTTAATAAAGCATTGCCTCGCGCGGCGGATCGGTCGGCGCGGCCTTGTCGGCACGCAGCACAGCGACGCGGCGGCCGTTCTCCAGCGGGAACTCCACCTTGCCGGTCACACGCACCCAACCGAGTTCGGCCAGCTTGTCCATCGGGGCGCGCAACGTCGCGTCGGCCGGTTTTTCCACGGTCACCGCCACCGGCCGCGCGTCGGCCGCGCAGCACACCATGAACATCCGCACGAGTTGGAACCGCCGGCCACTCGCATCTTCCTTGGCCGGCATGAACTGGCCGATCATCTCGGCCGTGCGGCCTTCCATCTGCGGGCGCAGCGTGTCGTCATCCGCCGCAAAAAGCAGGTCGGTCACTTCCAGCAGGAGATGGCCCTCGGGGGTCCGCTGAATGTATTGCGTGGCGTCGTTGGTCGCGCCGGGCGGGTTGTTCGCGGCAGGCGTCTCGCCGGGCAGCGGCGGCTCGACGACGGCTGGCGGCTGGTTGTTGTTGCTGCTCTGATTGCTGGCGAGCGCGGCAGGCGAGAGCGTGGTTTTCCCCGGGAGACGCGAGGCGTCGTTGACGATCCCGCGGTTGCGCATCGCGGTGGCGTTAAACTGATCCTTGGAAACCCCCGCCGCCGCCCAGACCGGCAGCACGAGCAGCGCGAAGGCGAGCACCTGCATCGTGCGGACCCGGCGCGGCGAGGAAAGTTCGTCGCCCCGATCTTCCAGGACCAGACCGGCGGCAGCCGCCGTCGCGCCCGGACGCATCCCCCAGGCGAGTACGGCGGCGATGCCGAGCATCACGAATCCCGACACGGCCACCAGGGGTCGATAAGCGGGGATCAGATAGTCGGCCAGCCGTCCGCTGAAATAGAAGTAAAGCATCAGCGCGCCCCAGGCGAGCAGAGCCAGCAACGAGAAACCACGGGACAGGGTTTTCATAAGAAGGAAATCAAACCGCCGACAGCCGGATGCAAACTAGCGCGATCAGGACGAAAAGTCCAACCCCCAGCACCAGCACGAACCGCCGCCGGAACACCAGCGAATACAGGAACACCAGCTTCAGGTCGAACACCGGCCCGAACACCAGAAACGCCAGCCGCGCCGGGAACGAAAACCCGGTGAACGTCGCCGCGATGAACGCATCCGACGTGCTGCACACCGCCACGACGAAAGCCAGGAGCATCAGCGCCGGGACGCCCGCCCAGGGATTGGTCGCCAGCGGGGCGATGATGCGCGCCTGATCGACGGCCGTATTGAACACGCTGGCCAGCGCCGCGCCGATGACCACGAACACCGCCACGTCCAGGAAATCGTTGGTCCCGCGCTGGAGCGCCGCCACCAACCGCTTGCCGAGCGTGGGGGTGAGGCCTCGTTCCAGGGCGTCGAGCGCCGCGAGGCTGTCCGGGCCGCCGCTGCCGGCCTCGGTGCCTTCCAGGCTGAAGGGGGCCGCCGCCGTCGCGGCCAGGACCGGCACCGGGGCTCCCGCGAGACTGCCGACGCGGAATCCTGCCGTCCGCCGGGTGCTGCGGCCGGGCAGAGTGTCGAGCACCTGTGGGGCGATGAACTGCTCCACGCGCAGGCGCGTGACGACGAGGCCCACGAGCACGGCGATCAGGTATGAGAACATCAGCCGGTAGATCACCACCGCCCACGGTCCGGGCGTGCCGCCGCGAAAGGCCGCGTAGGTACTCACGGCCACGATGGGATTGACCACCGGCGAGGCGAGCAGGTACGTCACGGCGCAGGACACGGGCAGGCCCTTTTTCATCAACCGGCGGATGACCGGCACCACGCCGCATTCGCACATGGGGAAGACGACGCCCAGCAACCCGCTGACGGCCACCGCCGCGCCCGCGTGACGCGGCAGGAAATTCGTCATCCAGCGCGCGGGCACGAACACCTCGATCACCCCCGAGATCAATGCGCCCAGCAGCAGGAACGGCACGCTCTCGAAGAGCACGCTCAGGAAGGACAGCGCGAAGCTGCCGGGGTCGAAGTGAAACCAACTCATGCGGCGTTTGGCGGTCGCGGACGGCCTCAATAGAAGACAGACAGCGCCGCTTTGCAACGCACCCTGTCATAAAAACCGCTACCGACGCCCGCGCAGGGGGTCTTCGTCGGACATTCGCGGAAAGGTGCCGCCGACGCGGTACCGACGCGCGTAGTTCCTTTGTACACACGGAATCTTTCCGCCATGAAACCCCTCCCCCTCCCCCGTCTGCTTCTTCCCACGCTGCTGGCGACCCTCGCCGGGTCGTCGCTGCACGCCCAAACTTCCGCCACCATTGCCAAGGGCAGCATCGTCGTTGACCTGGAAACGTTTGCCACGATCCCGAACAGCTCCGGCGCGGCCCCGCGCATCAACGTCCTGCGTCCCTCGCCCGACGGACGCATCTTCGTCAACGACCAGCGCGGATTCCTGTACACGGTCAGCGCCGACGGGGCGACCGTCACACCGTACCTCGCCCTCGCCACCTACGTCCCGGTCCTGCAGGACAACGGGGAACGTGGCTTCCAGAGTTTCGCGTTCCACCCGGATTTCAACACCGCCGGAGCGGCGGGTTACGGCAAGTTTTACACGATGGCCAGCCAGCCGGTCAGTTCGGCCGTGGCGACCTTCACGCCGAACATCAGCGGAGCCTCCCACGATCACGACGAGGTGTTGCTGGAATGGACCGCGAGCAATCCGGCGGCGAGCACCTTCACGCCCGCCAACGCCAGCGCCCCTTACCGCGAAGTGTTGCGCATCGCCCGGCCCAACAGCAACCACAACGGCGGCTATTTATCCTTCAACCCGACGGCTTCCGCCGGCGACCGGGGCAACCTGTACATTGCGATGGGCGACAGCGGCGGCGGTGGCGATCCCTATAATCTCGCGCAGACCCTCGGCGATGCTTACGGCGCGATCCTGCGCATCAATCCGCTCAAGCCGGCCGCGGGGGCCGCGCAGGCCAGCACGAACGGACAATACAGCATCCCCGCCGATAATCCGCATTACACGACGAACGCCGCGTTCCTGCCGGAGAAGTACGCTGCCGGCTTCCGCAATCCGCAGCGCTTCACCTGGGACAGCGCCAACGGTCGGATGTTCGTCGCCGACATCGGGCAAAACACCGTCGAGGAAATCGACATCGGCCAGTCCGGCGCGAACTACGGCTGGAACCAGCGCGAGGGCAGCTACGTCTTCAACAGCGACGGGTCCATCGGCGCGAACGTCCGGGGCGATGCGGCGACGACCGGATTTACCTATCCCATCGCCGAATATTTCCATTACAGCAGCAGCGGCAACGCCGTGACCACCGGGCCGGTCTACCGTGACACGCGGATTCCCTCGCTGTACGGACGGCTGATCTTCAGCGATTTCGTCAACGGCGTGCCCTACACGCTGGACGCGGTCAACCTGCCCACCGGCGGGACCAGTGGCATCACCGAACTGCGCCTGCGTTCCAACGGCAAGGAGATGAGTTTTCTCAGTATGATCCAGACGGTGAATTCGTCCGCGACGCGTGCTGATCTCCGTTTCGGATTCGACGCGAACAACAACGTCTACTTCCTCGATAAGCAGGATGGCCTGATCCGTCGCATCGCGGAGGCCGGGCACCTGTCGTTTTTTACCGGCGAGGCTGCTCTGAGCGGCGGCGTCGATTACCTCGCGTTCGCCAGCGGGAACTACTTCGGATATTACTCGTTTCTGAGTGATCCGAACTACATCTATCACTACGACCTGGGATATGAGTACGTGTTCGACGCTGCCGATGGTCACAGCGGCGTGTACCTGTACGACTTCAAAAGCGGCACGTTCTTCTACACGTCGCCGGCTTTCCCGTTTCCGTACCTGTACGACTTCAAGTTGAATAGCGTGTTGTACTACTACCCGGACAAGGATAATCCCGGGCACTACAACACCGGAGGCGTGCGCTACTTCTACGATTTCGCCACGGGCACGGTCATCTCGAAGTGAACGTGGTCAGGCGTGTAGCGACGTGTCTGTTATCAGATTCGGTGCAGAGTCAGCCCAACGTGCGGGCTCTGTGCCGACGATCATTTTGTGATGACCTTCCCGGTGGCGAAATTATAGAAATAGCGCGGGTTCGTCGTGTAGCGCCCCGCACTAGTCGTGTTCGGATAGTAATAGAGAACCGCGTTCAGGCTGAAGTCATACAGATACGGAAATGGGAAAGTCGGCGACGTGTAAAAGAACGTCTTACTGGAAAAATCGTACAGATAGACTCCATTTTTCCCGTCGTTGGCGTTGAACCAATACTCATACCCCAGGTCGAAATGGTAGATGTACCGTGGGTTAGAAAGATAGCTGTAATAACCGAAGTAGTTCCCGTTGGGAAACGACAGGTAATAAACGCCGTTGGACAGCGCCGCCTCGCCCGTGAAAAACGCGGCGTGCGTATTGGCGGTCAATAGTTTCTGGTACAGGACATTGAAGTCCGGCGCACCGAGTCCCGTCACGAGATCATAGCCCGTCGTACACGTGTAGAGCCCGTTGTTGCCGATGGTGATGTCCCGGAGGGCAGAGGTGCCCGACAGCGGATAGAGCGCCGCGTTCAAACCGCTCAACGGGGATAATCCCTGGCTGCTCCGCCCCTGGTTGATCAACGCGCACAATCCCGCCCAGATCGGCGTGCTCAGACTCGTGCCGCCGTCCTGCTCGGACTTGCCTTCGAAGTAGACATAACAGCCCGTATCCGGGTCGCCGACAATCGACACGTCGGGAATCTGGCGCATCGCGCTGGTGTTGACTCCGGTGCCGCTCTGCCAGGATGGGCGGTTGAAAAAACTGCTGATCCCCCCGCCGCTGCTGTCGTGGTCGTTTTTCGCTCCCGAGGTGGACCACGCGATCTCGCTGAGCACGACATCCTTCGCGTCCAGGGACAGGTTGGTGCCTCCCACCGCGGTGACGAACGGGTCGGACGCCGGATAGACCACTTCGACCTTCCCCTCGTCGTTTCCATACGCTCCCTCGTCGCCCGAGGAAGCGAAGAGACTCACGCCGTAAGCCGCGATGCTCGTGAAAAGCGCATGGACGCTGTTGATGTCGTCCGGGGTTTCATCCGAAATCTCGCCGGCCCCGTAGCTCATGGAAATCTGGTGCAGGTTCGGCTGCGCGCCACTCTGCAAGTCATCGAGCACTTGGCTGTAGCAGTCGTTGACGTAGTTGAGATCGCCGCAAGCATAAACAATGATCTTCGCTCCCGAGGCGATGCCGCCGCTCCATTCCACGTCGAGCGTCTCCTCGCCGGTCGGTGCGCCGATGGCCTGGTTTTCCACGTTGACGGTCGTGTAGTTATTCAAGCTCTGGGAAACGCCGTTATTGGTCCAGAATTTCGTCAGATCGGTGGTCAGCGGCAGCGTGTCGATGACGATGCCGACCGTCTGGCCCGCGCCGGTCAGCTTGGAGGCATTCACATCGTAAGCCGCCAGAATGTCGCCGACGAGGAACGCCGGCTGACCTCCGTTCGTGGCTGCATCCTTGATGGGCGTGGTCGTTTTGCGCGGGTGCAGATGGGGCTGCAAACCGTGGATCGCACGCACGCGGGATTCGATCTCCGCCGGCAAACTGGGTGCGACGGTCGTGGAAGTGTGCTCCTCGCCGTGGGAGCGGACCCGCGCGAAGTGCGTCTCGAACGCTTTTTCGAGCTGGGTCGGCGTGCCCGTGGCGATGACCATCGCATGACTGGCACCCGCGGGTTTGACGGTCAGCCCCTGCGCGGTGAGCCAATCCGCCACCGCCTGGTAATCGCTGGCTTCGGGCAGGAAACGCGCGGCCATCTCCTCGCGGGAAATGATCTCGCCCGCCGCCACGCGCCGTTCGAGTTCGGCCGCGTTGCGCGTGCGAAGTGGCAACTGGACCTCCATCAGTGCGCTCGCCTCGGCGGCGGTCAGGGTGTCGCGGACGGTCTCCGCGGGCATGGCGGCGGTGGCCGTGCCGGCCGGGGCGACGGCGCGGAAGCTGTTGTTCAGCCTGACGCGGCCCGCTCCGGCGGCCGGAGAGGATGCGGCGGTGTTTTGTGCCCGGGCGGACAGCGCGCCGAGCAGCAGGGTCAGACCCAGGGCCAACACACGCAGATGGCCGTGCGACCCGGCACCGGGCCGCGGCAAACGATGGAGCGGGGAGAACATAGAGTGGAT
>CAZZYS010000235.1:0-7323 GCA_964658285.1 uncultured Verrucomicrobiota bacterium
ACGGAAGGCGCTGCGCGACGCAGCCTTCCTCATCTTCAAACATGATAAACCCTGACAACGACCAACTCTGGCGCGATTCGCTGGACGAGGGGATGGAAAACGCCCTTGCCGCCGAGTCCCTGGCCGAAATGCTCGCCTATGCCCGGTGTCGGCGGCGTCGCCGGAGAATGCTCGGCGTCTCGGCTACGGCAGGCGCGTTCGCTGTGCTGCTTGGCCTGGCCTGGCGTCCATCCCACCCCCCGCAGCGTCTATCGGCGGTGGATCGATCTCCCAGTGCCTCGACGGGCAAATCGGAAAACGCCGGTCTGGCGCAAATCCATTTTCTGACTGACGACGAATTGCTCAGCCGGTTTCCGGACCGGCCGGTCGCACTGATCGGCCCTCCTGGCGACCGGCGATTGGTGTTTCTGGATCACCTCCCGTGACACGCCGGCGGTCTTACCCAACCGTGTCCATCGGACCGACGCTGGCGGCAGGCTTCCCCTTGCATTCCACGTCTTTTTTCGCCAGCCTCTGTCGCTGAGCTTGAGATCGTCAGGCCCGGGAGATCACGCTTGACCGTTGGACACCTTTTGGCACACTCGACTCTCACCGAAATCCCTATATGCGCCGCTATCTTCCACTTATTTTCTTCTGCTTCGTTTGCCTCGGCGGTTGCAACAAAGGAGATGGATTGCTGAACGGCGACAACCGCTTTTTGGGCAAATGGACCTTTGATCGAGAATACACGCAGGCACATCTTCCGAAAGAGACCAAGTCACCGAGTGTCAGCCCGGCCCCGAAGGGTTCTCCGTCAGACGCCGCGAACACTGCCAACGAGGTAAATGGAATTCTCGACAATATGGTCAAGCCGATGCTCACGGAGCAGCTTGTCGGACAGATGGATGGCCAGACTTTTACCATCACACCAAAACTTCTCACGGATAGCTCCGGCCAATCGAAGACCTACCAGGTCATTGAGCGACCCACCGCAAATGACATGAGCATCAAGCTGTCCGATGGCACGATCTGGACCGCGACCCTTGAGGACGGACGGATCGCTATTCCCACGACTGGAAGCGTTCACTTCAAGCTGTACTTCAAGCAGGCCAGCCAGTGATTCTACCGCCACTGGCGTGACATCGGCTTTGTAGTGCGACGCCGAAGCGCGTTTTACGGCGTTTTACGATTGCCCGTGGAGCTTCCGTAGCCCCGGCAGGGGCGTAAGAAGACACGTCGGCTTTCCACGGTGGTCCTCCCGGCTTTCTTACGCCCCTGCCGGGGCTGGGCGTGAAAACACGTCTTTCCCACGGCTCACGCCGTGGGCTGTATTCTTACGCCCCTGCCGGGGCTGTAGAAGCTCCACGGGCAATCGAAAACGCTTCGGCTACTTTGAAATTTCGGCGGTTTGGCCTCAAAAAATTAGAGGTTTCATAAGACGCGCTGCCGAATAGTCCAGGCTGCATTCCGCGAACTCCCTTACCCATCCGTGTCTGTCGGACCGGCGCTGGCGGCGGGTGTCTCGGTGGGGACGGCGATGACTGGTGCGTCCTCTATTTTACCGACCGTCGTGGCCTGGCTGGCGACCACCTGCCAGTTCCCGCCCGGACGGCGCACGAACACGTCGGTCCAACGGTACGTCCCGTTGAGCGCGCCGCCGTGGTCGCTGCCGAGCAGCGTAATCTCGCCGGTGACCACCGCCGCGTCGCCGTGGACCTGCACCTCCATGCCGCTGAGTTTGAACGAGTCGATCTTCACGTCGCCCGCGCGGGCGTTGGCGAGGTCATCGGCCTTGTGCGCGACGTTGCCGGAGGCATCGGTGTACACGTACGCCTCATGCTCCACGCGCTCGATGAACGCCGCGTCGTGCCGGGCGACGGCATCGGCCCAGTCCTGTTCCAGCTTCAGCAGGGCGGCTTTGTCGCCGTCGGGCACCGGTGGTTGCGCGGGCGCGGCCAGCGGGAGCACCGTGCACATGGCCACGGTGATGAGAAGCGCGGTTTTTATCGTCATTTGAGAGAAGCGCCAGGCGGGGCGTCGGACGCCACGCGGTAACGTAGTTGCCGGCTCAGCAGCCAGCGCACGCCGAACATATCCACCGTCGCGCGCAGCGCCCGGTTGCCGAGACCATACTTGCTGACCCCGAATTGTCTCGGTCGATGGTTGACCGGCATTTCCATCAGCCGGAAACCCGCACCCTTGACCAGCGCCGGGATGAAACGGTGCATCCCCACGAAGGGCACCAGCGCCGAGACGCATTCCCGGCGCATCGCCTTGAGCGTGCAGCCGGTGTCGCGCACGCCGTCGCGCGTGAAGCGGCTGCGGACGAAATTCGCCACGCGGCTGGTGAGGCGTTTGACGAGCGTGTCCTTGCGTTTGGCGCGGTAGCCGCAGACGAGGTCGGCCGCGCCGCGTTCGATCTCGGCGACGAGCCGGGGAATGTCGGCGGGGTCGTTCTGGAGGTCGCCGTCGAGCAGCGCCACAGACCGGCCGCGCGCGGCGTGCAATCCGGCGTACATCGCGGCGCTCTGACCGGCGTTGCGCTCGAAGACCAGCACGCGCACGCGGCCTCCCTCACCGGCGGTGATACGCGCCAGGGTCGCATCGCGCGAGCCGTCGTCCACGAAGACGATTTCGTAATCGAGCCCCGCGAGCGCGGCGGCGAGTTCGCGCTGGAGGATGGGGATGTTTTCCTCCTCGTTGTAAAGCGGGATGACGACGGACAGGGCGGGGGCGGAAGACATGTTAGAAGTGACTTACAACTCTAATCCTTTGTAATTAAAACACGCATAAACGCGCACCGTGCGCAACGCCTGGCCGCGCCGCCGGATCTCGTATTGCGCGACGAGCGCGGTCTGCTCGAAGCCGTCCTCCACCGTGCCCGGCAGGTCGCGGTGGCGTTCGTCGTCGGTGATGAAAAGCGCGCTGCGACCCACGAATGGGCTGGGTTCGATCCCGCGAAATTCTTCCTCCGCGTTGCGCGGGGGTTTCGCGCCGGCGGGCTGCGCGGGCACGTCGTTGACCACGACCTGATCGTAGCGCGGCCAGAAGGAAAATTGCGTTTCGAGGTTTTGCGATTCGGGCATGTACACCGGCGGGTGACCCGTGCCGGCGACGCGCTTTTCTTCGAAGTAAAAATTGAGTTCGGCGGCGAGTTGGTAGCGGTTGGCGATGAGGAAAACTTTGTCGCCGAGTGCGCGCTCTTTCTCGTTGCGATATTGCTCCACCGCCTGCGCGGTCGTGCGCCAGCCGAGCAACCGCACGCTGGGATCGCGGCGGTATTCCCACGGGATGCCGGCGGCGCGCAGCAGATCGGTGTCGAGCACCGCCACACTGGCCCCGAGCGCCACGATCAACGCCGCCACGGCAAACACCGCGGCGGGTCGGCTCGCGCGGGCGCGTTCGTGCCAGAGTGCGGCGGCGAGGATGCTCAGGCTCAGGAAGCCGGGGGCGGTCCAGTTCGGTTCGCCGGCGGTCTTGAAAGCGAGGAGCGCGTACATCACGACCAGCGGCAGGCCGAAGGCGAGCAGGAAGCGCGCTTTTTCCGCTTCGGGTTCGGGTGAGCGTGGGGCGTTACCCGGCGGTCGTCGCCAGAACAGAAAACGCAACCCCGCGCGATGCCATCCCAAGAAAATCGCAACAAGTAAACAGACGAAAACCAGCGGGGAGTAGACCCCGAGATGGGCCAGGAAGAATTTTAAGAACTCCCCGAACGGTTTTACGAACGCCGTGCCCAACCGGCCGCGTTCGTGCAGGTGGCTGAGCGTGACCCAGGCATGGGCGGCATTCCAGAACACCGGCGGAGAGCCGACCGTCACTGCAACTGCAAGCATCAGGTAAAATCCCGGGCGGCGGAATTTCACCCGCCAGCGCGGCACGAGCACGAGCGCCCACGCGATGCAAAGGAGTTCCATGGCGTTGGTGTACTTGCACAGAAAGCCGAGTCCGATACTGAGGCCCGCCACGCCCCACCAGCAGCGTGCGGACGCGCAGGAACGGTCGCGTTCCAGCGCCAGCCAGCACGCCGCCATCGAGACCGACCAAAAGAACACCGACGGCGCGTCGATGGTCATCAACAGGGAGCCGGCGGTGAAGAGCGGCGTGACGTTCAGCAGGATCGCCAGCCACACCGCCGCACCCTCGCCGTAGAGGTGTCGCGCGAGGAAGAACAGCACGAGGCTCGTGCCCAGGGCCAGGAGCGGACTGAAGACGCGCACGCCGAACTCGTTCACCCCGAAAAGCGTCGTGCCCACGCGGATGAGGGCCGCGACGCCGGGGCCTTTGCTGTAATAGCCCCAGTCGAGCCGTTCGCTCCACATCTGGTAGTACGCTTCGTCGGGCGACAGTTCGATGCGCCCGACCGTCGCCAGCCGCAGTCCGGTGAGGACCAGCAGGAAGACGAGGACGGCGCGGGTGGGGGTCATGGGGGTGACAAATGACGAATGACGGATGACGAATGAACCAATCCCGGAGCTTATAAGAAATTTCGTTGGAGTTGACGAGGATCAACACATTATGCCCAAAACCAGGCGGGTCCATTCGTCATTCATCATTCGTCATTCCCCAACGCCGCGCCGCCCACTGCACGCCCGTCGAGACCAGGAGCGCCAGACCCACCGCCAGGACCATTGAGACCAGCACGTCGCTCGGCCAGTGCGCGCCGACGTAAATCCGCGAATACGCCACCAGTGCCGCCGGCAGGAAGGCCAGGGAGCCGCGCCGTCGGTAAAACAGCGTCAACACCATCGCCGCGCCGAAGTTATTGACCACGTGGCTGGAAGGAAACGAGCGGCCCGGGAAAGGGTTGTCGCTCGACAGGACCGCCGGGGCCGCCGTCACCGAGACCGTCACCGGCTCGAACACCGCCAGCAGCCGCGGCCGGGCCTGCCGGGCGAGATCGACCTGCCGCACCCCCGCCATCGCCTGCCAGGGACGCAACCGGTGGACGGCGTGCTTGAGCGGGTTATCGACGACCGTTTCGCCCACTGCCAGCAGCAGGCCGAGCGTCACGAGCATCCATCTTCCCCGCGCGCCGCCGCGCCACGCGACCAGCACGACGGCGAGCGCGAGGAATGGCCACCACAGATCGAACGACGAGGCTGCCGACATGATCCGGTCGAGCGCCGGACCGGTCCACTGCTGGTTGATGAGACGGAAAAGCTGTTCGTCCACAGGCGTTTGGCGAAAGAGCAGGCTGCCGGACGCACCCCGCCACTGGGAAGCTCACTCATCGCCACGGTTTTGCAAAACCGGCCGACGCAGGCACATTGGGGTCATCATGCCCTCCCTTGTCGTCCGCCGGATGCGATTGCTGTTGATGCTGGCCGGGCTTTTCCTGCCCTGCCAGGTTCGCGCCCAGCAGCAAAAGCCAGCCGCGCCCGAGGCCGCGCTCAGCGCCACGGACATCCTGCGTGCCGTGCGGGACGCGCAGGGCACCCGCCACGATGCCCTCGACGGCCAGCTCCGCGACGACATCGCGGGCCTGACGTTCCCCTTCCGCCTCGTCTCCAACGGGCCGCAGGTGCGCTACGAATTCAGAGGCCCACCGCCGACCGCCGTCGAGGTGCATTACAACAAGGATGGCTCCGAGTTGGTGGAATCCGGCCCGGAGGGTTCCGGCAAGCTGAGCCCGGCGAACTTCGACAAGCACATCCTCGGCTCGGACCTGACGTACGAGGACCTGGCATTGCGATTCGTCTACTGGCCGCAGGCCGTCATCGAGGGCAACGACAGCATCAAGACGCGCGACGCGTGGAAGTTGCGACTGACCGCGCCGAACCACCGCACCCAGTACGCCAGCGTGCTGGTCTGGGTGGACAAGGGCAGCGGCGGGCTGGTGCGGGTCGATGGATTTGACTGGCAGGGTAAGTTGACGAAGCGATTCGAGGTCATCAGCGTCCAGAAGATCGAGGGCAAGACCTACCTCAAGCAGATGCGGATCGAGGGTTTCGATCCCGCCACAAATCGCGTGCGTTCAAGGACTTATCTAGAAATCAAAGGACCGGCGAAGTAAAACGAACCGGTCGGTCACCCCACGCCGTTAGCCGCGAGCTTCGCCTGCCATTCGCGGTACACGAAGGGCGAAATCTCCGACGGCTTGATCTCGCTACGCCCCCCCCAGAAGACGTTCGTGTAGCTGACCGGGACCCCGCACCGGCGCAGGTGGTCGTCGATGGCGGCCTTGTGGGCGAGGAGACGATCCTTCTCGGTGCCGTGGGCGACCGCCATGATGTTGACGTTGCCGAACTCCGGCCCGGCCTCGCGCCAGTAGCAGTGGGTCAAAATCACGTGTCGGCCGACCTCGCTGCCGGCCTCGACCTCGCGTCCGGCGGGCACCGCCCAATGGAACAACGCGTTGAAGCGGGTCACGCGAACGCCGGTTTCGCTGGGTTTGACGTGTTCGAGGAAGGTCGAGAAGCGGCCGATGAGCTTGCGGGCGCCGAGGTCACGGGCGACGGCGCAGAATTCGTCGAAATCCACGCCGGCCTCGCGGGCCCGGGCGAACCAGGGGGACTCCTCGTGGATTTCCTCGGGGGCGAGTTCACGCTTGAGGGCGAGGAGGATGCGCCACTCGTGCTCGGTCAGTTCCACGGCCTCGACCTTGGTCATGTGCGCGGGGGCATCCGCGAGTTCGCCGGGTTCGATGGTCTTGCGCCGGACGTGGCCGACCCCGAGCACGAAAATCCCCTTGGCCGGCATGAGCCGGAAATGATCCGCGCCGACGTGGCGGCGGAGGAGTTCGGCGTGGTCGTGCAGGGAGAACCCCTTGGGAGCCTTGAGGGTGGTCCACAGCCGATAATCGGAACCTGCGGTGGCCGCGTCGGTGGAACGCAGGACCACGTGCCCGCTGAACGGATCGTCCCTAGACATGAAGTCGAAGGCGGCGTCGAGGCGTTCGGGGGCGATTTTCCAGGCGACGAGGGCGCCCGAAGCGAGGTTGGTGGCGAGGAGGGTCTGGCGGACGCGGCGGACGGTCCCGGCGCGCAGCATGGCACGGATGCGCTCCAGGACGGTGGACAGATCGACACCGCTGCGCGAGGCGATTTCGCGGAACGGGTCAGGGCTGAAACCCGCGATTTTGTCCTCGCTCACGGCCAGGATGCGGGCGTTGACGGGGTCGAGGTGTTCGGTGGGGCAGGAAGGGGCAAGGGCAAGGGCGGTGGCGTCCACGGGAGAAACATGCGGCCATCAAGCGAGCGGTGCATCCATTTTTTAGACGGCGAGCGGCGAATACCATTTGACGGGCAAGCCCAGGTCGGTTAAAAAATGTTCCTCCGTCTTTGGAGAACGCACCCGTAGCTCAATTGGATAGAGCATCTGACTACGGATCAGAAGGTTTGAAGT
>CAZZYS010000236.1:0-7300 GCA_964658285.1 uncultured Verrucomicrobiota bacterium
GCGCGCTGGCCGGGCGCGGTGTCGATGGGGATGCGCAGGTGGATCAAACGCGCCAGCACGCGAGCGGTGTTCGCCTCCACGATGGGCGCGGAGAGGTCGAACGCGAACGACGCCACCGCGCCCGCCGTGTACCTGCCGACGCCGGGCAAGGCGGCGATTTTTTCGAGTTCGCGCGGGAACTGCCCGCCGTGCTCGTCGCGGATACGCCGGGCGGCGGCGTGGAGGTTTCTCGCGCGGGCGTAGTAGCCGAGCCCTTCCCAGGCGCGCAGCACGTCGGGTTCGTCGGCGTTCGCCAGGGCCTCCACCGTGGGAAACCGCTCCAGCCAGCGGCGGTAATAATCGATCACCGTCGCCACCTGCGTCTGCTGGAGCATGAACTCGCTGACCAGGATCGCGTAAGGATCGTGTGTGCGCCTCCAGGGCAGGTCGCGCCCGTGGACCATGAACCATTCGATCAGCGCGGACTGGAACGTCGCGCGGTTTTCTGGTTCCTTGAGCCGCAGCCGCGTTCCCGTTTTTCTTGCCGATGCCACCGATCCATTCCTTTACCGCTCCCCTGACCTCTGCACAAGCCGACAAGCTGCGCGGCCTCCTGCCCGAATGGGGCTGGGAGTTCCTCGAAAAGCCCTACACGCTCTACGCCGCGCAAAAGGGCAAACTCAACCTCGCCGTCTACGTCAAAGGCCCGAAAGTGCTCGTCCAGGGCAAGGAAACGGAGGATTTCGTGAAGTTCCGGCTGGAACCGGAGATCCTCGGGGCGGCGACGCTCGGCTACGAGGAGGAACTCAACCCCGAGCGGTTCAGCCCGCACTTCGGCATCGACGAGAGCGGCAAGGGCGATTTCTTCGGCCCGCTGGTCATCGCGGGCGTCTACGTGGACCGCGACATCGCCCACGCGCTCGTGGACGCCGGGGTGCAGGACAGCAAGCGCATCACCTCGGACGCCAAAATCCGCGCCCTGGCCCATGTCATCAAGACGACGCCCGGCGCGGCGCACAGCGTCGTCTCCATCGGCCCCGAGACGTACAACCGACTCCAGCAAAAAATGGGCAACGTGAACAACCTACTCGGCTGGGGGCACGCCCGCGTCATCGAAAACCTCCTCGACCAATGCCCCGACTGCCCCCGCTCGCTCAGCGACCAGTTCGCCAATCCGAGCATCATCAAGCGCCAGCTCCTGGAAAAAGGTCAAAAAATCCAGCTCGACCAGCGCACCAAGGCCGAGTCTGATCCCGCCGTGGCCGCGGCGTCCATCCTGGCGCGGGAACGCTTCATCGACTGGCTGGAGGCTGCTGGACGCGCGCAGGGGATCGTTCTCCCGCGGGGCGCTTCGGCGCAGGTGAAGGCTGCCGCGCGCCAGGTGATCGCCACGCACTCGGCGGTGGCGCTCCGGCAATTGGCCAAGGTCCATTTCCGCACGGCCAGGGAACTCGCGCCGGAGGAATTCGGCCCCCTAGAGGAACGCCAGCCTTTCCGCGGGCGGGGATGATGTTTCGTGCGTTTCCCGTTGTCAGTAAAGACGATCCGTTACGAAGGATCGCTTGAAAAAGGAGTCCGGCGTGGCACGTTGCTGCGTTTAATAAGGTGGGACATGAACCTTTGAACGTTTAACCGGTGGGATTGGTCACCTTTAGGCCAGCCCTGCTGTCTCGGACAACTGCCAGGAGTGTCCGGGGAATTAAAGTTCACGGTTCGGAATCCACCGAGACGGGGCCTCTCCGTCCAGGGAAGTCATCGTGGCCGGTCGGTCGCGCGGTTCTTACCTGCCCAACAAAAACCAGTCAGCCCATACAATGCCCAACCTAACAAAAAGAGACCTCGTTGTGAAAATCAGCAACGAAACCAGCCTCGTCCAGCACCAGGTGTTCGATGTGATCCAAAAGACGCTCGATCACATCACGTCCGCGCTCTCCAAGGGCCAGGACGTGGAACTGCGCAACTTCGGAGTGTTCCAGGTGCGTCTGAGTAAGGCGCGCGTCGGCCGCAACCCGAATATTCCCGGCAGCAATTTCGCCATCCCGCCCCGCGCGACGGTGAAGTTCAAAAGCGGGAAGATCATGCGCCGCGACGTGCTGAACCTGTCTGACGCCATGAAGAAGAGCGGAGCCAAGACGGCGAAGGCTAATGGCCGCGCTGCCAACGGCAACGGCCACGCGCCGGCCAAGAAGGCTGCCGCGCACAGCAACAACTAGGTCGCCTGCCTTGCGATCACGGGGGAGGCGCAGGCCTCCCTCAATGAGCCGCCCCTCCGGGTACGCGTCGATGGAGACGACGCCGCCGGGAGTTGGGCGGCTTTTTCGTTTCATCGACGGGTTATTTCGTGATGATCTGTCCGGTGTCGAACCGATAAAAATAGCGCACCCCGTTCGTGTTGTAATGCCCGGCTTCGCTCGGGTTCGGATAATAATAGAGCACCGTGTTCAAGCTGAAGTCGTACAGGTATGGAAACGGAAACGTCGGGCTGGTATATAAAAACCCGCCGCTCTTGAAGTCGTAGAAATACACGCCGCTTTTCCCGTCGTTGGCGTTGAAGACGTACTCGTAGCCCAGGTCGAAGTGGTAGATGTAACGGGGGTCCGACAGGAAGCTGTAATAGCCAAAATAGTTGCCGCTGGAGAACGCCAGATAATACGCGCCGTTGCCCAGGGCAGCCTCCCCCTTGAAGAAGGTTGGCGAAAGCAGCACCACGGCGTGCGAGCCGTTGGATTGTGCGCTGATGGCCGCAAAAGCGTAGCCGGCGGGCGGCAGGAGATGTTGAGGCGTGAGAACGGGGGTGGCGGTGCCCAGGCCTGCTTCACCGTTGGAGTTCCCTCCCCAGACCCATAGACTGCCATCGCTCGACAGCGCGAAGGAAGCGCCTTCGTTGGAGGCCACGGCGACGATGTCGTGCAGGTCGGCAGGATCGATCTGGACCGGCGTGGAACTGTTGTTGGTCGTGCCGTCGCCGAGCGGTCCGATGCCCCAGGCAAACACCCTGCCATTTTGCACGGCGAGACTGTTTTCATCGCTGGCCGCGACGCTGCTAACGCCGGAGTTCAAGCTCGTGGCAAAGGGAGTGGAACGGCGGGTCGTGGTGCCGTCGCCGAGTTCGCCGTAGTCGTTCTGGCCCCAGGAATAGAGCGCGCCGTTGCGGATCGCCAGGACATGGTATTTCCCGCAGGACACGGCGGTCACGCCGTTGGTCAAGGTGGTCACGGGCACGAAGCTCGTGCTCTGGTCCGTCGTGCCGTTGCCGAGCTGGCCGTACACGTTATACCCGCAAGCGTAGGCCGCGCCGTTGTGAATAATCAGACTATTCAGATAGCCGCCCGACACCGCTGACACGCCGCTGGTGAAGAGGGTGTTCGCTTCCGGCGAATCTGACTCGGTCATGGTGCCGTCGCCGAGTTGTCCAAACCGGTTGTCGCCCCAGGCATAGAGCGCGCCGTTGCGGATCGCCAGGACGTGGCTGCCGCCGCCGGAAATCGCCGTGACTCCGCCAGTGAGGACATTCGCGGCAACCGGCGTGCTCTGATCCGTGGTCGTGCCGTTGCCGAGTTCCCCGTAGGCGTCGCTGCCCCAGGCGTAGACCGCGCCGCCGAGCACCGCGAAGCTGGACCCGGCACCCGCGGATACCGCCGTCACCCCGCTGCCAAGCGCACTGACCGCCACCGGCGATCTGCGTTGATTCATCGTGCCGTCACCAATCTGGCCATAGGCATTATCACCCCAGGCTTCGACGGTCCCCTGCGCGTCGGCGTGCCCGGGGATGGCAGCGAGCAAAAAGGTGGCGAATAGTGGCATGGCAGCCCGGTGCCAGTGAGTCAATACAATCATGGGTCGTGATGGTTGGTTGGAAGGAGCGCGCATTCCAATAAAGCGTTCGGATGCAACGGCATAAGCCTCACCGAAAACGACCCTCCTGTCACCCGAAAATTTCTTCCACGAACAGGAAGATTTTTCACGAAAATTTCTTCCTTTCTGGTCGCGCCTGCATAAGTTGCCGGGTGTCGAAAGCCAGCCTCCGCACCCCGCCTTTTCAGGTCCCTCCCGCCACCGAATCCAGCCTCCCCGCGCGTGAGGTGGTCGAGATTCGCGGCGTCCGTCAGAACAATCTGAAAGGCATCGACTTGGACCTGCCGCTCGGCGTGCTCAACGTCATCACCGGACCCAGTGGCAGCGGCAAAAGTTCGCTCGCTTTCGACACGATCTACGCCGAGGGCCAGCGGCGTTACGTCGAGACGTTCAGCCCGTACACGCGGCAGTTCCTCGACCGCATGGACAAGCCGAAGGTGGACCGCATCACGGGCATCCCGCCGGCCATCGCCATCGAGCAGTCCAACCAGGTCAAAAGCACGCGCTCGACGGTCGGCACGATCACCGAGATCAACGATTACCTGAAGCTCCTCATGCCGCGCGTGGCGCAGGCGTTTTGCCCGTCGTGCCACGGGCCGATCCGGCCGGATTCCTCGCGCGGGATCGCCGAGCAGATTCTTGACCGCCGGGCAGGATTGGTGTTGCTGCTGACCTTTGCCGTCCCGGCCCCGGCGGGAGCGGACCCGGCGGAGTTTTTCACCTTCCTCCAGGCGCAGGGCTATCTGCGCGTGTGGATCGACGGCACGATGTTGCGGACCGACGAACCGCCGGCGGCCTTGAAGAAGCTGCCGCTGCGCGTGCACGTCATCCAGGACCGGGTGACGGCGTCGCCCGAGGGACGTTCGCGGCTGACGGAATCCATCGAGACGGCCCTCCGTTTCGGCAAGGGGCGCATCCGCTTCATCCAACCGGAAACCGGCGAGGAAGACCTGTTTTCCACCGGCTGGCATTGCGCGCGGTGCGACCTCGACATCAAGCCGCCGACGCCGGGGCTGTTTTCGTTCAACAACCCGCTCGGCGCGTGCCCGAAGTGCCGGGGGTTCGGCCGGACGGTCGGCATCGATCTCGACCGGGCGCTGCCGGACAAGCGGCTTTCCATCGCGCGCGGCGTCGTCAAACCCTTCCAGAGCGGGCAATCCGCCGACTGTCAGCGGGACCTCCTGCGGGCCGCCGCGCGCCAGGAAATCGACCTCCACAAGCCCTTCGAGGACCTCCCGGCGGCGGACCAGAAGTTCGTGGTCTACGGCGAACGCGGCGCGCACGGGAACGCGGAAGAACTCTACGAGGGCGGCGGCTGGTACGGGGTGAAGGGTTACTTCGATTGGCTCGAAACCAAGACCTACAAGATGCACGTCCGCGTGCTGCTCAGCCGTTACCGGGCGTACACGCTCTGCCCGGAATGCGACGGCGGCCGTTTCCAGCCGGCGACCCTCAACTACCGCCTCGTCCCGGCGGGCGCATCGCTCCCGGCAGGCAAGCCCGTCAACCGCCTGACCCCGCTGCCCGGTTACGATCTCCCGCAGCTCGCCCAACTCTCGGTGGTCGGCCTGGGTGAGGTCATGGCGTCGCTCACGCTCCCCGCCAACGACCCGAGCGCGGAAATGCTGCACAAGGAGATTGTCACCCGATTACGCTACCTTGTCGCGGTCGGTCTCGGCTATCTCAACCTCGACCGTCCGACGCGCACCCTCTCCGGCGGCGAGATCGAACGCGTCAACCTCACCACCTGTCTCGGCGCGTCGCTCGTCAACACCCTCTTCGTCCTCGATGAACCCAGCGTCGGGTTGCACCCGCGCGACGTGGGCCGGCTCATCCGCGTCATGGAGGACCTCCGCGACAAGGGGAACACCCTCCTGGTCGTCGAGCACGAGGAAGCCGTCATCCGCGCCGCCGACAACCTCATCGACATCGGTCCCGGCCGGGGCGAGGCCGGCGGCGAACTCGTCTACGACGGACCCCTGGCCGGGTTGGGCGGCTGCCCGGCGTCGCTGACCGCCGATTACCTGACGGGACGGAAATCGATCCCGTTGCCGGCGCGGCGAAATCCCGTCAAGAAGTGGCTGCAGATCGACGGCGCGCGCGAACACAACTTGCAGGACGTGTCCGTCAAAATCCCGCTCGGCGTCTTCTGTTGCATCACCGGTGTCAGCGGTTCGGGCAAGAGCACGCTCATCCACGACGTGCTCTACCAGAACCTGCTGCGCACGCGCGGACTGAGCAACGACGAAACCGTCGGCCGCGTGCGCGACATCACCGGGCACGACCAGTTCGGCCAGATCGTGATGGTGGACCAGGGACCGCTGGCCAAGACGCCGCGCTCCAGCCCGGTCGTGTATCTGGGCGTGTTCGACGCGATCCGCGAACTCTTCGCCACCTGCGATGAATCCCGCGCCGCCGGACTCTCGGCCGCGTCGTTTTCCTTCAACACGGGCGACGGCCGCTGCGAACGCTGCGGCGGCATCGGCTTCGAGAAGATCGAGATGCAGTTCCTCAGCGACCTGTACGTGCGCTGCTCGGAATGCGAGGGCAAGCGCTTCCAGCCGCACGTCCTGAAGGTGCGCTACCACGGCAAGAACATCCACGAGGTGCTCGAACTGACCGTCGCCGAGTCGATCACGTTCCTCGAAAGCCGCCACGGCCTGAAGGGCGTGCCGGCGATGCTCCGGGTGCCGCTCGCCGCGTTGCGCATCCTGGCCGAGGTCGGGTTGGGTTACCTGCGGTTGGGTCAGCCACTGAACACGCTGTCCGGCGGCGAGGCGCAACGCCTCAAGCTCGTCAGCCATCTCGTCGAGCGCGAGCGCAATCCCGACACGGCGGGCGCGCTCCTGATCTTCGACGAACCCACCACCGGGTTGCACTTCGACGACGTGGCGCTGCTCGTGCGCGTTTTCCAGCGGCTGGTAGAACAGGGTGACAGCCTCCTCGTCATCGAGCACAATCTCGAAGTCATCAAATGCGCTGATTATCTCGTGGACCTCGGACCCGAAGCCGGGTCGGACGGCGGGTTGCTCGTGGCCGTCGGTACGCCGGAGGAGGTCGCCCAGGTCGAGGCGTCGCACACGGGATACTACCTGCGTCCGCTGCTCGACGGCGAGCGCAACGAAAAAATGCTGGCCGCCGGCGGCAGCGTCGCCGTTGAACAGGCCGCGAACGTCCTCCGACACGAACGCGGGTTGCGCCCCGTCGAGATGCCTTCACGCGAACCCCACGGCCTCAACGGCCACGGCGCGCTGACCGTCGCGCCCGTGCCGTCGATCCGCATCCACGGCGCGCGGGAACACAACTTGAAGAACTTCTCGCTCGACCTGCCGCGCGGCAAGATGGTGATCGTCACCGGCCTGAGCGGTTCGGGCAAATCGACGCTCGCCTTCGACATTCTTTTCGCGGAAGGCCAGCGGCGGTTCCTCGACAGCATGTCGCCCTACGCGCGGCAGTTCGTCGAGCA
>CAZZYS010000237.1:0-7238 GCA_964658285.1 uncultured Verrucomicrobiota bacterium
GAACGGGGACAGACGTGCCGCTCGCCAACAGAGAACGAGCGACTCAGGGCCTAACATTGTATTAGGTCTCAGTTTTGGGACTTTACGCTGCCCATCTTGCCCTTGGCAAGGCCAGAAAGTGCTTCACTTCTGCGACAAAAGCCGGTAAACACCGCATTTGCGACGCATAGCAGAGCCATTTTCCTCTATAGAAGGTCGGATTTTCTTTCACCTCTGGCCACGCCAGACGGATCACTTCCATGAATCAGCCCGCCGCTCCCAAGCTGCTCGACCAGTTGCGCGACCGACTGCGTTACAAGCGCATGAGCCTACGTACCGAGGAAGCTTACATGGGCTGGGCACGCCGTTTCATCGTCTTCCACGGCAAGCGTCACCCCTCCAGCTTGGCGGAGCAGGAGGTCGTTGCCTTCCTGCAAGATTTGTCCGCGTCCAACCAGGTGGCCGCCTCCACCCATAACCAGGCCCTCAACGCGCTCGTCTTCCTGTACGCCGAGGTGTTGCAACGCCCTTTGGGCGAACTCCACGGGTTGGAACGGGTCAGGCGACCGGCCCGGGTGCCCATCGTCCTGAACCGACAGGAGGTCGGCGCGCTCTTGGCCCAGCTCGACGGCACCCTGTGGCTGGCGGCAGCGTTGCTCTACGGGGCGGGCTTGCGGCTGATGGAATGTTTGCGCCTGCGGGTCGGTGACATCGACCTGGAACGGCGGGTCGTCACGGTGCGAGCAGGCAAAGGCGGTGGGGACCGGCGTACTTCGTTGCCTGAAAAGACGGTGGAACCGTTGCGTGCTCACTTGGATCGGCTGCATGTGCTCTGGCAACAGGATTACGGCACGGAGCGTTCATCGACTGCCGAGAAGCTGGCCGGGGTGTATCTGCCCAATGCCCTGGGGGCCAAGTATCCCAACGCAGGCCGTGAATGGCCGTGGCAGTGGGTGTTCGCAGCGAAGGAGTATTCCCACGATCCCCGCAGCGGCCTGCGTCGGCGTCACCATTGGCACGAACAGTCGCTCCAACGCGTGGTCAAAAAGGCATCGCTGGCGGCGGGGTTGTCTAAATCGGTCAGTCCGCACACGCTGCGCCATTCGTTTGCCACCCACTTGCTGGAAGGTGGCACCGACATCCGCACCGTGCAGGAACTGCTCGGGCACCGGGACGTGGCCACCACCATGATCTACACCCATGTGCTCAACCGGCCCGGGGTTTTGCCCGTACGAAGTCCGTTGGACTGACGGAGAGGCAGGGTGATTCGACGACGCGAGACCGATGAATTACTCAAGTTTTACAAATCCTTTTGAACGCCGCCTGTGAGTAGTGCAGGGCACATCGAAACTCATTCTGCCGTGGAAACTAGTCAGCCGCTGGAAATGCTCAATGGACCGTGATAAAAGACTCCCGTGGATTTCAGCGGACTTGGTGAAACTATTGGTGAAACTCCGGCTGTTTTACCGCGCCATACATTCACAAGTAGCTGATAATAAGCGGTTCCCGTAGTTCAACGGATAGAATAGAGGTTCCTATCCCACTGACGCCCGCATCAGGATGACGTTGGCTGGTCCGCTTGTGGGATGGATGTCCCAATAACGCGCTGCCTCGTCGGGCTCCACTAGCTCGCGGTAGTGCTGAAAAACGATGCTTGGCGTCGTATGCCCCATCTCCGCCGCGAGCTTGCCCGCGTCTTGAAAGTGCGCGGCGTGGTAGCTGGCGAACGAATGGCGGAGGCCGTTGTCCGGCCAAGAATCGCCAGCCAGCCCTGCCAGTTCGCGCGCTTTGTCGAAACGCACCCGCCAGTTGGGCGGACACACCAAACCCGCCGGGCGTGCGTAGGAAGCCAGCCAAGCGGCAAGATTCTCCCGGATCGGAATAAAGCGGCGGCGGGCGGTTTTCGCCTTGTCGGCAGCCACCTCAAGCAGTCCCTTGACCATGTGAACCTCCCGCCAGTCCAGCCGTTCCAACTCCGCGCGCCGCAGCCCGCAAAAAGCCGCGATGGCCAGCGCGGGAATGGTGTCTGCCGGCGCGTTGCTGAGCAATCGAGCGGTTTGCTCCGCCGTGAGGATGCCGACCTTTTTATGGGCGACCTTCGCTTTGCCGAGTTTGGCGACGGGGTTCTCCACGCACCATCCTTTTTGCGAACCGAAAGAGAACAAGCCGCCTACTACCCGGCGGAAATTGTTTCTTGTCAGGTTAGCAACCGGAAGGGAACGAAGCCACGCGTCGATTTCCGGGGCGGTGAAGCTGGCTAGGGTCCGGCCATCGAAGGCGCGGGCGAATTGCCCTAATCGGGAGCGCAAATCTTCCAAGTGGCGACGGCTGGCCCCATCACGGGTTTGCGCTTCCAGCATTGCGGAGACGGCCTTATACACCGCCACCGTCTGTTTGTGCGCGGCCAACGTCGGCAACAGCATCTCGACCGCTTCTCGCAGTTCGATCCCGAACGGTGCGAGCTTGCCTACGCAGTCGAGATATTCGGCCCGTTGGCTCTGGCTCAACGCGGCACCCTTGACCCCGTGGTTCGCCAAGTCCACTCGTCGGAGGTGTGCGTATGCCTCTGCCTGCGCGCGCGCCGCGAAGAATTTTCGCCACCGCCGCCTGTCACCCTCTCCCGGTCCAGTGACGACAAATTTGTAGGCTGGCTTTTTCTCCAATCGGCAGGCGAGAACGTTGATGTCGGAACGAGAGGGTTTGACGACGCGAGGCATGGGCTACACGGTACAAGTCGCGCAACTAATGCGCAACTCAAAACGCTTCTAGAGGAAAAGCAACGGTCTTCTAAACCGTAGAGTGTGGGTTCGAGCCCCGCCGGGAGCGAGAGGTTCAAAATTGCCGGGCGTCGATGGAGCTGGCTCGCCGTCACTGCCCCACGATCTCGGGCAATGCCTTGGCCGAATCGGGGCCGTGAATCGCCTTCAAGAGCAGGTCGTCGGTGAACTGCAACCTTCTGGCAAGTTCCCTGGCAATATTTATGATGAGCAGCGAAAAAAGTTCGCTGTCTTCGTAGCGCAACTTGTGGAGCAACTCCTTGGAGACTACCAGGAGTTCGCTATCCACCACGGCCACGGCGGAGAGGTTGTGTTTATTGACACTGATCAAGGCCACGTGGCCAAAATACTCCCCCTTGCCGAGTCGCTTTTTCTCGATCTTGACCTCCTCGTCCGAAATGAACAAACCGACGAGTCCGCTCTTGATGATATAGATGTGCGTCGGCTCATCGCCCGCCAAAAAAATGTTCTCGCCCCGTTTGAGCGTGCCCACTTCCACGCGGCGAAGAATCTCGTCGCGCTGTTCGCTGCTGAGGCCATCGAACATGGAAAATTCGGAGAAAAGGGCGACGAGGGATCGAGGATTTTCCAACGGGACGAAGGTGTTCATAAGAGGGGAGTGACGGACAATTTATGACATTGCTTCGCGGATGTGAATCTCCATTTTGAGCATGTCTGGAAAGGCCGCCACGGATCAAAACGTGCACGCTGCCCAGCCACGGATATTTGGTCGCCCGGAGATCGAAAAGGGCCTCGACCTTGGCCGAGGCGCTGTCCTGTTCGGACCTAGCGTTCGATGTGAATCACCCGGAGCGAGTGAAGCTGCCCCGCATGGATTCGAACCATGAAAAGAGGATCCAAAGACCTCTGTGATACCATTTCACCACAGGGCAAGGCAGAATGTTCCTCCTGTAGTACAATCCGTTCCGAACCGCAAGCCCCGACCGGTCCCGGACCGCACGAAAAGCTTTTCTTTCCCCCGTGCTTGATGGCTTGCTGTCCGGCGTGAACCTTCCCGTGGCCCCTGCACTCACCCGCTGGCGGGCGCTCGTGTGCGTGGCGCTGGTCTGGGCGGCGATCTACCTGCCTGGCCTGGGCTCGCTGGAAATCAAAGGCGAGGAAGGCCGCCGCCTCCTGCCGGCCGTCGCCATGCTGGAGACCGGACGCTGGATCGTCCCGTCCATCGGCGGGGTGGACTACCTCAGCAAGCCGCCGCTCATCAACTGGCTGGCCGCCCTCTCGTTCGCCGTCGCCGGAGACATGCACGACGAATGGGCCGCGCGCGCCCCGAGCGTTCTTGCCGTGCTGGCGTTGGGTCTTTGCACGGTCGGCGCGCTCGGCCGTTGGCTGGGCCACGGGGGGGCGCTGCTCGCCGCCGTGTTTTTGCTCACCAACATCGGCCTGATGGAAAAAGGTCGCCTGGCCGAGATCGAGGCGCTCTATCTCAGTCTCACGGGCATTGCCGTCGTGCTGTGGCTCGGGGCGTGGTGGCGGGACGTGGTTGAGCGTGGCGGTAAGCCGTCCTGGCGCACTTGGATGTTGCCGTGGCTGTTCCTCGGATTGGGAATGCTGACTAAGGGGCCGTTGCACCTCGTGTTTTTCTACGCGGTGGTTGCCGCCGTTCTCGTCTGCGCCGGACGGGGGCGCGATTGGCTGAACTGGCCGCACCTCGTCGGCGTCGCGCTGACCCTGGGAATCTTCGGGGCGTGGGCTATACCGTACCTGCGTCAGACGGCCGCCGGTCATTCGGGTGGCGTGTGGCTAGAGCAGTTCCAGGGGCGGTTGGAAGTGAACGAGAAATTCCACCTCACCGCGTGGCTGCTCAACGTTCCGCGCGGACTCGCCAATTACCTGCCGTGGACCGTCCTTTTGCCGCTGGCGTGGCGGCGCGAGCCGGCCGCACCGGCGAATCCCGCGGAGCCTGCCCCAACGCTCGACCACGACATCGCGCGCGGTTTGCGGTGGGCGGTGGGCGGGTGTTTCCTCGCCGTCAGCCTCGCGCCGGGCGGTCAACCGCGCTACACGCTGCCGCTTTTGACACCGGCCAGCGTGTTGCTCGCCCTGGCGCTGGCGCGCGAGTGGCGGTTGCCCGCGTGGTTGCCGATGGTCTGGGCGCGGTTGAATGCCGTCGGCCTGTGCGTGGTGATGCTCGCCGCCCCCCTGGCGATGGCCTTCAGCCCCCGGGAAGGGTGGCGTTGGGCGGTGGGTCTGGCGGTGGTCGGCATCGGGATGGCGCTGCTCCAGAGGATCCACCGCTGGCGGGAAACCAACGCGCTGGCCCTGGCGAGCGCGGTGGTGATGGCGCTCATCACCGCCGTTTACGCCGTCGGCGCGATCCCTCTCCTGCGACGAACCGAGAGCGTGCGTTCGCAGGCGGGGGCGATCAACGGGGTGGCTTCTGGCGAACGGGTCGCCGTCCTGCGGCCGGGGTTCGTGCCTTTCCTGTTTTACCTGCGTCCGGGTCCGGTTTACGTCCAGACGCCGGAAGCGGTCCCGCCATCCGTCCATTTTCTGCTCGTCCGTGAGGACGACGCGGAAACCCTCTTGCACCCGCCGGGAGCACATTCATTGGCAGGTCCGGTGTTTCGGATCAACGACAAGCGCGCCCATGTCGGGTGGGTGCTGATTCCTCGGGGAACCTCTGCGGACAGGGGCTTGTGAAATTTTTCACAAATAAGCGTTTCCGGCGTTGACGACCTCGCGCGGGCGGCCCTACGATTGTGTTCCGCTCATGGATCGCCTCTGCCCGTCTGCCCCCCTTTTCGCGTTTGCCCCTGGCAAGCGCCCGCTAACTTTCTCGCTTGCAGCGCATTTCTCCACATCTTCCCTCGTGCCTTTCTTCGTAGCGAAGTCTATGGCAAATTCATTCCGACTCTCTAGCGTGAACCCGCCAACGGCCGTCGGCGCTGGCGGAGGCGTCTGTTCGACCGCCTTCCGTTGTTCCCGCTGACCCGCTTCCCTGGATCACTCATGGCCAACCTTTTCCCTCGCTGGTCGAATACCCTCGCACCGAAAGCGATTTTCTTCGGCGGTCTGGTCGGCACGGTCCTCGTGCTCGGCATCTGGTATTACTTCACGCCCAAGTACACGCGCGTCGGTTACCAGCCCACGCAGCCCGTGCCCTTCCAGCACACGATCCACGTCCAGCAGCTCGGCATGGACTGTCGCTATTGCCACAGCTACGTGGAGGTCAGCGGACATTCCAACGTGCCCAACACGCAGACGTGCATGAACTGTCACGGCGCGATCCAGACCCAGAATCCCAAGCTCCAGCCCGTGCGCGACAGTTGGCAGACCGGCAAGCCCATCGAATGGACGCGCATCCACCGGGTGCCCGACTACGCGTATTTCAACCACTCCGCGCACGTCAACCGCGGCGTCTCGTGCGTCTCGTGCCACGGCAAGATCAACGAGATGGAGGTTGTCTACCAGGACCAGCCGCAGGGCATGGCGTGGTGCCTCGCGTGCCACCGCGCGCCGGAAAACAACCTGCGTCCGCTCGCCGAGATCACGCACCTGGACTGGAAGCCCGAGGACATGGGCACCAATCCCGAAACGGGCAAGACCTTCACCCAACTCGACATCGGGACCAAGCTCAAGCATGACTGGAACGTCAAGCCGCCCGTCACCTGCGCCGGCTGCCACCGCTAAAGTTTTTCCTCCTTTCGTTTGTAGATGAAAACTGTTTTTCAACATCCGCCCGCGCAACCCGACCCGACCGGCCGCAAGTATTGGCGCAGCCTCGGGGAACTGGAGGACACGCCGGAGTTCCGCGATTATCTGGAACGCGAGTTCCCCGCCGGAGCCGCGGAGATGGAGGGCGACGATGTGTCTCGCCGCTCGTTCCTCAAGTTGATGGGCGGTTCGCTGGCGCTGGCGGGTTTTGGCCTGAGCGGATGCCGCCGGCCGGAGACGTATCTCGTTCCTTACTCGAAGTCCGTCGAGTGGATCATCCCCGGCAAGACCGTGCTCTACGCCACGTCCATGCCCCGCCGCCGGGGTGGGATGCCGCTCGTCGCCACGACGACCGAGGGACGCCCGATCAAGCTGGAAGGCAACAGCCTCCACCCGCTCAGCAATGGCGCGACCGATCCGTTTGCGCAGTGTGCGCTGCTCGATTTGTACGACCCGGACCGTTCGCGCGGCTTCGTCCACAACGGGCAGGCCAGCGACCTGACGAAGTTCGCCGATTTCGTGAAAGACCTGCGCCAGACGATGCTCGCCAGCGGCGGCGCGGACACGGCGATCCTCGTGGAAGAGACGTTCTCGCCCACGCGCGACCGGCTCCTGGGTGAACTGAAGAAACAGTTCCCGCAGCTCGGCTGGTATCTGTACGACCCGCTGCGGCCTTTCAACGAGGTGGAGGCCACCCGGGCGGCATTCGGCGACGGGTTGAAGCTGGCCCCGCGTTTCGACCGCGCGGATGTGGTGTTCTCGCTCGGCGGCGATTTTCTGAACCTGGACGAGGGTGGCATCGAGGCC
>CAZZYS010000238.1:0-7190 GCA_964658285.1 uncultured Verrucomicrobiota bacterium
CGCGGCGGCGGGACTGGTTTTCCAGAGCCTGACGCCGCTGTTCCTCCAGGGCATCTTGCCGGTGGAACTGCGCTTCGGCATTTCCTGGGGATCGGTGGCGGAGGGTCTCATCGTCGGTTTCGTGACGTGCGCGCTTTTCGTCTTGCTGCCGCTGCTGCCCGTGCGCCGGACCCCGCCGTTGCTGGCGTTGCGGGCGGCGTTCGAGACCGCCCCGAAAACCGACCGACGCCGCGACCCCGCGCTCTGGGCAGCGTGGGCGCTGCTCGTGCTGGCGCTGCTCGTGTTCCCCTGGGTGCAGAGCCGCAACCTCCGCCTCGGCCTCGGCTTTTCGGCGGCGCTGTTCGTTTCCTTCGGGCTGCTGGCCCTGACGGCCTGGGGGTTGATGGCGGCGGCGAAACGTTATTTCCCACGGCGCTGGCCGTTCGAGTGGCGGCAGGGCGTCGGCAACCTCCACCGGCCCAACAACCGCACGCTGCTGCTCGTGTTCTCGTTGGGATTGAGCACGTTCCTGTTGCTGGGGATGTACCTGACGAAGGACGTGCTCCTGCGACAGTTCTCCGCGCAGGGCGACGCCGCGACGCAGCCGAACCTCATTTTCTTCGACATCCAACCCGAGCAAAAGGAACCCATCGCCGACGCCGTGCGCTCCCACGGGATGGCCGTCATCGACGCGGCCCCGACGATCACGATGCGTCTGGCCACCATCGACGGCAAAGCGGCCGAAGCCCTGGCCGACGAAAAGAAACCCGCCCGCCGGGACGATGGCGAACAGGACCGCAACGACAACCGCTGGCGGCTGCGTCACGAATATCGTTCCACCTACCGCGACCACCTCACCGTCACCGAGACGGTACTGGAGGGGCAATTCCGTGCCCGGGTCGGGCCGGAAGCCAACGGGACCGATCCCGCGCACGCGACACCGATTTCCGTCGAGGAAGACATGGCCAAGGAACTCAACCTGCACCTCGGCACATCGGTCGTCTGGGACGTGCAGGGCGTGCCGGTTTACACGACCATCGGCAGCGTGCGCAAGGTGGACTGGAGCCGTTTCCAGTCGAACTTCTTCGTGGTGTTCCCGGCGGGTGTGCTGGAGGACGCGCCGTCGTTCAACATCCTCGTGACCCGCGCGCCGGACCCGGAGGCCTCCGCACGGCTCCAGGCGGACGTGGTGCAAAAGTATCCCGGTGTGTCGGCCATCGACCTGCGCCTCGTGGTGGAGACGATCCAGGGCATCGTGGACAAGGCCACGACGGCGGTGCGCTTCCTCTCGATCTTCACCGTCGGGACCGGACTGCTCGTGCTGGCGGCGGCGATCTTCACGGGACGTTACGAGCGGGTGCAGGAGGGCGTCCTGCTGCGCACGCTCGGGGCATCCCGGCGGCAGATTTTTCGCATCCTGATCGTGGAATATTTGGCTCTGGGGACGCTGGCCGCGTTGACCGGCATCCTGCTGGCGGCGCTCGGCAACTGGGTGCTGGCGGTGTTTTTCTTCAAGCTCCCGTGGGCGCCGTCACCCGGCCCGATGGCGTTCGCCTGGGCCACCGTGACCGCACTGACGGTCGGGATCGGACTGTTTGCGAGTCGGGGGGTGTGCGATCATCCGCCGCTCGAAATCCTCCGCGGCGAAGAATAGGATCAGATCGGTCTACGACCGTCCGGGCAGGCGGAACCGAATCGAAGCTGTCCGCGCGGCATCCGGCCGGCGTACATTCACCCATCTCCTATTACCCTACCCTCATGAGCACGACTCCCAAACGGCTGCTTCTAGCCCTCCTCGCCCTTCTCGCGGTGTCCGCATCGCCACTGCGCGCTTCGTCCACAAATCCTCCGACCAGCGGCTTTTTCGGCCCCGAGTCTATCCTGGGAACCGATGACGACGGCAATACGGTCTATTACCTGTCCTATTTCGACACGTACACGTTCGACTCCACGGATAATTCCTACTTCTACAAGTACGACTTCGGATGGCTTTATGACTTCGGCGGAACCACATCCGACAGCGACGACATCTACTTCTACGATTTCGTGGAAGACGATGTGATGTATACTTCCCCGGATTTGTATCCGTACATTTACAGCTTCAATCTCGATAGCTACCTCTATTACTTCGAGGGCAGCGATCCCCGGGAGTTCTACAACTTCGACACGGACCAGTACATCAATTACTGAGCGTGCGACGGTGAGGTCTCGCGCTCTCCGGTCAGAGTGCGAGACGGGCCAGGGTCTCGGGCTGTTTGCGGAAAACGGCACGGGACACGCCCCGGATTTCCTTCATGAACTCTTTCAACTCGACGTACGACGCGTCGCGTTCTTCGGTATCCACCGGCCCGTCTTCCGCCACGTCGTCGGCGGCGTCGAGTTCGCCTTCGAGACTGGCGAGCTGGTCCAGGGCGTCTGACAGCTCCTTGAGCTTGGCGGGAGTGTAGCCGCGCTTGGAGAACTTCTCCGTGAAGGGGGCCTCGCTGGCGACGGTGTAGCCGCCGTGCGCCACGTTGACGAACCGCTGCAAGTCCTCGGGCACGTCGCCCATCACGCGCAGATTCAAGCGCGCTTCCAGGCTCGGGAAGGCCGCGCGCGCGATCAGGCGAAACGCCGTCCATTCGTCGCGGGCCTCATCGATCTTGGCGTCCAGGGCCGCCTCGCCGCCCTTGCGGTCCGGCGGACAGTCGCCGCGCTGGGAACAAAACGCGTTCCAAGCCCTTTCCTGCAATTCCATCCCCCAGGTCAGCTCCTCTCCGTCGTAACCGGCGCTGGCCAGAGCCTCGGCGATGTCGGGATTCAGGCGCGCCTCTTCCAGGAAATTCCCGGCGTCGCGGATGTATTTTCCGATGGCCTGATCTTCCACCGTGCGGCGGAGTTTCGGCGTGGTCGCGGTGGTGGCGGCGAGGTCGATGTTGGTTGGGACGGTGTCGGCCATAAGAACTCGTTTTCGGGATGATCCTGCTGTTGGCCAGTGATCGGTGGCAGGCGGACACCGGAAAACGAAAGGCGGCAACGCGAAAAGCCACCCCTGTTCCCCATGCCCGCGCCGCGCCGAAGACGGGTCGCGGCAGCATGATGGCGAGTTTCCGGACAAATGCAAAACGCAAAATGAGAATCTCCGGAAAGCGGGCGGCGCGGCGCACGGCGAAGCGGTCCAGCCACACAACTTTCTCATTTTGCGTTTTGCCTTCTGCCCTGCCACGGCCGATGAGTACGTCCCGCCATTCCCATGAGCGAACAAGCAACGAAGATCCCAGCGGGCAGCGAGGCGGCGGCTCCCCTCACCGAACCGGCCGCCGTCGCCGAGCCAACCCTGCGCGGACCGCTCTCGGTGCTCCGGCGTGGACCGTTCGCGCGTTACGCCGTGGGGGACGCCATCTCGAACGTCGGCTACTGGATGCAGGCCGCCGCGCAAAGCCTCGTGATGACCGAGCTGACGGCGAAGGCGGTCGGGCTGGGCTGGGTCAACTTCTGCGGCAGTATCCCGATGCTGGCGCTGACCATGTACGGCGGCACGGTGGCGGACCGGTTCGACAAGCGCAAGATCATCATCATCTCCCAGGTGGTCCAGATCATCCTGGCGACCACCGTTGGCTGGCTGGTCGCCGCGGGCCGCATCGAGATCTGGCACATCCTGACGGCGTCGGCGCTGCTGGGAGTCTCGTCTTCGTTCGAGATGCCGGCCACCTCGGCGCTCGTGCCCGAGATGGTCGAGCGCGAGGAAATCGCCGCCGCCGTGGCGATTGACCGCTCCATCTTTCACGGCTCGCGGCTCGTCGGCTTCGCGGTGGCGGGTTACGTCATCGGCATCTTCGGCAAGTCGGTGGCGTTCTACATCAACGCCGCCAGCTTCCTGGCGAGCATCGCCGCCATCGCGTCGGTCTCGCCCCGTCCCCAGGGCAACGCCGAGGAGGAGAAACAGCGCACCAGCGGCATGAAGGCGGGCATCGACTATGTCCGGCGCGACAAACCGACGCTCGCCATGCTCGGGCTGATGGCCTCGGGCTCGCTGTTCGTGTTTCCGTTCATGGCGGTGATGCTGCCGCTCTTTGCCCGGCACACCCTGAATCTCGACGACCGGTTCACCAGCTTCCTGTGGTCGTTTTCGGGCATCGGCGCGCTGGTCGCGTCGTTCATCGTCCCGGCGGTGCCGCGCCCACGGCGGATCGTGTGGTTGACCATCGCGGTGGTGGACGTGGTGGTGGCGCTGATCGCCCTCGGACTCTCGCGCAACTTCTGGCAGGCCACGGTCGCGCTGAGCGCCCTCGGCGTGGGGACGGCCTTTAACTTCGGCGTCGCCAACACCACCGTGCAGGAGCGTGCCCCCGGACCGTTGCGCGGGCGGGTGTCGGCACTGGCGATGCTCAGTTTCATCGGGATCATGCCCTTCACGTCGCTCTGCGTCACGGGGCTGGCGGACTGGATCGGTTTTCGCACCGCCATGATCTCCGGAGCGGTCGGTTACGGCATCTGCGCGCTGGCCTTGCTGGCGGGCGCGGGCCGGCAGGCGGCGAATCTGCCCGTCGAGGTACCGGCGGCGGTGCCGGCCGAGGGGTGAACCGCGATCACGCGCACGCACCATGACAAATTCCTCCGACGGCTCGCCGGACAAGCCCACGGGTGCGCTCCTGGGCTGGCAGGTGCTCGCATCGCACCATCCTTACGACGGCCCGGTGAACCGGTTGCGCGTGGACCGGGTGGCCATCCCCGGACGCGGTGAAATCCGGTACTCGTACCTGGAGCGCGGCGAATCGGTCATCATCGTTCCCGTGACGACCAACGGCCGGATGGCGCTGATCCGGCAGTACCGTTACCCGGTCGATCAACACTGCTACGAACTGCCGGCCGGCTGCTGCCGCGACACGGGTGGCGCCCCACTGGAGGAAGTCGCGCGCAAGGAACTCCGCGAGGAAATCGGCGCGACGGCGGGCAGCCTGGAGGCGGTGACGTGGTTTTATTCGTCGAGTTCGATCAGCGACGAGGTTTGCCACATTTTTCTGGCGCTCGACGTGGTGCTGGACCAGGAAACCGACATGGAACCAGGCGAGCACATCGATCTCCTGCTGCTCCCCGTGGCGGAAGCGTTCGCGCTGGTGCGCCGCGGCGAGATGAAGACGGGGACCTGCGCGCTGGCCATCCTGCATTGCGAGGAACGGCTGCGGCGGGCGGGCCTGGTCTAATGCGTCTCTAGAAAACGGTGCACGTCCTCGGCCAGTTTCTGGCTGATGCCGTCCACCTCGGCGATCTTCTCGACCGTCGCGCCGCGCAGCCGTTCCACCGAGCCGAACGCGCGCAGCAGGATCGCCTTGCGGTTCTCGCTCACACCCGGGCAATCATCGAGAATGCTCTCGCCGATGCGCCGCTTCATCAGGAGCTGGTGGTAACCGTTGGCGAACCGGTGCGCCTCGTCGCGGATGCGCTGGAGCAAGCGCAACGCGCCCGAATCCTCCGGCAGCCGCAACGGCGCGGGACGGCCGGGACGATAAATCTCCTCGAACTCCTTGGCCAACCCGATGATGGGCAGGTCGTGCAGCCCAAGTTTTTGGAGCTGCGTGCACGCGCTGCTGAGCTGCCCCTTGCCGCCGTCCACGATCACGAGGTCCGGCAGGCGCACGAGCTTGCGGCGGGGAGCCGCCCCGGGCACGGGGAGATCACTCTCCTCGTCCACCGCCAGGTCGGGCATCTCGGCTTCCGGCGCGTCGGGCGCGGCGTCGTCGAGCGCGTCGGCTTCCAGCTCGCGTTCCATCTCGTTGTCGAGTTCGGCGTCGGTTTCGTCGGGTGCGAAACCGGGACCGTCGATGAGCACGTCGCCCTCCAGGTTGGCGTTGTGCGCGTCCGCGGTGGGCGCGGGGTTTTCGGGGTCGTCGGCGTCGGGCGGATCGCTGCTGTCAGGCGTGGACGCCAGCCGCCGCAACGCGTCGTGCGGGTTTTCCTGCGAAAACTCCGCCGCGTCGCCGTGTTGCTCGCGCGCTTCGAGGAGCACCCGTGCGTACCGCCGCCGCACGACCTCCGCCATGCTGGCAAAATCGTTCTGCCCTTTAACGCCCTTGATCCGGTAGCGTCGGTAGTTCGCCTTGTCGGGAACCCCGTTCTTGAACGACACCATGCTGGCGACGATGTGCGTGGTCGAGATGTTCGAGATGTCGAAACACTCCATGACCATCGGCAGATGCGGCAACTGGAGCGCGTCCCCGAGCGCCTTGAGGTCCGCCACCGGGTTGATCGTCGAAGGCAGCGAATGGCGGGTAAAACGCCGCGTCGGGGCGGTGGTGCGCCGCAGATCGTCGATCATGTCGCGCAACTCCGCCGCCTTCTCGAAATTCATCTTCGCCGCCGCCGCCTTCATCTGCTCTTCTAGCTCGGCGAGGGTGCTGCGGGAGCGGCCTTCGAGGAACTCGCACGCGGACACCACCCGCGCGCGGTAGTCGTCCCACGAGATTTTTTGCACGCAGGGCGCGGGGCATTTCTTGATGACCGGCGCGAGGCAATGCTTGAAATCGTACTCGCCCGGCTGGAACGGCCGGCAGGAGCGCAGGCCAAACTTGTCGCGCATCAGGTTGAGCACCGAGCGCAGCGCCCCTGCGTGCGCGAACGGCCCGAAGTACCGCGCGCCGTCATCCTTGCGCAGCCGCGTCAACTGGAAGCGCGGGATCGGGTCGGCCACGTTGACCTTGACCAGCAGAAAGCGCTTGTCGTCGCGCAACGAGATGTTGTAGCGCGGCCGGTATTCCTTGATGAGGCGGCTTTCGAGCAGGAGGGATTCCGGCTCGCTCTTGACCGTGTGGACCTCGAAATCCCAGATGCTCTCGATGAGCGAGCGCGTCTTCATGTCGGCCGTCTGGCGGCGCGAGGGCATGAAATAACTGCTCAACCGCTTGCGCAGACTCTTGGCCTTACCGACGTAGATGATCTTGTTGAGCCGGTCGCGCATCAGGTACACGCCGGGTTTGTGGGGTACGTCGCGCAGCTTGCGCTTGAAGTCGGCCTTGGCCTTGGGCAGCGATTGATCCATCGGCGGGGGAGCGTCCGCCGACTATACAACGGGACCGCCGGGGGAGAAAGGATGAAGGATGAAAGCAGAAGGTCGGAAGCCAGGTTTCCGTCTCTGCCTTCATCCTTCATCCGTTCTGCCCGTAGCATTTTTCTTTGAGTGGTGACCGGATGATCTCCGGCGCGCCAACGGCGCGGCTTCATACGAGCCTGGGGCA
>CAZZYS010000239.1:0-7012 GCA_964658285.1 uncultured Verrucomicrobiota bacterium
CGCTCAAACCACAACCCGGATGCTTGCGCTATCCTAAATGTCGATTCAGCCTAGGGTAACATGGGCCTCCCTCCGCGCTTTCGAGGGGCCGGGCGTCCGCTAAACGGACGCTGGTCGTCCGCCTTTCATGCAGGTCGCCGGCCGGGAAAACTCCGGGTCACCTCTGAGGCGCACCCGCCCGGCGAAAGGCACGCATCCTGCAATGGCGGTTCGGGACATCTGCTCGCGCAAACGTCTCCCGATGAACCCATCCCGCCCTGCCGCCGCCGCCTCACCGAACTCCAACAACGGGAAGCATCCGAAGTCCTCCGGGCCGGATGCTGGGCAGATTGACGACCGCAAGCGCGGCAGCGTGCGGGCGTTGATGGCGCTGAACTTCTGCATCGCCGACGTGCAGAACGGCATGGGGCCATACGTGGCGCTTTTCCTCCAATCCTGGGTGGGCTGGGGACCGGCCCAAATCGGCACGGCACTGGCGGCGGGCAACCTCGCGCAGGTCATCGCGCAAACCCCGGCCGGCGCGCTCATCGACAAGCTGCGGCAGAAACGCGCGCTGTTGAGCGTGGGCATCGTCATGATTGCCGCCGCGTGTCTGGCGACGGTCTGGATGACCACCTTGCCCGTGGTCACGGCCGCGCAGGCGCTCATCGGCGTCGCCGGAGCGATCTTCCCGCCGTGCCTCGCGGCGGTGGCGCTGGGCCTGGTCGGGCGCAGGCGCATGGACCGGCAGATGGGCACCAACCAGGCGTTCAATGCCGGGGGCAACATGTTCGCCGCGCTCGCGCTCGGGACCATCGGCTACTACCTGGGCATGAAGTGGATGTTCTACCTCGTGGGCGGGTTGTGCGTCGCCGCGCTGGTGTGCGTTTCCTTCATCAAACCGGACGACATCGACTACGACCTCGCGCGCGGCGCGGACGGCGAGTCCGACCAGCAGAAAGAGGAAGCCGGGGGCGGCGTGTGGGACGGCATCAAGGGCTTGCTCAAGGGGTTCGGCGAACTCTTCAAGCAGCGCACGGTGCTCGTGTTCATGGTCTCGGCGGTGATCTTCCATTTCGCCAACGCCGCGATGGTGCCTCTCGTCACCCAGATGCTCGCCGACGGCGTGGGCGCGCGGGAGGCCATCCTTTACACGAGCGGGTACATGCTGGCCTCGCAGTTGGTGTTTCTCGTCGTGGCGGCGGTGAGCGGGCGGCTCGCTTCCTCCCTGGGACGCAAGCCGCTCTTTCTCTTCGCATTCGCGGCGCTCGCCGTGCGCGGGGTGCTTTACACGCTCAGCGACAAGCCCGCCGCGCTCATTGCCGTCCAATGCATGGACGGGCTCGGTGCCGGCATCTTCGGGGTCGTCAGCGTGTTGATCGTGGCTGACCTGACCAGGGGGACGGGGCGCTTCAACGCCGCGCAGGGGGCGATTGCCACGGCGCAGGGTTGCGGGGCGTTTCTGAGCAATTACGTGGGCGGCGTGGTGGCCAAGCACATGGGCAACGACTTCACCTTTTACATGCTCGGGGGCATCGCGGCGGCGGGTTTCGTGTTCTTCCTGGTGATGATGCCCGAGACCAGGGATCAGGCCAAGGAAAGCTGCGAGGCGGACGGAGCGAGAGTTCAAACGGCGACCGCCTGAATACCCCATGAGACCCAACCCTGCTGATTTCCGCCCCCCCGGCCCCGCCAACCTCCTGAGCTGGGTGCATTTCGGTGACCTCCACCTCACGACCGAAGACGCCTGGAACTACCTGGACCTCGGCGCGCTCATCGCCGACGCCAACACGCACCTGGCCGGCCCCGGTGGCGTGAATTTCGCCTTTTTGCCGGGCGACAACGCGGAGAACGGCACCGGGGCGCAGTACGAAATCCTCGTGCGCGCCCTCGAAAAGCTGAACCTCCCTCTGCATGTCCTGCCCGGCGACCACGACATCCAGACCGGCAGCCTCGACCTGCTCAAACGTTTCCTGGAGGCTGGCCTGCCCAAGAGTTTCGTCGTCGGCGGGCGGCGGTGCGTCTTTCTGAACTCCGTGGACATCGGGGGCAAGGAAGGGTTCGGCCACGGCGCGGAGCAACTCGCCTACCTGACCCAGCAGCTCTGGCAGGCCGCCGGGAACGGGGAACAGGTCGTCCTCTTCATGCACACCTACCCGAGCGAACTCGGGGAAGCCGCCCGCGCCGTCACCGAACTCATCCGGGGCAGCGACGCCGTGCGCGTCGTCGAGATGGGCCACACCCATTACAACGAGATCGCCAACGACGGCCGCGTCCTCTACGCCGCGACGCGCTCCACCGGCCAGATCGAGGAGGGGCCGGTGGGCTTTTCGGTGACGTGCCTGGACGGCGACGTGGTCAGTTGGAAGTTCAAGGAACTGGCCGCGTCGTGGCCCTTCGTCATCATCACGTCCCCCGCCGACGAACGGTTCGTGACCCGCTACGCCCCGCCCGTCCGCCAGCCGACGAAAATCCACGCCAAAGCGTGGTCCGCCGCCGGCGTCACCAAAGCCTGGTGCCGGATCGACGACGGGGAATACCGCCAGATGGAGCCGTCTGGCGAACCGGGCCTGTGGACGTTGCCCTGGAACCCCAAGCTCCTGCCGGATGGCCCTCATCGGCTCACCGTGTGGGTGGTGGACCAGAAAGGCGGCAGCGCCCGCGACACGATCAACGTGTTGATCGACCACGCCGGCAGCCACCAGCCCCCGCCGCCCCGGCCCGTGGAAATGGACAACCGCATCGGGCCTTACCCGGAGAAGGGCATCCCCGACACTCTTCTCGGACCCAACCTGCTCGGCCATCCCTGGTGATGGGGGAGATCGGTTTCACCCGTCCCTCCTCCTGCCCGTTCCCGCCCGTTCTCGACATTCTCCGTTGCTTTCATGCCTCTTGCCACTTTGTCCTCGCTCCCCTGGAGCAAAATCGCCGTCTGGTTCATCGCCGCCCTGACCATCGGCTGCGTGCTGGCCCGTCCGCGCAACCTCCCCGAGGCGGTCTTCGCCGCCGCCGGGGCCGTCCTGCTCGTCGTCTGCGGCCTGCTGCCCTGGCACGAAGCCTGGCTGGCCGTGGGCAAGGGGCTGGACGTTTACCTGTTTTTGACCGGCATGATGCTGCTGTCCGAACTCGCCCGGCGCGAGGGGGTCTTCGACTGGTGCGCGTCCGTGGCGGTCGCCCACGCCAGGGGTTCGCCCGCGCGGCTGTTCTGGCTCATTTACGGGGTGGGGGTGGTCATCACGGTGTTTTTGTCCAACGACGCGACGGCGGTGGTCATGACCCCGGCGGTGTTCGCGGCGACGAAGGCGGCGAAGGTGGCAAAGCCGTTGCCGTATCTCTTCGCCTGCGCGCTGGTGGCCAACGCGGCGAGCTTCGTGCTGCCGATCTCCAACCCGGCCAACCTCGTGCTCTTCGGCGGGCACATGCCGCCGCTGCTGGACTGGCTGCGGGAGTTCGGCGTGCCTTCGATTTTGTCGGTCGTGGTGACGGGCGGCGTGCTCTACCTCGTGACGCGCGGCGACATCACCGGCACCGTCGAGGAACCGGCGGAGGCCCCACTCTCCGGCGCGGGAAAAACGGCTCTTGCCGGGATCGGGCTGGCGGTGGTCGTGCTGCTGACGGCATCCGCGTTTCGCGTGGACCTCGGCGCGCCCACGCTCGGGGTGGCGGTGGCGGTGCTGGTGCTGGTGATGTTCCGGGACCGTCAGGCGCTCTGGGAAACACCCAAAAACGTGTCCTGGAGCGTGCTGCCGTTGGTGGCCGGATTGTTCGTGGTGGTCGCAGCGGTCAACCGCGTCGGCGCGTTGGCCGCGAGCAAGCGGGCGCTGGCGGAGTTGGGCAAGCTGCCGCCGTGGCAGGGTGACCTGGCCGGGGCGTTCGGGGTGACGGCGGTTTCCAACGTCATCAACAACCTGCCCAGCGGACTCATCACGGGCACGGCGGTCGTGGAGAGCCACGTTTCGCAGTCGCTGCGCAACGCCCTGCTCATCGGCGTGGACCTCGGGCCGAACCTCTCCGTCACCGGCTCGCTGGCAACGGTCCTGTGGCTCATCGCCCTGCGCCGCGAGGGACAGGAAGTCAGCGCGTGGTCATTCCTGAAGGTCGGCCTCGTGGTCACGCCCGCAGCGCTGGTGCTCGCGGTGCTGGCCTCGACGTTCTTGCAAGGAAGCCATTGATCCTCCCGCCGCAGTCATCCAACCGTTTTCCACTCCTCACTCGTAGTCACAACACGGCAACCCACATCAAGCAGCATGAATCCAGGCATCTATCTTTTCATCATCATCGGCGGAGTGCTCCAGGCCATGGGCAGCGCCATGAACGCGCAGCTCTACAAGTCGCTCGTCAACCCGTGGCTGGCGTCCCTGGTTTCCTTCAGTTTGATCGTGGCCTTTTTCCTCGGCGCGTTCTTCGTGCTGCACAAACCGCTGCCTACCGTCCAACAGGTGCTCGACATGCCCTGGTGGGCACCGCTGGCGGGCGTCATCGGCGCGGTCGCCGTGTACGCGGGCCTCGTGCTCGTGGGCAAGGTCGGCGCGGGACCGTACACGGGCCTGAACGTCACCGCCGCGCTCATCGCTTCCATCGCCATTGATCACTTCGGCTGGCTCAACGTCCAGCAACACACCGCCCACCCGATGCGCCTGCTCGGCGCAGCCCTGATGATCGGCGGAGTGGCGCTCATCGCCAAATTCTGAAATCCGCCGACGTGGCGACGAAATTCTCACTGCGGACGGCGCTCACCACGCTCTGGGCGCTGGTGCTCGCGCTCTGCCTCGCGCTGGCGTTCCTGATGTATTCGCTCGTCGAACAGGGGGCGGGCGCGCAACTGCGCCAGGGACGCGAGAAACTCTCCCAGGCCGCCGACGACGCTGCCCGGCGCTACGACCGCTATCGGACGACGTTCGCGGGCCGCCCGCCTCCGCTGGACGATGCGCAAACCCGCGCCGACCTGGAGGCCATGCTCTCGGTGGCCTTCACCGGCCAGCCGGGGGTCGAGGGCGGGTTCTGGCGGGGACGCGACGAGTCCCTGGCTTATTCCTTTCCCACCCACGACGGCCCCCGGCAGAAGCGCGATCTCCCGCAGGCGGAGCTGGGTCAGATCGAACAGGCCATCCACGACGGCCAGGAGGCTGGCGGTCCCGTGGATCGCCGCTACAACGGCGAGAACGTGTCCGTCCTGCTCCACGCCGTCCCGCTGCCCGGTCCGCCGCCGGAACTCTCCCTCTGGACGATGACCCGCGTGCCCCTGAGCATCGGGCAATCCTACGGGCGGTTGAGCATCGGCCTGGGTGCGCTGCTCCTGGTCGCCCTCGGCAGCGGCCTGTGGCTGCTGCGCTCCCTGCGCCGCTGGACGGGCCGCCTCTCCGCGCTGGAAGAGTCCATCGCCGCCACGCCCCTGGAAAACCTGCCGCCGCTGGCACCCACCGGCGAACGCGAACTCGACCGCATCGTCGCCGCCTTCAATCGGCTCAACGAACGCTTGAAAATCTCCCGCGAGGACAGCGCCCGCATCGGCCGCGACCTCGCGCGTTCCGACCGTCTCGCCGCCCTGGGGCGCATGGTGGCGGGCCTGGCGCACGAGATCGGCAACCCCCTGGCCGCGATGCGCCTGCGCAGTGAAAACGCTCTCGCCGCCGGTCCCGAACGCGCGGAGATCGCCCTGCAAGCGATCCTGCCCCAGATCGGCCGTCTGGAGGAACTGCTCGCCGCCCTGCGACTGCTCACCCGCATGGTGGAGATCCGCCCCCAGCCGGTGCCGCTGCAACCCTTCCTGCGAGCCCGTCTGGAGGAGGTCACGCCGACCGCCCAGCGCGAGGGGATCACCCTGGTCCTCGACCCCGCACCCGCCGCCGACGCCCGTTGGAGCTTCGATGAACCCAGCCTCGCCCGCGCCGTGGAGAACCTGTTGCTCAACGCCCTGCAACACACGCCTTCCGGCGGCAGGATCGCCCTCGGAGCGGAAGTGTCCGCCGACCGCTGCCGCCTGCGGGTCAGCGACACCGGGCCGGGAGTCGCGCCCGCCGAGGCCGAGCGGATCTTCGAGCCGTTCGTGACCGGCCGCGCCGAGGGCGTGGGCCTCGGGTTGAGCCTCGTGCGCGAGATTGCCGGGGCGCACGGCGGCACGGCCCGCTGGCAAGCCCCGGCCGACGGCGCGCCCGGCTCCGTGTTCCTCATCGAAATCCCCGCCGCGCATGGCCACCGTTCTGATCGTTGACGACGACGACGCGTTCCGCGAGGGACTCGCCGAAACCCTGACCGACCTCGGCCACGAGGCCGTGCAGGTTGCTTCCGGGGAGAGCGCGCTCGCGCGGTTGACGGACGGTGGCCGCGGCGATTGCGGAGGGTTCGATCTGGTCCTGCTCGATCTGCGGATGCGCGGCATCGACGGCCTGGAAACCCTGCGCCGCCTGCACGCCGACCACCCGGAGTGCCGGGAACTGCCGGTCATCATGCTGACCGCGCACGCCGACAGCGGCAACACCATCGAGGCGATGAAGCTCGGAGCCTTCGACCACCTCACCAAACCCATCAGCCGCGAGGGGGTGCGCGGCGTCCTCGAACGCGCCCTGGGCCGCCCGCGCATGGGTCAGGCCAAGGTGGAGGCCGCGACCGGCACCGGCAGCCGGGACCAGCTCATCGGCGCGAGCCCCGCGATGCGCGAGGTCCACAAACTCATCGGACTGGCCGCCCCGAGCGACGCGACCGTGCTCGTGCAGGGCGAGACCGGCACGGGCAAGGAGGAGGTCGCCCGCGCCTTGCACCGTCACGGCCCGCGCGCGGACCGGCCCTTCGTGGCGGTCAACTGCGCGGCGATCCCGGCGGAACTCCTGGAGAGCGAACTCTTCGGCCACGTCAAGGGGGCGTTCACCGGCGCGCTCAACCAGCGCACGGGCCGGTTCAGCGAGGCGAACAAGGGCACGCTCTTCCTCGACGAGATCGGTGACATGACGCTGCCCATGCAGGCCAAGATTTTGCGGGTGCTGCAGGACCGCATCGTCACGCCGGTGGGCGGCACGTCGCCCGTGCCCGTGGACGT
>CAZZYS010000240.1:0-6987 GCA_964658285.1 uncultured Verrucomicrobiota bacterium
CGCTCGGAAAGCGCCATCCACCCCAGTTTTTGCATTGCTGCCGCGGGAGACGTCCGGCTACGCTGCCGTTCTCCATGAATGACTTCGACCACCCGCCCGGTGAACCGCCGCCGTTTGCCCCCGCGCGCCCGGTCCGGCAGGCCGCGCTGGCGTTTATTTTCGTCACGGTCATGCTCGACATCCTGGCGCTGGGCATCATCGTGCCGGTGCTCACGCCGCTGATCCTGAGCATGGTGGGCGGCAGCGAGAAGACGACGGCGTGGTACATTTTTGTATTTGGCACGAGCTGGGCCGGGATGCAGTTCGTCGCCGGTCCGCTGCTCGGCGCGCTGTCCGACCGGTTCGGGCGGCGGCCGGTGGTGCTGTTGTCCAATTTTGGGTTGGGACTGGATTACATCGTGATGGCGCTCGCGCCGATCCCGGCGTGGCTGTTCCTCGGCCGGATCGTTTCGGGTTTCACCGCGGGCAGCATCCCGACGGCCTACGCGTACATCGCCGACGTGACCCCGCCCGAGAAACGCGCGCAAAGCTTCGGCACGGTCGGCGCGGCCTTCGGGCTGGGTTTCGTGATCGGACCCGCGCTCGGCGGCGCGCTCGGTCAGGTGGACGTGCGGCTGCCGTTCTGGGTGTCGGCGGGCCTGAGCCTGGCGAACGCCTGCTACGGGTTGTTCGTGCTGCCGGAGTCGCTGCCCCCCGAACGGCGCGCCGCGTTCTCCTGGCGGCGGGCCAACCCGGTGGCGGCGCTGGGTTTCCTGCGTTCACGCCGCGAGATGCTCGGGCTGGCGGCGGTGATGTGGCTGTTTTACCTCGCGCACGAGGTTTTCCCGAGCGTGTACGTGCTCTACGCCGACAGCCGCCTGCGGTTGAGCAACCTGGAGGTCGGCCTGCTGCTGGGCAGCGCGGGAGTGTGCTCGGCGCTCGTGCAAACCGTCCTCATCAAACCGGTCCTCGCGTGGATGGGCGAGCGCCGCACGATCCTGGCGGGAACGCTCTGCGGGGCGGCGGGGTTTGCCATCTACGGGTTGGCGACCCGGGCGTGGGTATTCTGGCTGGCGGTGCCGCTGGCGTCGTTGTGGGGGCTGGCCAGTCCGCCGACGCAGGCGATCATGTCGCGGCGGGTGGGTCCGACCGAACAGGGCCGCCTCCAGGGCGCGGTCGGTTCGCTGCGCGGGGTGACGGGGATGATCGGGCCGGGGTTGTTCGCGGCGACATTCACGGCTTTCACGGCGACAGGCTGGGTGGCCCGGCGCGGGGTGAATATCCCCGGTGCGCCGTTTCTGTTGTCGTCGGCGCTGGTGCTCGCGGGGCTGGTCGTGGCGTGGGTCGTCACCCGGCCGCGACCCGAGGATGCCGTGGCCCCGGCAGTGGTGGTGCCCGGCACGGTGGAGAACGCGGCGGCGGGGTTCACATCGGAGGTTTCGTGAATGCAGCCGACGCCCGTTCCCGCGCTCAACGCCCTGCTGCACGAATGGACCTCCGGCGTGCAGGCGGCGCTGGGCGACTGCTTCGTGGCGGCGGTGTTGCAGGGATCGTTCGCGGTGGGTGACTTCGACGAACACAGCGACGCGGATTTCATCGTCGCGGTGCGCGACCGGTTCACCGACGCACAGGTCGGCGCGTTGCAAGCGCTCCACGCGCGGGTCCGCGCCCTGCCCAACCCCTGGGCGGCTCACCTGGAGGGTTCGTACTTCCCGGTGGAGGTGTTGCGGACGTGCGACCGGCGTTTGGAACCGCTCTGGTATCTCGACCACGGTCACCGCAGGATGGTGCCCGGGACGCACTGCAACACGGCCGTCGTGCGGCAGGTTGTGCGCGAACACGGCATCCGGCTGGCGGGGGTGGACCCGGCGGCCCTGGTCGATCCGGTCCCGGTGGAGGTGCTGCGCGCGGAAATCCTCGCCGTCATGGGCGGCTGGGGAAAGGAGATCCTCGCCAGACCAGAGGTCTGGGCCACGCAATTTTACCAGGGTTTCATCGCCCTCAACTTCTGCCGGGCATGGCGCGACCTCGTCACCGGGACGGTCGGTTCCAAGCGGCGCGGAACCGATTGGGCCAAAGGGCGGCTGCCGTTCGCGTGGACGGAGTTGATCGACCGTTCGTGGGCGACGCGGATCGACCCGGCGAAAACTTCGCGGACCCCGGCGGACCCGGCCGACTACCAGATGACGCTAGAGTTCCTCGCGTGGCTCCTGGCTGAGTGGGAGACGGAGTTCGTCCCCCTAAGGTAGGGATGCCTCTCCGAGGCAGTCCCTAGATTTGATTGGACAACCGTGCTTGTCCCTCGTTGATTTCCTTCCAGAAAAATTAGGGACTGCCTCGGAGAGGCATCCCTACCTTAGGGGGACGACCGGCCGCGTTGCGGCCTACCTGAAGTAATTCAATAACTGATCCGCATCGGCATCAGCACGTACAGGAAAGGGGTCTTGATCTTGATGACGCCCGGGCTCATCTCGTCGATCAAATCCAGGTACACCGTGTCGTCCGTCAGCGCGCGCAGCGGGGCCATCAAAAACTCCGGGTTGAATGCGATGGTGAAATCCTTGCCGCCGTACTTCACCGGCAGCGATTCCTTGGCCTCTCCGATCTCAGGGCTGTTGGCGGCGATGTCGATGTTGTTCTTCGTGAAGATCAGCTTGATGGAATTGCTCTTCTCGCTGGTCAGCAGCGACACACGGCGCACGGCGTTCAGGAACGTCTCACGTTCCATTTCGATGCGTTCCTTCGCCTCGTTGGGGATGACCTGCTTGTAATTCGGATAGTTGCCCTCGATCAGCTTGGAGACGAGCAGCGTGCCGTTGAGTTCAAAGGCCACCTGGTTCTCGCCGAGGCGAATCTCGATGGTGCCCTCGTCCTTGAGCAGGCGCTGGAGTTCGTTGACGGCCTTGGCCGGGATGATGACGCTGGCCTCCTGGCCGGCGGCGATCTCGACTTCGATGTCGACCATCGCCAGACGGCGTCCGTCGGTGGCGACGAGCGCCAGTTTGCCCTCCTTGAAGGAACACAGGATACCGTTGAGGACGTAGCGGGTCTCGTCGGTAGAGATCGAATAACTGGTTTTCTTGAGCGCGTCGCGCAGTTCAGCCTGCTTGAGCGTGTAGGTTTTCGCCCCCTCGAACTTCGGCAGCGGCGGGAATTCCTCCTCCGGCAGCCCGAGGATTTTGAAAAAACTCTGGCCCGAGTTGATGCAGGCGACGTTCTTGCCGTCGCTCTCGAACTGCACGTCGCTGCTGGGCAGCTCACGGATGATGGTGAACAGCCGCCGCGCGGGCAAGGTGGTCGCTCCGGCTTCCTCGATGTCCGCGTCCACGTGGCAGCGCACGCCCACGTCGAGGTCGGTCGTGGTCATGTTGATCCCGTTGCCGTTGGTTTGCAGCAGCACGTTGGAAAGGATCGGAAGCGTCGTGCGGGTGCTGACCACGCTCTGGACCTGCTGGAGGCCCTCAAGGAGCTTTTCTTTGCTGAGATGGAATTTCATACGGGGACGGGGAAAGTGGTCGGGCAAACCGCCCGGGTTAGATTTGTCTAGAATTCGACAGTTTTCTACTCTAGCAGAAATATGGCGGCGGGTGTCAAGAAATAGAAGCGATGCCACAACATATTGAGCCGGAAGCGCTTCAAACCCTATCCCTGCCGATGGCACCGACAGACCCGGCAGGATGATGGGAGGCGGCCTGCGTTCCCGCTGGCGTCCCCGGCGGAACCGGTGTTTCTTGGTGACCCGTTCCCGCCGCCGCCATGTCTCCCTCGCCCGTCGCCCGCCACGTCCGTGACATCCCCCGCTCGGGCATCCGCGACTTTTTCGAGGTCGTCCAGAGCATGAGCGGCGTCATCAGCCTAGGGATCGGCGAACCGGATTTCGTGACGCCCTGGCACATCCGCGAGGCGGCGGTTTATTCGTTGGAACGCGGTCACACCGGCTACACGTCCAACCTCGGCCTGCCCAAGCTGCGCGACGCCATCGCGGGCTACGTCGCCAAACACTTCGGCATCCAGTATGACGGGCAGACGGAAGTGCTCGTCTCGGTGGGAGTCAGCGAGGCGCTCGACCTGGCGTTGCGCGCTCTGCTCGATCCGGGCGACGAGGTCCTCTACCACGAACCCTGCTACGTATCGTACAGTCCGAGCATCGCGCTGGCCCACGGGGTGCCGGTAGCGGTCCAGACGCACGCCGCCGACGGGTTCGCGTTGCGCGCCGAGGCGGTCGCCGCCGCCATCACGCCGCGTTCCAAGGTCCTGATGCTCAATTTCCCGACCAATCCGACCGGCGCGACCATGCCCCGGGCGGAACTCGAAGGCATCGCGGCGCTGTGTCAGCGGCACAACCTGATCGTGCTCACCGACGAGATTTACAGCGAATTAACCTACGACGGCGGCGAGCATACCTCCATCGCCGCGCTGCCGGGCATGAAGGAACGCACGGTGTTCCTGCACGGGTTTTCCAAGGCGTTCGCCATGACGGGTTTCCGCATCGGCTACGCGTGCGCGCCGACGGCGTTGATCGAGGCGATGATGAAGATCCACCAGTACGGCATCCTGTGCGCGTCGATCACGAGCCAGGAAGCGGCGGTCGAGGCGTTGCGGCACGGCGAACCCGACGTGGCGGCGATGCGGCGCGAGTACGAGGCGCGGCGCAACTTCATCGTGGGCGCGTTCAACGACCTCGGGCTGCCGTGCCACCGGCCGCGCGGGGCGTTCTACGTGTTCCCGGACATCCGGCCGAGCGGGTTGACGAGCCGGGAGTTTTCATTACGGCTCTTGCAGGAAAAGAAGGTCGCGGTCGTGCCGGGCACGGCGTTCGGCGCGGGCGGCGAGGGTTTCGTGCGTTGCGCATACGCGACAGGCTTGCCGAAGATCAAGACGGCGCTTGGACTGGTGGGGGATTTTCTGAAGGAACTCTGACGACCCTGCCGATCTTCATCAACGGCACCTCCACGAATCGGTGGAGGACACCCGCGGCCAGCAGGCTGCTGGGAATCGCCAGGACAAAGAGCCACAGGCTTGCTTTCGCCGAGGTCAGGGTGGGCTTCCATCGCAGAAGCAGGTACAGCCAGAGGACGATGATCGGCCAGTGGATCAGGTAGAGCGGGTACGAGATGCTTCCGACCTTCTGTAACCAAGGATGCAAAAGGACGCCGCGCACAACCCGGAGCGCGCGCGCGAACAAACCACCGCCATCCACAAAGACACACCCGAACGCCAGCGTCCACGCACCCAGGGCCATCGAATGCCATGCGGTGATGACGACGACCAACAGGAGCGCGGCAACAGGAACGGTGAATTTCTCCAGCCTTCCGCAGCCGGACGAAACGAAGTTGGCGTAAAGATGGTAGCTGGCGATACCGACCAGAAAGAACGGGAGTTGCGCGGGCAGAAACGCGAGCTGCGGATTCTGCCAATAGTACCCGAAGCGCAGACCCACGCAGGCGACCGCGCCCAGGCACAATAGACGGGTGCCGGAGTAGACAAATCGCGCGATGAATGGCGCGACGAGATAGTATTGCCATTCCAGCGTGATGCTCCAGGCCGGAGGCAGGAGCGTCCCCGCCGCATCCGGTAGCACGCGATGCGGGATCAGGCCGTTCAACAAAGTGAGGTGGGTCAGAACGTGCGTGAAAGTGTGCGTGCGTTCATGGTCCGAGAGAGGTCCGAGCACCCGGAAATAAGTGGTATCTCGCCAGGACGCTTGATTAGGAATCGTTGGCGCAAGGTAGATCGCTCCCAGGCCGAAGGCCAGGCATGTCAGGTAGGTCGGATAGATACGCAAGAACCGCCCTTGCATGAACGACCGGTAAGACTGTTCACGCGCATGGAGCATGAACGAAATGGCAAACCCGCTGAGGATGATGAATATCTCCACCGCAGGTTGCGCGGAAATAAAATCGGGCCACCAGCGATTGAGAGGTGGTGGGAGGATGGCATCCGAAAACCCGCTCCAGCAGAGCACGTGCGAGATGGCCACCCAGCCCGCCAGCAAACCACGGAGTCCGTCGAATTCATCGACGCGCGGTAGTTTTAATTTCATGCCGGGCCGTATTGTCGTGCGATGCCCGACAGACTCAAAATCAGCGACAAAGGCCGGCGAGGTCAAGGCCGGAACTCGGACCCCGGCCTCACCGCCAGCTTCTGTTCGCTGAAGCGCGTGGTTGGGCGGCGACTCTACGGCAGACGGTGCTGCCAGTAGCCTGGCTCTCGGCTGTAGTGAGCGACAGCAATAATGAGCACATGGTCAGGCTCGATAGTGTAGAGAATGCCGTAGGGGAACACTTGCGTGAGAACACGGCGCACCTCGCGGCCTGCGAAAACGCGCCATCGCTCGGGTGCCTCGCAGATGAGGGCGATGGCGTCCTCGATGCAAGCGATAAAGCGAAGGTCGAGCCCAGGCTGTTGGGCGGCGTAGTAGCGGGCCGCCTCCTCGTACTCGGCGAGGGCCTCCAAGTCGAACCGGTGGGGAACGCGGCTCACCGGCCCACGGCGCGCCGCACACGCACGGCGGCCTCCTCGCCAGAGACCGTCTGAGCACGCCCGGAACGCACAGCCTCCAACCGACGCTGCGCCTCCGCTGCCCAAAGCTCGTCCAAACGGCTAGCGGGAGCAGAAACGTCCAGGCTCTCGACAAGCTGTTCTGCGAGAAGGGCGCGAGACTCGCTCGGCAGAGAAAGCGCCTCGGTGGCAAGCTCTTCAATGGTCATGGGCATGAGGTCGAGCATACTGAGAGAGCCTCACGGGCACAAGCTTGGACCCGAGAAAGCGCATAGCCGCCCGACAGATAATAGACATCCTGACGACGTAAATAAAGGCATCCCTGCGAGGACTAACGTCGCGGGCACATCGCTCCTCCTCACACGTTCGACGGCAGCTTGTACGCGCCAACGATCCCGCTGTTGGGCGGCAAAAGCTGGCGGGTCAAGGCCCGGTCGATGGAAAACCGCCCGCCGCCGCAGTACAACAACGCCAGCGCGATGCCGCCGAGCGTCATCGGGTATTCAA
>CAZZYS010000241.1:0-6985 GCA_964658285.1 uncultured Verrucomicrobiota bacterium
ATCTCGTGGCGATGTTGTTCATCCTTTTCGACATCGAGATCGTGTTCATGTACCCGTGGGCGGTGGTGTATTCGGACATGGTCAAGACGAGTTTGACCGTGCTCTGGAGCATGTTGAGTTTCGTGGCGATCCTCACGGTCGGTTATGTCTACGCGCTCAAGAAAGGCGTTCTGAACTGGAAACGGTGACCATTTGCCACCAAGTGGGCGGCGGGTTGCCGGTAGCTTAAAGGGGTCGGTCTGCATGGTGCACCACATCGTTCTCTGTAAGCTGAACGCCGGTCTCGGTGACGCGCAGGTGGAATGGATCATCCGCCAGTCGCGCATCCGGCTCCTCAAGATCGGCGAGGTCCGTGCGATCAAGTGCGGCAAGCACATCGAGAGCGGCAATAGCTGGGGTTTCTTCTACGCCGCCGACTATGAGTCGATGGATAAAATGGCGCTCGGCCAAGCGGACCCGGTTTACCGGAAGTTCGTGTCGGAAGTCATCTCCCCGCACGTCTGCGAGCAGCTCGCTTTGAGCTACGAGGTCGAGCCCGGCAAGGATACGAGATATTCTTGAAGCCGCGTCGCGAGGAAATCGATTTCCTCGTCGGAAACGGCAAACGGCGGCGTGAACGACAGGACGTTTCCAGCCGGTCCGCCGCCGAGGAGCAGGAGACCGTCGCGGAGCGCCGCCTTGATGATCCTGCCGGCCAAGGGGCCCGCGGGTGAGCCGTCGGTGTTGATGAGTTCGAGACCGAGCATCAGGCCCGCGCCGCGTACGTCGCCGACGTGTGGCGAACGCAACGCCCTAAGCGCCGTTTTGAATTTGCGGCCGGCGCTTCCGACGATCCGCGCGGTTTCCGGCCGGGCGTGCTCGGTCAACGCGGCGAGCGCCATCGCACAGCCGACCGGGTGTCCGAGATAGGTGCTCGTGTGCAGCGCCTCGCCGGTGGATTCCGGCCAAGCGTCCATCACCTCGCGCCGACCCACGCACGCGGATAACGGGAAGCCGCCCGTCAGCGCCTTACCCAGGCAGATCAAATCGGGCACGACCCCGGCGTGGTCACAGGCGAACAGGGTGCCGGTCCGGTGGAAGCCCGTGTAAATCTCGTCCGCGACGAGCAGGATTTTGTATTCGTCGCACAAGCGGCGGAGCAGTCGCAAGAAATCGAGCGGCGGAAACACGTCGCCGCCCCGGCCCTGGGCGGGTTCGACCAGGATACAGCCGATGGGGCGGCTCTTAATGATCTGTCGCATCTGCGCGTCCAGCTTTTCGAGACACGCGGACGAACAGTTGGGAAAAGCGCCGCCTTCCAGGCGGAAAGCCGCCCGCTCGCCGAACGGGCAGCGGTAACAGGACGGGTACGGCAGCACCGCCGCAAAATCGCGGAGCTGGCTGCGAAACGGTTCCCGGAACACCGGCAGACCGCTGACGCCCAAGGCACCGTAGCCCAGTCCGTGATAAGCCCCCGTGAACGCGATGACCCCGGCCTTGCCGCTGTGGAGTAATGACGTTTTCAAGGCCGCTTCGACCGCCTCGAAGCCCGCGTTTGTCAGGATCGTTTTCCCCGGCTGCCCGAGCCAGCGGCCAAACGTCACCGCACCGAGTTCCTCGCAGAGCCGCACCTTCAGCTCCGTCGGATGCACGTCGCCCATTCCGTGGATCAGCCGGGCCGACTGCTCGACCATCGCCGCTTGCACCGGCGGCGCATTGTGGCCGAGACCGGCGACGGCGAACGCAGCCGTGAAATCCAGGAAAAGGTTGCCGTCGGCGTCCCAGACGTTGGTGCCTTCCGCGCGCTCCCAGAACACGGGGAACTCGCGGTCAACGTAGGTCACGTTGCGCGATTCGACGGCGCGCAACCGTCGGGCCAGTTCGCGCGAACGCGGGCCGGGAACCTCGGTGACGAGGGCGGGCAGCATCGCCGGTTTATTGCGTCAGCCGCCCGTACAGGGCGACGTACTGCGCGGCCGTGCGTGCCCAGGTGAATTTCCCCGCATGAACCATCGCGCGCTGGCGGAGCGATTCCCAGGCATCGGTCGATCTCAGCAACGCGGGGGCGCGGTGCGCGAGCACGTCGAAAAGCGCTTCGCGCGTGGCGTGGTAAAACACGAGCCCGAACCCGCTCTCCGACCCCGGCTGATGGTCCTCGGCGGTCTGTTTGAGGCCGGGGCTGGCGGGTGCGATGGGGAGCGTGCCGTATTTCAGTCCGCGCAGCAAAACCTCTGTCGCATGGAGGTCGCGTCCAAGGTGGAGTTGGAAATCGGCACCCGCGACCGCCAGGTGTTGCAGGCGTTCGTCCGGTGCGGGCACGAGGGCGAGTTTCGCGGGGTGCTTGCGGGCAGCGGTTTTGAGCGCGATGGCTGCCGGCAAGCTCGCGGCGATGCCGCCAAGCACCACGAAACGCACGTCCGCCGCGAGGATTTGGTCGATCTGCCCGGATAGGAAGGTGAGCAGCGCCTTGTCCGGGCCTGTCACGAGATCGAGCAGGTAGACGGGACCAGTCGGGTTTTTCGCCAGCCCGAGCTGGGTGAGCAGGGCGGTGCGGCTCGCCAGTTTGCCCGCCAGGTTCGACGTCTGGTAGCGGCGTGGGATAAACGTGTCCTTGGCAGGGTTCCATGTTTCCTCGTCGAGCCCACCCGGGATGCCGTGAAGCTTGCCCGCGTTTTCTCGCAGCACGGCGTCGAGTCCACCGCCGTGTTCCGGCGTTTGCAGGGCGTCGCGCTCCAGATCACCGTCTGCGACGATCGCGGGCACCGCCACGATGCCGCTTTTGAGGAAATTCAGGCGTCCGTAGAATTCGACACCCGTGGGTTTGAAATGTTCCCAGCCCAGGTTGAGCAGGCCGAAATCTTCGATGGGAAAGCTTCCTTGCGCCGCCGGATCGGTGACGGACAGGACGCTGGCGAAGGGCAGGTGCTGCGTCTTCAGGAAGAGCGGAGCCAGCGCGCCCGGCCAATCCTGAATCTGGAGGACATCGGGGGCTGGATTCAGACGGCGGGCCAGTTCGACCAACAGCTTGGAGAACAATACCGCCGCGGGTGCATCCATGTGCGCCGCGCCGGGAGCGGCTGGCCCGAGGCGGCCAAACGTCCCGTCGTGACGGAACAAAAACATCTGGAGACCTTCCGACGTGCGGGCCTCGGAGACCTGCACGGTCAGGCGCTCGTGGCCGAGGGAAACACTGATCTGCACGCCCGTGGGTTTGATCTTGAGCGCACCGGAGTTTTCGAAGGACGGGAGCAGCGGACCCGCGAGACTGACCTCGTGCCCGGCGCGTTGGAAGGCCAGCGGCAAACTGAACACAGCCCCGGCCTGCGGGCGCGCGTCGGCGGAGAGCAGGGGCGTCAGGTCACTCGTGGCGACGAGAATCTTCATGGGCGGGAACTTAGAAGAACGTCCGGTGGATGAAAAGAAGGAAGAAAGCCTTACCAACGCGGAGTGGCGCGACGTGATCGGAATCGTCGTCTTCAGCAAACGCGCGTGCCGCGAACGTACGTCGCGGCAACCTCCAGGGCGGGCGAGATCAAGAGGAGATCGGCGTGGAGACCGACCGCCAAACGCCCGCGCAGGTGTTCCTGGCGCAAGGCGCGGGCGGGGCTCGACGCGGCCGTCCGCACGGCTTGTTCCAGAGGAACGCCGACGCGATGGACGAGGCAACGCACGCCCTCGATCATCGTCGAGGTGCTGCCCGCGAGCATCGTGCCGTCGGCCGTCATGCCCACGCCGCCGCGCACGACGCATTCAGTGCCGGCGAAGCGGTAAGGACTTCCGTCCGGCAGACCCGCGCCGGGGCTGGCATCGGTGATGAGGCAGACCGCGTCCGGTCCCTTCGCGCGCAAAAGCATCCGCATCAGGGTGGGGGAGACGTGCCAGCCGTCGGCGATCAACTCGCAGCAAATCCCGGGCTGGGCGAGGGCGTATTCCAACAAACCCGCCACGCGGAACGGCCCCCGCCTGCGCGCGCTGGACATCGCGTTGAAAACATGGGTGACCTGCGACATCCCGCAGGCATGGGCCGCCACGGCTTCCTCTTCCCAGGCGTCGCTGTGGCCGCCGCTGGCGATGATGCCGCGTTCGCACAATCGTTCGACGAGCCTCAATGCGCCCGGCAATTCCGGAGCCAGCGTCATCCCGGTGATGAGTTCGGCGAACTCAAGCAGCCGGCTGACTTCCTCTTCGGCAGGGACGCGGATCAGCTCGGGGCGGTGCGCGCCCGCTTTGCTTGGCGCAAAGTACGGTCCTTCGAGGTGGATACCCAGCAGCGTCGCACCCTCGGGAACCGCTGACGCGCGCGCCAGCCATCGACGCGCAGCTTCTAGCACCCGCAGGGTTTGCTCCGGCTCCGCCACGGTGGTCGTGAGCGCGCCAGCCGTCGTCCCGCCGCGCGCGTGGAAGCCCAGGATCGCGCCGAACGCCTCCTCGTCCGCTTCCATCGTGTCGCGGTGCATCGCCCCGTGGACGTGCAAGTCCACAAACCCAGGCGAAAGGTAGGCTCCCTCGCCGTCAATGATTTCGTCGTCCGGCGACGGCGTCAGCGTCTCGCCGTCCGCTGCCATCGCTTCGATCCGTTCACCGCGCGTCCGCAGGCTGCCGCCAGGAACGAGCCGGTCGGGCAGGATCAACGTGACGTTTCGGAAAAACATCCCACGTCCGGGCAAACACGCGTGACCGCGCTACCAGGCGAACTCGCTGATCTTCCCGTGACGGTCGAACCAGAGCGAAGTCTGTTCAATCGTCAAATGATCGATGGACGCGACGAGTTCGCCCGCCACGACCGCCGGATCGAGTTCCGCGTCGCTGCCACCCATGTCGGTGCGCACCCAACCCGGGGTGACCGCGACGATGCAAATGCCCTGTTCCTTGAACTCGGCGGCGGCGATGCGGGTGAACATGTTCAACGCCGCCTTCGACGCCGCGTAGGCATAATAATGCTTCTCCGGCGGCTTGCGCGTGAGCGAGCCGATGCCCGAGGAAACGTTGACCACGCGCGGCTGCTTGCTTTTCCGCAACAACGGCAGGAAAGCCCGGGTCGTCCGCAACGGGCCTAAAGCGTTCGTCTCGAAGGCGTCGCGCACCTGCGCCAGTTCGAGAGTCTCCAGACCTTCCTGGGCGCGACCGGGCGCGACCCCGGCGTTGTTGATGAGGACATCGAGCCGCGGGAAGTGTTCCTGGGCGTGTTCCGCCGCCGCCGCCACCGAACGACCGAGGTTCACGTCGATCCGGACGAGCAGCAGGTCGTCGCGGTAGGTTTCTTTCAACGCGTGCAGTTCAGCCGCCTTGGCCGGCAGCCGGCAGGTCGCCGCCACGCGGTCACCGCGTTCGAGGTACGCCCGGGTGAGCGCGAGGCCGATCCCGCGGTTCGCGCCGGTGATGAGGATGTTGAGCTGCTTGGACATGGGCACGGGGGTGGATGCGCCTTTTATAACACCCGGAAGCGCCGTCACCTGCAAAGCGGAAAAAGAAAAATCTTCATGGCCGTGCCGTGCACCCCTCAGGGAGTCGTCGGCGCATCGTTCGTGGACGGCTGCTTCGCCGGGATGCTCAGGACCCGCGCCACCGCGTGGAGATAAGCGCGCGCGCTCGCTTCGATCACGTCGGTGCTCGCGCCCTTGCCAGTGATGAGCTTGCCGTCGCCGAAATCCACTTTCAGCGTGACCTCGCCCAACGCGTCCTTGCCCCCCGTGACAGCCTGGACATGGTACTCCGCGAGGTGTCCCTGCCGGCCGAGGATGCGGTCGATGGCCTTCATCGCCGCGTCCACGGCACCGTTCCCGGGCGCGGAATCCTGGAACGTTTCCGCTTCCTCGGGCAGAGCCCCGCCGTTGGTTGCCGGGTTGCGGCGCAGGCGCACGGTCGCGGTCGGTACGGTGGTCGTGCCGCTGGTGACGTGGAAATAGTCGAGTTCGTAGGTCTCGGGTGCGCCGAGCGAGATATCCTCGATCAAGGCCGCCAAGTCATCGTCGTAGACGAATTTCTTGCGGTCGCCCACGTCCTTGAAGCGCCGGAAGACATGGGCCGTCTCGTCTTCGGTCAGGGCGTAGCCGAGGTGTTCGAGCCGTTTGACCATCGCGTGCCGGCCGCTGTGTTTGGTGAGCGGCAGCTCCGTCTCGCCCCAGCCGACATCGTGCGGGTCCATGATTTCGTAGGTGCTGCGGTTTTTGAGCATCCCGTCCTGGTGGATGCCGCTGCTGTGGGCGAAGGCGTTCTCCCCGACGATGGCCTTCGAGCGCGGCACGAGCAGGCCGCTCATCCGGCTGATGAGCCGCGAGCTTTTTACGATCTCGCGCGTGTTGACCGCCGTCGTGACGTTGCCGAACACCTCCGGCCGGGTGCGCAACGCCATCACGACCTCCTCCAACGCCGCGTTGCCCGCGCGTTCGCCGATGCCGTTGACCGTGCCTTCCACCTGTCGCGCTCCGGCCCGCACGGCGGCGAGGGAATTCGCCACCGCGAGGCCGAGGTCGTTGTGGCAATGCACGCTGATGACCGCCTCGCCGATGTTTTTGACGTTGGAAAAGAGGTATTCGACCAACGCCGCGAACTGGTCGGGCACCGCGAACCCGACCGTGTCCGGGATATTGATCGTCGTCGCTCCGGCCTCGATGGCGGCCTGGGTGATCTCGGCGAGAAATTCCGGCTCCGTGCGGGAAGCGTCCTCGGGGCTGAACTCCACGTCGCGCACCAACGAGCGCGCCCGCCGCACGCCTTCGACGGCGAGGCGCAGGATTTCGTCGTGCGCTTTGCGGAGCTTGTGTTCGCGGTGGATTTTCGAGGTCGCCAGGAAAACGTGGACGCGACCGCGTTCGCCGGCGGGCTTCACGGCGGCGGCGGCGGCGTCGATGTCGCCGGCCGTACAGCGCGCCAATCCGGCGATGATCGGGCCGCGCACCTCGGTGGCGATCTGCTGGACGGCGTGGAAATCGCCGTCGCTGATGACCGGGAAACCGGCCTCGATGATATCGACGTTGAGGCGGGCGAGTTGCCGCGCGACCTCCAT
>CAZZYS010000242.1:0-6982 GCA_964658285.1 uncultured Verrucomicrobiota bacterium
GAGCCATCCCTACCTTGTTGACGACCGGCCGCTTTCGCGGCCTGTTCGGAGTTACATCACTTATGCCCGCTTTTCACGACATCACCCGCCCGATGCACAACGCCCTGCCCCCGTGGCCGGGCGACACGGCGTTCGGCTACCGGCTGACGTGGCGCATGGACGCCGGTTCGTCGGTCAACGTCGGGGCCGTGACGATGGGCACGCACAACGGCACGCACGCCGACGCGCCGTTCCACTTCCTGCCCGACGGCGCGCGCATCGACGCGCTCTCGCCGGAAATCTACGTCGGCCCGGCGGTCGTCGCGGATGTCACCGGCGCGGGTTGGGTCATCGGACGCGATGATCTCGACGCCGCCGCGCGGCATTTCGGACAAAACGGCGTGACCCGCCTGCTGCTCAAGACCAATGCGTGGCCCGACGGCACACCGTTCCCCGCCCGCATCCCGCTCCTCGCGCCGGACGTGCCCGCGTGGCTCGGCGAACGCGGTGTGCGCCTGCTGGGGCTGGACGTGCCCTCGGTGGACGCCATCGACAGCAGCGATTTGCCGATTCACCACGCGCTGGCGACGGCCGGGTTGCATATCCTCGAATCGCTCGATCTGTCGGCGGTGCCGGCGAGCGTGTACGAATTGATCGCGCTGCCGTTGCGGATCGCGGGGGGCGACGCGGCTCCCGTGCGGGCGGTGTTAAGAGCGGCCTGAGAACCGTTTCTGGCATCCGGTCTGCTCTGACCGGGAAGAATGCCCTACGATGTTTTCGGCTTTCTGCTGGCCGATATCATTTTCCTCATCTCGTTCGTCATCCTCGTGGTGAGAGGATTCATGACCCGCGTGGCCTGGGGGTTCATCGTGCTGCTGGCACCCTTTGGCATCGTGGTCTTTTCCATCAAGCACTGGAGCGACGTCGGCAAATATTTCATCCTCTACATGGTCAGCTTCGCGGCCTGCGTCGCGCTGGTCTTCATGTCGCCCACGATGATCGCGCTGTACGTGCGGGCCAGGCCGGCGACCGCGAGCCTGTTCAAGGCCGTCAATCCGTCGGCTTACGAGGAATCCCAGAAGCTACCCATCGCCAACCACGACCAACCCAAGGCCGCCCCAACCCCGCGCGAGGTCCGCGATCTCGCGGAAAACGAGGCCCCGCTCTCCGCGACGCCGCCACCCGACCCCAACACGGCCCCGCGCGCGGCGTACTTCAAGCACGCCAAAGAGTTGAACACCCTCTACCAGCAGCTCAACGCCGAACGCCCCAAACTCAAGCCCGGGTCACCCGCCGTGGCCGCGTTCAACGCCAAGGCCGCCCACTACCAGCAGGGCCTCGCGTCGCTCGCCGAGGAAAAAACGCGCCTCGACGCGCTCGACCATGCGAGCAACCTCAACGCCGAGGCCGCCGCCGCCCTGGGCAGCCTGCAAACCTCCGCCAACACCGGGGACTACGAGGCGTTCGCGGCCACGTTGAAAAAATCCCTGGCCGACCATCGCCAGACGCCGGTGTTCCCGCAGATCGTGGCGTTCGCGCGCACGACCCTGCAACAGGCCACCCCCGACAAGGTGGCCGCCGCCCTCCAGAACAGGGCCGGGGGCGCGGCGCGCGCGGAGTTCGACAAAACCACCCGGCAAATCCAGGGCATCGTCAACCAGACGCCGCCGATTGTCGTGCCGCCGCCGGGCAGCACGGAAGTGTACAAGTACGGCTACCATCCGGGCGCGAGCAAGCCGGACTACAACAACGACAACCTCATCGGCACGCGCGAGATTTGGAAGGGCGATTACGCGTACATCGACGGGGTGCCGGGCGTCTTTTACCGTTCGGCCGACTGTGAGTTCAACCCGCAGACGAAGTATTTTTATCTCAGTCGGACGGTGGCCAAGAAGCGACTGAGCGACGCCGAATACAAGGAACTGACCCGCCTCTACCATTTGCTCGGCCAGGAGGAAAAAGCGATGGCCGACGCGCCGCCCCCCGCCGAGGAAGCCGCGCGGGTCTCCGGCGACCTCGACACGCTCAAGAAGCAACTCGGCGGCTACGCGATGAAGTAGCGGCGGGGAAGGCGGCAAGGGAATTGACTCGACACCGCGCCGTGTCCATGCTGGAGACATGAGTGTGACCATCGACACCTTGCCGGAAGAGGAACGGCGGTTCATGACGGGGGCGGAGTTCGACGCCCTGCCGGATGAAGACGGCGTGGAACGTTGGATCATCGACGGCTGGCTCTACGAACAACGTCTGGAGACACCTTCTCTGACCCGACGAAATTTTCCCCACAGCCGCACGGAGGCGAACATCGCCTATTGCTTGAAACACTGGATCAAGCAGCAATCGACCCCACCTGGGCTGGTGCTCAGCGGAGAAGCCGGATTCCGCCTCCGGCGAGAGCCGGCGACCAGCGTGGGCATCGACGTAGCCTACGTCACGACCGAGCAGATGGCAGCAACGTCACCCAACGCGTCGGTGATCGAAGGCCCGCCGCTGCTCGCCGTGGAGATCATGTCGCCCTCCGATACCTATGGGGACGTGACGAGCAAGGTCGATGCCTATCTTCAAGCCGAGGTGTCGCTGGTGTGGAGAGTGGAACCCGCTTTTAAATTTCTCACCGTCTTCCGGCCGGACGCCTCGCCGAAATCATTCAACATGGACGATGAACTCACCGCCGAGCCGCACCTGCCCGGCTTTCGGGTCGCGGTGTCGGAGATTTTCGCTTGAAGAAAACCGTGCGCTTTTCCTCCCTCCGTTGTCTCGCCGGGCTCGCGCTGTTCCTGACGCTCACCCCGGGAGCCGCCGCGCAGGATACGCCGGCGGGGGCCGCCGTGTCGTTCGAGATGCACGCGGTCGCCGACCGCCCGGGGCCGCACACCCGCGTGTATCTCGGCGTACAAACAGGCGCTGACGGCAAGCCGGAGAACATCCTGCTCGTGGACCCGCCACTGCTCGACAGCAAGGCGATCCGGTTCGTGTCGGTGGACTACGACGACAAGGACCATCCGATCATCCTGATCAACCTGACCGAGAACGGCTCCAAGCGGTTCGAGCAAATCACCAGGGACATGATCGGCAAACAACTGGGCCTCGTGATCGGCGGCCAGCTCTATTCCATGCCGCGGATCATGGAAACCATCCACGGTGGCAAGATCGCCATCAGCGGCAGCTTCACCGCCAGGCAAGCCGCCAACCTCGCCGAGCGTCTCAACGCCTCGCTCCCTGTCAAACCGGCGGGTCGTTAGACTGCCGCGTTCATTACGACAAAGACTCCGTGATCGCCGCGAGCATCGCGCCGACGGTTTCCTCGGTCTCGTCGCCCATGTTGGACAGGCGGAACGTCTTGCCCTTGAGCTTGCCGTAACCCCCGTCGAACACCAGACCGTGCGCCTTCTTCACGCGCCCGAGCCACGCGGCCACGTCGATGTTTTTGCTGTTCGCCACGCACGTCAGCGTCTTCGAGCGATAACCTTCCGGCGCGAAAAACTCGAACCCCTGCGCCCTGACCCATTCGTGGACCATGCCGTTCGTGCGCGCGTGCCGCGCGTGGCGCTGCTCGATGCCTTCCTCGAAAATATCGTCGAGCTTCGATTGTAAGGCATAGATGTGCCCGATGCTCGGCGTACTCGGCGTCATGTCGCCTTCCTGGTTTTTCTTGAACTCCAGGAAATCAAAATAGTACCCTCGGTCCCGCGCCTGCGCCGCGCGCTCGAACGCCCGTTCCGAGCACGCGAACACCGCCAGCCCCGGCGGCAGCGCGAGCGCTTTCTGGCTGCCCGTCAGGAGCACGTCGATGCCCAGTTCGTCCATCGCGATGGGCACCGCCGAAAACGACGACACCGTGTCCACCACCGAGACCACTTCCGGGTAACGCCGCAGCACGGCGGCGAGGTCCGCGAGGGGGTTCATCACGCCGGCGGAGGTCTCGTTGTGGATGATCGTCACGGCGTCGTACAGACCGGTGGCGAGCTTCTCTTCGAGTAGCTCGGGCGTGATGGGCTGGCCCCATTCGACCTGGAGGCCGTCGGCCGGTTTGCCGCAGCGCTTGCTCACGTCGAGCCACTTGTCAGAGAACGCCCCGCACATGCAGTTCAGGACGCGTTTCTGGACGAGGTTGCGGATCGCCCCCTCCATCACGCCCCACGCCGACGACGTGGACAGGAACACCGGCTGCCGCGTGCCAAACAACGTCTGCAACCGGGGCTGCATCCCCGCGTAGAGCGCCTTGAAGTCGCCCCCGCGGTGGCCGATCATCGGCCGGCTGAAAGCGGCGAGAGTTTTCGGCGAAACTTCCACCGGGCCGGGGGTAAAGAGCTTGGTGTGCGGGGTCATATCGGGACGGTAAAAGTACGGACCGCCGACCGGAAGTAAAGCGAGGCTTGCGCTTAATCGCCGCCGCCCGCCGCCGCCTCGTTGAGCGCCTCGTCCAATTCGCTGAGGATGATCGGCTTGAGCAAATGCCGCCGGAACCCGGCCGCCCGGCTCTTGGCGGCGTTGTCCTCGCCGGTCCGCCCCGTGATGGCAATCGCGTAGAGCGGGTGGAAAAGCCGGACGCTGCGCATCAATTCCCAGCCGTCGCCGTCGGGCAGGCCGATGTCGCAGATGAGCGCGTCGTAGCGGATCGTCGCCAGCCGCTGGAGCGCGTGCGCCACGTCGAAGGCCGCCGACACCTTGTGTCCGCAGGCTTCCAGGTAGAGGAAAAGGAACTTATGTTCCTCGGGATCGTCCTCCACCAGGAAGACCCGCAGCGGATTGACCGCCATCCGGGGTGCCGGTTCGTTCATGGGTGCGCTGGTCCGCGTGGAAAGAGCCGCCCGTGGGTGTCGGCGCTACCTGCCAACGTCGCGCTCAAAGCGGTTTGTCCGCGTAGCGCGAGAAGCGGTTTGAAAGGATGAAAAAAGTCGGTGCCCACAGCCCGACGAAGATGCCGAACCGCTCGGCGTGCGCCTGTGTGTCGATCCCCGTGCCCCGGGTGTAAAACCAGATGGCAATGGAGGCGATGATCGAAAGGAATCCCAGCGCGAAGCAGAGATGGCTGAGCAATTGGAGTTGATTCGGTTTCATACGGGTGCGGTGTGCGTCTGGCAAAGGGAAGCGGCGGAAGCCCTTGCGGTCCAGCCACGTCCAGCCATTGCTCATTACGACATGCAAACGCCCGCGGACGCAAGCATCGCGGGTGTCATTTTTCCGTGACGGCGGGAGTTCCGGGAGTGAGCCCACGAGACGGAGCCACCACAAGGAACGCGTAGCGGCTGGTCGTCTGGTTAGGATACCCTGTTTCCCAGGTTAGATGAGGATTACCCCCGCGCCGCAGGCGCATCGTCCTGTAAGGTAGGGATGGCTCTCCGAGCCAGTCCCAAATGTTTCCGGCGAGGCGCTCCGTGCGTCCGAGGATCATCCCAGCCAAAATAGGGACTGCCTCGGAGAGGCATCCCTACCTTACAGGACGATGCGCCTGCGGCGCGGCGGTAAAACGCGTCCTACGACCCGCCCGGTCCTCCCCACACGAAATGCTCCAGCCGCCGGCGATTCAGCAGGTTCTCGAACTCGCTTTTCATCGGACCGTTGGCGGCGGCGATTTTCTCGTAAACCGCGATGGCCGCCTCCCACTGCGAACGTTTCTCCAACAACAACGCGGCGTTGCGCCCGGCCCGGTAGAACCAGGTCCACTCCGGCGGCGGGGTGGCGGCCGGCGCGGACCCCGGCGGTTCGGGGGCGTTGAGCGCGTCGTCGTAGGCCGCCAGCGCGGCGTCCACGTCGCCGAGTTTTTCCAGCGCCTCGCCCTTGAGCGTGAGCGCCTGCCGCCGCCACGGCAGCGACGCGCCGGGCATCCCCGCCAACTGGTCGAAAGCCCCCGCCGCCTCGCGCAGCAGGCCCCTGGCCTCCCCGGAACCCGCCGCCGCCGCCGACAGCGAAACCAGCGTCTGCCCACGCCCGCACCACGCTGCGCAACGTGCTTCCAGGTCTTCGTCCTTCCCCTCCGGCAAGTTCGCGGTGGCGGCCAGCACGCCTTCGTACACGGTCAGTGCGTCGCGGCTCTGGCCCAGGCGGTTTTTCACGTCCGCCTGTTGGAGCTGCGCCCGCAGCCGGAAAGGCCCGTTGCGCCGCGCGGCCAGCCCGAAGAGCGTCACCGCCTTGTCGAGACCCGCCGCGCTCGCGCTCAGTTCCGCCGACATGCCCGCGAGATACAGGGCGGGCTCGGCCAGGGCGGAGTCCGGCGCGTTCTCGGCGAGCAGTTCGAGCTGCGTCTGGGCGTCGGGATAATCCTCGCGCTGGAAATACATCTCGCCCAGTTTCATGCGGGCCTCGGCCGCCAGCGGGGAATCGGGATGATCGGCGAGGAATTTTTTCGCCAGCGCGATGGCGTGGTCCGTGTCGTGCGAGGGGCCGGGGGCGTCCGCCACCCAGACCGCGAGGTAAGCGGCACGGTCGCGTTCGGCGGCGGCGGCAGGCGACGGGGCGGCGGGCGCGTCGTTGGCGACGGGCCGGAGTTCGGTCGCGGCGAGCTCGCGCAACACCGCCGACAAGGCCGGGCGCGGGCGCTCGAAGGCGAGTTCGGCCAGCGCGAGGCGGGCCTCGGCGGCGCGGGGGCTGCCGGGATTCGCGTGCAGAAACTCCCGCAGGCACGCCGCCGCGCGCCGCCGCCCCGCGAGGTCGGCGGCCGGCGTCTGCCCGGCGCGGGCGAGCCCTTCTTCCAACGAAAACTCCGCGTTGAGCGCGCTGTCGGGGAAACGCGCGGCGAACTCTTTTTCCGCCGCCGCGAACCGGTCCACGTCGGTGGCGCGCAGCCAGCCCAGCACCGCGTTGAACGCCGCCGCCTCCGCCTGCCGCCCCGCGCCCAGCCGGTCGGACACGGCCTCGAACCGCCGCGCCGCGCCCGGCCCGTCGTTTTGTGCGAGACAGACCTCGGCGTCGAGCACGTCGATCTCCGTGCGCCAGGACGAGGCGAGGGCCGGGGCGCCGTCCTTGTCGGTGCCGTCCCCGTCGAGACCGGCCGCCACGACGG
>CAZZYS010000243.1:0-6869 GCA_964658285.1 uncultured Verrucomicrobiota bacterium
CGTCCTTGGCCTCGTCCACGCCGGCCACGTCCTTGAAGGTGATCTTGTTCTTGTCCCGCGCCATCATGCGCGCCTTGCTCTTGCCGAAATTCATCGCGCCCTTGCCGGCCATGCGGATCTGCTGACGGAAAAGCCAGTAGAGGATCAACAAGAACAGCAGGATCGGCGCGAAGCTCAGCAGCGTCGTCATCAACACGTTCGAGCGGTTGCGAATCTTGCTGAGCTGGAGATGGGCGTCGTCGAGCCGCTTTTCGAGGTCCTTGTTGAAGTCGAGCAAGACGGTCGTGTGGAACGCCTCCGCCGTCTCGGCGCGGGCCGGGATGAGCTTCGAGTAGTAGCCGCTGAGCGTCTGGGTCGTGTTGCCGTCGTCGATGAGGAGTTCGAGCGGGTGTTTGTCGTCCTTGAAGATTTGGTGGTCGTTCAACGCCAGAAGGAACTGGTCGTAGTCGATCTCCTTCGAGTTGGCGTTGGGACCGTTGCGGACGATCCAGTACGCGGCGATGAGGCCGAAAGCGATGGCGATGATGATGAGCGAGCGCCAGTTGAAATTCGGGTCGCCTCCACCCGGGGCACCGGGGCGGGGAGGTTTGCTGTCCTTGGGGGATCGATTATCGGGGTCCATTGAATGAAAAATGAAGCGAGGCAGCACGCGGGTTCGCGCGCGAAACAAAGCAGGATACCATGTGCAAATGGCGATAGCAATGCAGCGTCCGATGGGTCAGGAGTGCGGGCGGCTGCATCGGTCTGGTCGATGTTCGCGCCGGGTTTATCGATGTGAACGACGGACCGGGCGGAGGGATACTTCCCGCCATGAACCACGGATGCTGCCCAGTCATCGGTGAAAGCACGGCGGAACCCGCGTCCGCACCGTGTTTTCACGGCGGACGATTCTTCCAGGCGATTGGCGAGCGGTTCGACGCCCTGGAGCGATGGCCGCAGATCATCAACGCCGACGTGCTCGACGCCTGGTTCCCTCCCGCGCCGGGCGTGGTCGAGACCTTGCGCGAATTTCTGCCCTGGCTCGTGCGGACCTCACCTCCGATGGACGGCGGCGGACTGCTCGCCACCCTGGCCGAAGCCCGGGGCGTCCCCCGCGCGAACTTGCTCCTCGGGGCCGGTTCCTCGGACCTGATCTTCCGCGCGTTCACCCGGTGGCTGGGGGCAGGTTCGCGCGTGCTGCTGCTCGACCCGACCTACGGAGAGTACGCGCACGTGCTCGAACGCGTGCTCCCTTGCGAGGTGGACCGTCTGCCGCTCGCGCGCGAGGCGGGCTACGCGTTGGACCTCGCCACGCTCACGACGGCGCTGGGTCGCCCCTACGATCTGGTCGTGCTGGTCAACCCGAACAGTCCCACGGGTCGGCACATCCCGCGCGACGAACTGGAAGCGGTGCTGCGAAGCGCCGTGCCCGCGCGCACCCGGGTTTGGATCGACGAAACGTACATCGATTACGCCGGCGCGGAGCAATCGCTCGAACGGTTCGCCGCCGGCACGGAGAACATCGTGGTGTGTAAGTCGATGTCGAAGGTCTACGCGCTCAGCGGGATGCGCGCGGCGTACCTGTGTGGGGGAACGGCGCAACTGGACCGTCTGCGGGTGTTCACCCCGCCCTGGGTAGTGGGACTGCCGGCGCAGGTGGCGGCGGTGCGAGCGTTGGAAGCGGGAGAATACTACGCGGCCCGTTACCAGGAAACCCACCGCCTGCGCGCGGGCCTCGCCGGTAGGTTGCGCGGCCTCGATTGGGAAGTCATGCCTGGGGCCACGGCAAATTTCCTGTTGTGCCACCTGCCCGAAACCGGTCCATCCGCCGCCGAAATGATCGGCCGGTGCGAGGCGCGGGGGCTGTTCCTGCGAGACGCTTCCGCAATGAGCCCGAGGCTCGGACCGCGCGCGGTCCGGGTGGCGGTCAAGGACGCCGCGACCAACGCACGGACCCTGGACATCCTGCGCGGCGTCACCGGTCGGGACAGGGATTAGTCATCCCGCCGGTACTCGACGGAACCGACGTTTTCCCAATGGAAAACGATCAGGTCCCGGTGCACGATCTCCAGCCGGCCCGGCACGAAACGCGGACGGCGGAACTCCCGTTCCGCCACGAGACCCTCGCCTTTGAGCGTGACGAGGTCCGCGCGCCAGGTGGTTTCCCCGGCCGGAACGTGTTCGTCGCCGGTGATTTTGACGGCCGCCACGCTCGCGCCATCCTGGGTGATCGCCACGATCTCGTCGAAGTGGCCGGGATAGCGGCCGATCCATTCGCCCGTGAGGTCTGGCCGAGCAAGATTCGTCATCGGAACCGGAAAACGATCCGCGGCCAGCAAACTCAAACCTCCTTCTGCCGCAGCCGGGACTGGATGAGTTGCAGAAGCTGCCGGTTGGAGGGTGAATAAGGTTGCAACCGCAGCGATTCCTCGACCGCCCGCAACGCCAGCGGCCAATCCTCGGTCTGGATCGCACAGATGGCCATGCCGTTCCACGCGCCGAAATGATCCGGCTTCATGGCGACGACCTGATGGCAATACGTGATGGAATCCTCCGGGCGTCCCTGGAGATAAAGCACCGTGGCGAGCTTGTTGGCCGCCTCGGCCCACCCGGGATGCGCCAAAAGTAGCGTCTTGAAAGTCGTCAGCGCCGCCGACAGATCGCCGGTGTGCATCGCTTCGATGCCTGCCTCCATCGTGTGTCGGGCGTCGGGACCGGCCTCGTCCAGCCAGCATTCCCAGAGTCCGGTGATGGCGAGTTGGACGACGGCGGGGTCAGGCACGGCCAGGCAGCGGACCAACTCCGGCTCGGCACGCAGTTCAATCAGGCGGCGCAACGCCCCGAGACGCTGCTGGCCCATGCCGGTTTCGAGGAGCGCACGCAGTTCCTCCACGTTCGTCGCACCGGAATCGGCGGCGGAAGGCGAACGGTCAGGGTCGCGTAAGTAGTATCCCATGATGGGCAGGGCAGTGAGGCAGGTCAGTGCGAGCGCCGGCCGCGCGTGGTTTTGCCAACGCGCGCTTGCCAGCGCCGGATCGGACAGCCAGAAGTATACCCGCGCGCCGAGAGTTCGTAAACCGGCTCGGGATCGGCGGCAAACCTGTGCGTTTATTCTGAAAATTTATGATGGATCAAAAGTTGGAACCCGCCGTTGGCATCATCGGGGGCAGCGGTCTCTACCAGATGGAAGCGCTGACGGATGTGCGCGAGATGAACGTGGATACGCCCTTCGGTCCGCCCTCGGACGCGATTATCGCCGGGCGGCTCGCGGGTCGGTCAGTGTACTTCCTGCCGCGGCACGCGCGGGGGCATCGACTGTTGCCCACGGAGATCCCGCACCGGGCGAACATCCATGCCCTGCGTTCGCTGGGGGTGCGTTGGCTGTTGAGCGTCGGGGCCGTGGGCAGTCTGAAGGAAGAATTTCCCCCGCGCCACCTCGTCCTGCCGGACCAGTTCTTTGACCGCACGAGCCGCCGCAGCGAGCACACGTTTTTTGGCGGTGGGATCGTCGCGCACGTGAGTTTCGCCGAGCCGACGAGCGCGGCGTTGCGCAAACTGGTGTACGAGGCCGCGACCGAACTGGGTCTGCCCGTGCACGACGGTGGGACGTACGTCAACATGGACGGTCCGGCGTTCTCGACCCGCGCGGAGTCGCTCGCCAACCGTCACCTGGGTTTCGATGTCATCGGCATGACGAACCTGCCCGAAGCTAAACTGGCGCGCGAGGCCGAGATCGCGATGGCCAGCGTGTCGTTCGTCACGGACTACGACTGCTGGAAGACCGACGAGGAACCGGTGAACGTGGAAACCGTCATCGGCCATCTCATCGCCAACGCCGAGACGGGCAAACAGATTCTCGCCCGGGTCATCCCGCGGCTGCCGACCGTGGCTGACTGGCCCGAGCATCGTGCGCTGGACACGGCGATTGTCACGCAGCCGTCCCACTGGCCGGAGGCGACGGCGGAGAAGCTCTCGCTGCTGCTGGGGCGTTTCCGGAAATGAAATGCGCCGTTTGCGGACGGACGGCAGGTCCCTTGCTTTGGACGATTGATCTGCTACTAACAACAGGGTTTTCATCCCACATTTCTCATCGCTGATCGACATGATTTCCGCTTCTCGCCGGCTCGTGCCCGCCTTCGCCTTTTTCGCCGCGTTTTCCACCGTTCACGCTCAGGACGCCGTGCCCGCGCCGGTGGCCAGCCCCATCTCCAACTCGGCCGCCGCGCCGAAGCCGGAAAAAACGGTCTGGAGCGACGTGCGCGTCCACGGGGAATACGTTGCCCTGACCTTCGACGATGGACCCCACGTTTTCCTGACGCCCCGGCTGCTGGACACCCTGAAGGCAAAGGGCATCCACGCGACCTTTTTCGTCGTCGGTCAGAACGCCAAGGAATACCCGGCGATCCTCAAGCGCGCCGTCGCCGAGGGGCACGAAATCGGCAACCATAGCTGGTCGCACCCCAACTTCGCCAAGCTGAGCGACGAGGCGGTCCGGTCCGAGTTGAACCGCACCAGCGACGCCATCGAGGCCGCCATCGGCAAACGGCCCAAGCTCATGCGCCCGCCCTACGGCAGTTTTACCAAGGCCCAGGGCAAGTGGTTCCATGACGATCTCGGCTTCACGACCGTGCTCTGGGACGTGGACCCCGACGACTGGCGTGATCCCGGCCCGTCGGTGGTCGAGGACCGCGTGCTCAACGGCTGGAAGGAAAGCACGGGCGTGCGTTCCGGCTCCATCGTCCTGTCGCACGATATCCATAAAGGAACCGTCGAAGCCGAGCCCGAGATCATCGACAAACTGATGGCCAAGGGCTATAAATTCGTGACGGTTTCCGAGTTGATCGCCATGAACGAGCCCGAGCCGCCGCCCACGCCGAAGCCCAGCGCCACGCCCGGCGGCACCGCCAAGGGCAAAACACCGCGACCGCCCGGCACGCCGAGGCCGACCGTGGACCCGTCGCTGCCCAAAAAAATCGACGGCACTTCCTCGGGCCTGTGAGCGGGAGTCGCCAGCCGGGACGTTGCACCGTTCGGAGTCATGGCGACCACATACACGACCCCCATCGCCAACGATTACCTGGACCTGCGCGCCGAGCTGGGCGCGGCCCTGTTTTCGCTGACGGCGCTCGCCCTGGAGACCGATGCCCCGTCCGAAACCATCGGGACGCTCGGCAATCTCCAGACGGCGTTGCGCGAACCGTTCCTCTTCGTCGTGGTCGGCGAGGTGAAGGCCGGGAAAAGCTCGCTGCTCAACGCGCTCTTCGGCAAGGAACTCTGCCGGGTCGATGTCCTCCCGGCGACGGACCGCGTCCACGTCTTCAAGTACGGCGAACAGGCGCGCGACGTGCCGCTGCACCCGGACCTCGTCGAGCATCACCAGCCGGTCGGGTTCCTGCGGGATTTCAACATCGTGGACACGCCGGGCACGAACACCATCGTCACCCAGCACCAGCGGATCACCGAGCAATTCGCCCCGCTGGCGGACCTGATCCTGTTCGTGTTTTCGGTGGTGAACCCGTGGGGGGCGAGCGCGTGGCAGTTCCTGGAGCATTTGCAGCGCAAATGGCTCAAAAATGTCGTGTTCGTCGTCCAGCAGGCCGACCTGCGCGAGGAACGCGAGGTGCAGGCGGTCGTGCAGCATTTGAAACAAAAGGCGGCGGGACGCTTCGGGCAGGCGTTCCCGGTGTTCGCGGTGTCGGCGAAGAAGGCGTTCCTGTCCAAAACGACCGGCGTGGACAAGGCGCGCCTGTGGGAGGAGAGCCGTCTCGGTCCGCTGGAGGACTACATCAACGAGATCGTCGGCACCGGAGAAATCAGGCTTGAGAAACTGCGCAGCATCGACCGCACGGCCCAGGTGATCCTCGGTGACCTCGTCGGCGGCACGCGGACCGACTCCCTCGTCGTTTCGGCCGACCGCGCGGAACTCGACCGCCTCCGGGCCGCCATCGCGCAGCATCGCGGCCGGGCGGACCTCGGGGTAGAAGCATTTTTGCGTGGGATCGACACCGCGTTCTCCCGCTGCCAGCACCAGGGCGAACACCTTCTTTCGCAAAAGCTGCGTCCGGGCGCAGCGCCGGGGCTGGCGTTCGGGAAGAGCGACCGCTGGCGGCACCATTTCCAGCGCAACTCCGAGAGCATGTTGCACGCGGCCGTTTCCCGGCAAATGGAGCACGCGTTCGACCTGCTGGAGGGCGAACTGCGCAGCGTCTGGACGCAACTGAGTGAGAGCCTGCGCGCAAACCTCAGCCCTGGAGCGCGCGAGCGGTTGGCGGATAGCACGGTGGACTTCGCGGAACAGCGCCCCCGGCTCACGGAGAAAATCGAGGTCGCCACGGTGGAAAGCCTGACCGACGACCGGACCGAGAACGAGTTGCAAACGTCCTTCGCCGAGGTGGCGGCAGCCGTGCGCGGGCGGTGGTGGGCGGGACTGCTTTTGCTCCTCGCGGGGGGCGCGCTGCTCGGGACCGGGGTGGTCCCGGCGTGGGTTGGTTGCGCGCTGGCGGCACTCGCGGTGGTGGCGATTTTGCTCGGGTTCGGCGTGGCGTCCAGCGGTCGGCGGAGGATCGTCGAAGCCTACCGCGCGCAAATACGGGAGCGGCAGGCGGAGTTGGGCGGTACGGTGGCGGGGCTCATCCGGCAGGCGGTCGATGCGTTCTTCGGGAAGGTCGAGCAGGTCTACGCGCCGCTGGAAGCGTTTTGCCAGGGAAGGGGGGCAGCCCATCAGCCGCTGCTCGAACGTGCCGATACGTTGGAGAAGGCTTTCCGGAAGATCGCGGCGCGGCTATAGACGAGCACGCCGAATTTTACTTTTTACTTTGCACGCGCCTTCCCGGATGGTGTGCGCGCCCATGCCCGAAAGAGACTCCGCCGCCTCCGCGCCCACGCTGTCC
>CAZZYS010000244.1:0-6863 GCA_964658285.1 uncultured Verrucomicrobiota bacterium
CTGGTCTCTGTGGCTCTCTGTGCCCTCCGTGTTGAAAACAACACTCGACCGGAGGATGCGCGTGCCGCTTTCTTCAGCTCACCTTTTCCGGACTGCGGGTCTTGCGCGTTTTCTTGACGGGCTTTTCGTCGTCCTCGTCCGTGGCCGGGTGATAGTATTCCTCGTACTGATAGTACACGAACTCCGGTGAGGACGTGTCCACCTGGTTGAGGATCACCCCGGGGATGTTGGCCTGCCGCTTGTAGAGGATTTCCAACGACTTGCGCGTCATCTTCGCGGACGTGAACCCCATGCGCGTGACGAACAACGTGGCGTCGATCTTCGGCGCAAGGCTGGCCGTGTCGTCGGCCGCGAGCACCGGCGAACTGTCGATGACGATGTAATCATACAGCGGATACAGCTCTTGCAACAGCCGGTCGGTCGCCTTGTTGAGCAGGTATTCGCTGGGTTGCGGGACGTTGCGTCCGCGCGGCAGGACGTGGAGGTTTTCGATGCCGGTCGTGCGGATGGCCAGCTTCCAGTTGACGTTGTGCCCGAGCACGTCCGTCAGGCCCGGGTCGCGCTGCACATTGAAACTGCTGTGAATCTGCCCGCGCCGCAGGTCGGCGTCGATGAGAAGGGTCTTCATGCCCGCGAAGGCCAGCACGAGGGCGAGGTTGCATGAGGTCGTGGACTTGCCCTCGTTGGGGACAGCGCTGGTAACGAGCAACGTTTTGGGCCGCGCGCCGTCCATCGGCATGAAAAGCAGCGTCGAACGGAGGTTGCGGTACGATTCGACGAGCTGGTGGCGCTGGTCGTCGGGCCGGAGCATTTCCAGGCTGTCGCCGCTGTCGTCGCGCGGAATCTGCCCGAGGACGTGCTCGGCGAAATGCATCTGGAAATCGTTGATGGTCCCCATGCGATCATCCAGGCGGTCGATCAGGAACAGGATGCCCACGCCCGCCGCCAGACCCAGGAGCACCGCCATCGCGATGGCCTTCATCCAGGGCGCGACGACGGCCGTGGCTTCCGACGCGTCCTCCATGCGGTAGATCGTCTCGGGGGTCGAATTGGTGCGCATCGCCGCGGCCGTGTAGGTCGCCATCAACTTCTCCTGCGCGTCCTGGTCGCGTTTCTTGGTCTCGACGAGTTGTTCGTACTTGGCGCGTTGCACGCGGTTATCCAGGGCGTCGCGCTCGGCCGGCTCGATCTTGGCGTTGATCGCCTGGAGCTGCGTCGCGGTGAAGGCCCGCTGGGCCTCGATGCGCTGGCGGGAGGTTTCCAACGCCTCGTCCACGCGGCGCTGCTGGGTCTTCATGGCGGCCCGGAGCGCGATGATCTTGGGATGCGTTTCGCGCATGTCGGCCGTGAAGATGTCGAGTTGCGCCTTGAGGTCCGCGATCTGGGCGAGCGCCTGCCGGTAATCCGCCTGCGTGTTGTCGAGGTCCAGCGCGATCTGCGTAGTCGGCGACACCGTTTCGCCGTTGTTATTGTTGTTACCGCTGGAGTTGCGGTTGGTGACCGGGCTGCTGCTGTGGTCGATGCCCTGCTCGGGCGTCATCAGCTTGAGCCGGTCGAAATCGGACTGGAGCACGTCGCGCTTCTGGCGCAGGGCGTCCAGGTTCTCGTTGGTTTTATCTTCCGGACCGTACACCTTCTTGGTGTCGTACTGGTACTGGATGATCGCCGCGTTATCCTGTTTCAGCTTTTCGTCCCCGGCGGCGATCTGCGTCCGCAGGTTCTCGAAACCCACTCCCGCCACGCCTTCGCGCTGCTGCTTGCGCCAGGCGAAATAGCCGTCCACGGCCGCCTGCAAGTACCACTGGGTATAATGCGGGTCCGTGCCGGTGGCGGTGATGGTCAGGATCGTGTTCTTCGGAGTGTAGTCCAATGCCACGGGCGAGGCCGGCACGCCGGGATGGTTCGCCGCGAGGATGTCGCCGGTAAAACGGTGCACGTCACCCGAGGTCTGCATGATCTGGACCTGCGTTTGCAACAGCGAGTCCGGGTCCAGGGCCGCCGCCGCCGAGTTCGGATCGCCGGCGACCACCGGCCGGTTTTCCTGGTTGACGCTCAGCTTGGCCGAGGACGAGAACGCAGCCGGCTTGTTGATCTGGAAGTACGCCGTCACGCACAGCGCGACGCTCAGGGTGAGCAGCATCACCCACCAGTACTTCTTCAAAAGGCAACGGTAACGATGGACCTTGTTCCAGATGGACGACGACCACGAGGGGTTGCTGCCGGCGGATAGACCTGCGGGTGCACTCATAAGAAGATAAGCGGGATCAGAAGTGGACGCCGATGATGAGTCGATCCACCCGGACCTTGTCGTCCGGCTGGAGAACCACGTCCTTGTCGTTTTCGCCGTGGAGCACGGCTTTGGCGTTGACCAGAATGCCTTTTTTCGGCGCGCCGTTGCGGTAGATGTGCACGCCTTTCAGGTCCGCCTCCTCGGTGAAACCGCCGAGTTGCAGGATGGCCTGGACGACGGTCAATTTCCCGTCCACGGGCAGATCGACGGCCCCCTTGCTGGCCACCTCGCCGGTGATGAAAACCTTGCCCTTGCTGGTGCCCTGCGCCACGGAGTCGAGGCCCAGCGAGACGCTCGCGTGCCCGGGCTTGTAGTATTCGCGTTCCAGCACGCTCTTGATTTCCGCCGTCAATTCCCGCGTGGTCTTGCCCGACGCCTTGACGCGCAGACTGCCGAGCGGGAGTTGCACCTCGCCGGAATCCGTCACGATGATCTGGTGGGTTTCGTTGTCCCGGTCCTCGGCGACGCGGTAGCTCAGCACGTCGCGCGGCCCGAGCTTGTGGTCGGGGTCGATGGGCGCGACGGCCGTGGCCATCGGGTAACTGCCGGGGGTCATGCCGTTGGACCCCTGCGGATACTGGTTGGAAGTCGGGCGCGGCGGGGTGCTGGCCGGCAGGGCGGCGGAGCGGTTAAACGGGCTCAGGCCGGGGGATTGCGTCGAGCTGAAAGGCACCTGGGCCTCGGCCGCCGCCGACAGCAATGCCGAGACTCCGACCACCATCCACAAAACCGGAACGAGACGGGTTTTCATGCGTGGTGCCAACGATAGCTACTTTCGTTCCCACGGGCAAAACTATTCCGGCCGCCAGAGTAAATTGGGTCCGGGCGGTGCGCGGGGGGTGGACGTGCTTTCTCAACTCATCATCGCCGCGCGGTCCGCCGGTCCGGGAGGCGTCTTCCGAACGCGAGGGAAAGCGTGTGGTCTTTCGAGACCACGTTGCGCAGTTTTCTCGCCGCCGCAGGCGGTCGTCAACAAGGTCCTGATGGCTCTCCGAGCCAGTCCCTATTTTGGATTGGATGATCTCTGCGAGCGAAACGCCTGCCGGAAACATTAGGGACTGGCTCGGAGAGCCATCCCGACCTTGTTCAGACGACGCCGCAGGCGCGGCGGGATGACGTCACCCTAGAAGTGATAGTCCACGTCCAGCCCGACGCGGTTCTGGTAGTAATCGCGCAGGTCGGCGTCCGAATCCTTCTCGATGTACGCGTAATGCGCCGCCGCCGAAAGGTGGCGGTTGAACTGATACCCGAGGCTGATGTCGCCGCCGTAACGGTTGATGCGCTCGTCGAACGGTCCGCCCGACTCCACGTCGTGATCGTAGAACAGGTCGCCCGCCAGCGTGATGTTGCTGAACACGCGCCAGGCCACGTTGTAGCGGATGTAGTCCACCTTCACGTAGTTGGAGAGCAGGCCGAGGTCGGCCTCGCGCCCGAGCGAGAGGCTGTGCGTCAGGTAGGCGTTGATGCGGTTGTTCAGCGTCGCGCTGTAGAAAAACGTCGAGAGACTGTATTTGTCGCCGTAGGTGCCGGTCGTCGGCAGGCCCTCCGCGCGGTCGAAGGCGTTGTACGCCCCGTTGTCCACCGTGCCGCCGCTGTCGAAGCTCGCGAACTGGTAGCCCCCGTGCAGCACGACGCGGAAATACGGCGTGATCGTCGTGTCCAGGAACGCGCCCACCGTGCCGCCGTTCGAGTCGTTGAGCCCGGTCTTGTCGTAACCGGTGATCGAGTACCCGCCGTCCACGCCGATGTACGTCCGCGGCCGGATCTGGTAGGACGCGGACGCGGCGAACTGATCGGCGTTGCGGTCGAGATAATCGAAGTCGCTGTTGAGCGCGAGGTAGTTGAAATGATCGTACTCGGCCGTGAACACGAGCCCGTCGTGCAGATCGACCGTCGCGGTGACGCCGCCCGTGTTCGTGAACCGGCCGAAGTTCGTCACGTTGCTCAGTTCGGCGGAGTCCACCGGGTCCTGGCGGATGTCGAAAGCGTCGTGGATGTTGAGACGCAGGTAATCGCCGATGTACAGGTCCAGCGCGAGCTGGCTGCCCGGGGTGATGAAGACATCGCCGCTGGTGGCATTGGGATGTTCGAGGTAGCGCACGACGCCGACGCCGATGTCGAAGCGCAGGGCGTTGAGCCGGGTCAGCGGGACGACCGTGAGGATGTTCAGCGCGAGCCGCACGACCTCGTCCGAGGTCCGGTTGACCTGGGAATAGCTGATGTTGTCGATGTACTCGACGCCGCCCACCAGGTCGGCGGAGAATTTCACCGGGCCGATGCGCAGGTTGTAGTCCGTGACGCCGGGACCCGCCGCGACCGGTGCCGAGGCGGGGGTCGTGTTGGTCAGGGTCTCGCGCATCATCTCCTGCGCGTGCGCCGGAGCGCCGCAGAAAATCGTCCCGGCCAGCGCCGGGTACAGAAGTAGCTTGGCTAGGCGCGTCCGCCAATGCAGGCCCGTCCGTGCATCCGGCCGATGCATTTCTCCGGCCGGGGCGTCAGACCACCCCGGTCGGGATTTCGCCAACTCCTTGGCACACGCAATAAAGATTTCCATGAATTATACCTGTGATCCGTTCTCGCTGGCTGCTACAAACTCGCCAAACCCGAGGAGTTTCAGTAATGAGAGATGGCCGTGCAAGCTAGTTTCTTGTCCGAAGCTTTTCTTTATGGCAAACATATTTTTTGGTTTTCTCAAGGCGCGGGGACGCCGCCTGTACTCTGTTGCGGGGACGTTGCTGACGGGGATTTTCCTGTTGGCGAACCTCCCGGCGGCGCACGGCGGTCTGCCTACGAGCAAGGATCGTTCCCAGGGGGACGCCCTGTTCGCGCAAGCCACCACCGCCTACCAGGGTGGGGACTACGCGGGCGCGTTGCATCTGCTGGAGCAGGCCGACGCGTTGAAGCCCGACCAGGCCGACGCGTGGAACCTGCGCGGCGTGGTCCTCCTCAAGCAAAAAGCCTACGACAAGGCGGAGGCGGCCTTCGCGCGTTCGGTGGCCATCGACCCGAACCTGTGGGCGGCGCAGTTCAATCTCGCGGAGGTCTCGTTCCAGAAAAAGAACTACGCGCGGGCGCGGACGGTGTTCGACAACCTGCTCTCGCAGACCGACCGTTACAAGGCCACCAACAAGTGGGAACTGGTGCTCTACAAGGCGTTTCTGTGCGCGCTGCTCTCCGGCGACGAGGCCGACGCGCGCAAGAAACTCGCCAAACTTCCTGCCAACGGCGGGGCGACCCCGGCGTTGCTGTACGCCCAGGCGGCGCTGGCGTTCAGCCGCAAGGACCCGGCGGGGGCGAACCGCATCCTCGCCGGCGCGCAGACGACGTACCCGCCCGCGCTCAACGGGCTGTTCTCGAATTCGCTCGAAACCGCCGGCTGGCAGACGCCAACGGTAAACCTGCTCCCCTCCACCCAGACCGCGAGCGCCGACCCGGCGACGGCGGCGGCGATGAACGCGGCGGGCATCACGAATCCGGGCAACGTCACGACCTCGGGAGCCTCGCGCACGGCTGGAACACGGCCGTCGGTGGCGCTGCCCGACCCGCGGCTGGTCGCGGCGGCGTCCGATCCGTTGCCGTCCGCGCCGGGCCGGGACGTGATTCCCGTCGTCGGGCAGGCCGCGCCGTCGCCCGCCGGCAAGAATGCGCCCGGCACGATGCGGCATCCGGCGAAGCAAAGTCCCGCCGCCCCGCCCGCCCCCGGGGCATCGTCGTCGGGCGGCAACCTCGAACCGGCGGCCACCCCGCCGCCCTCGCCCTTCGACCGCAATGGACTGTTGTTGGGACTGGATTGAAGCGCCGGGACGGCGGACTGTCGTCGGACGACGCCGACCTGTCATGCCCACCGACTGGAATTCCTGTTACCGCACCGGCGAAACGCCCTGGGACAAGGGTGCGCCCGCCCCGCCGCTGCTGGAGTGGCTCGAAACGCCCGGGCACCGTCTGGCGGGCAAGGTGCTCGTGCCCGGCTGCGGCCTGGGGCACGACGTGCGCGCCATCGCCTCCGCCGGTCATGCGTCGGCGGTTTGCGGCCTGGACATTTCCCCGGCCGCGCTGGAGCAGGCCCGCCGCCAGCCGCCGGTCGGCCACGAGACCTACCGGGCGGGCGATTTGTTCGACCTGCCGCCGGAGTTTGGCGGGCGTTTTGACTGGGTGTTCGAGCACACCTGTTTTTGCGCGATTGATCCCGCGCGCCGGCCGGAATACGTCCGCGCCGTCGCCCGGGCGTTGCGGCCGGGCGGCCGGGTCCTGGCGATTTTTTATCTGAACCCCTGGAAGGAGGGCGAGCCTAAGCCACCGGAGGGCGGGCCGCCGTTCGGTGCCTCTGTGGAGGAACTCGACGACCTGTTCGCGGGGTCTTTCGATCTGTTGGAGGAATGGGTCCCGGCCCGAACTTACAAGGGACGGGAGGGCCGCGAACTCATGCGGCTCCTGCGGCGATCAAGCTGAGGCGCTTTTGTGCGGGAGGTCGCCGCAGCCCCGGCAGGAGCGTAAGATTTTAGGGCATTTGCTTTGGTTGTGACCGGATGATCTCCGGCGCGCCAACGGCGCGGCTTCATACGAGCCTGGGGCA
>CAZZYS010000245.1:0-6818 GCA_964658285.1 uncultured Verrucomicrobiota bacterium
ATCGAGCGCGGTCAGAGCCACGTTCTTGCCGGGTTTGCCTTTCGGCTTGCGGGGAATAGGCATGGCGAAGCGAAAAAACGACGGCAATAGCCAGCGAACGAAAAACAAACCGCTCCGCTCAATGAGTGCCGACCGCTCCCCCGCTCAGCGCGAGATAACACAACACCATCAACATCAGAAAACCCAGCACGAGAAGCGGCAGCGTGAAGGCCACGCCGGCCTTCAGCCAGTAAGAGAAACCACGGTCACTCGCCTCCCCGAACATCGCCGCGTAGCTGCTCGTCTCGCCCGACGAACTGCCCTCGGCCGCGCCGTTGTCCTTGGAAGCGTCGGCGGCGAAACGCGCCTTCTGCTGGTTGTAGTCCGTGCGGGCGTGATCGACCATGCCCAGGGCGCGGCTGAGTTCACGCTGGAGGTCCGCGCTGGCCCAGCCTTTGGGGTTGATGGATTCGAGCGCCGCGAGGTGGCCGCCGAAGGCCTCGTTGGTGCTGTGGAGTTGCTCGACGCGCTTCTGCGCTTCGCCCGTCTGCCGCTCGACGGCCACGAGCGCGCGGGAGAGCTTTTCGATCATCTCCGTGCGCCCCTGCTCCAGTTCTTCCTGGCGGCGGCTGAGTTCTTCGAGTTCGCGCTTCTGGCGTTCGATCTGCTCCTGTTGACGGCGGAGCGTAAGAAGCTGTTCCTGAGCTTTTTGCACCTCGTTGCCGATGCGCTCGTCACTGGCGACCGGCTGGCGTGCCTTCACGGGAACGGCGGCGGGCACGGGGACGATTTCCTCCTCGTCGGGCGGTTCGTAGGCCGTCGCGGTGGCGGGGACCGGGGGTTGGGGATCGATGGGGCGGCCGTAACGTTCTGCCATCTTTCTATAAAGGCTGGAACCCGCCGCTTCCGCAAGCCGCATCACGCGGAATTTTCGGATTAAAATTCCATCGTGCGCAGCCGCCGCCATCCCAACGCGAGCGGCAGGATCGACGCCGTCGCACTCAGCGCCAGCGCCAGCCCGACGAATCCCGTCTCCACCGTCCACCGCAGGCCGTCGGTCATCGTCGGCCACGTGAAGGGCAGGCTCGCCGGAAACGCCAGCAGCGCGATGAACAAGACGATATAAAGAAAACTCGCCACCAGACAAAGCGTGCCGCCGAACCCGCTGACGATCTTCGACGGATTATCTTCCTTGAAATTGGGAAACAGCGCGCCCAATCCCACCGCGAGCCCGCACAACGCGCTGCTCATCAGCGCGATGGCGGCGGCGAAATAAACGATCTTGAGCCATTCGAGCCGGAGGATCACGCTGGAGGCGACCATGAGGCCGACGGTCACGGCCGTCGCGGCGAGGCAGGCCGACCAGAACTTTTGCATCAGCACCCGGCCCAGTCCCAACGGCGCGAGCCCGAGAATCCACAGCCGCCGCCCCTCCAGGCTGAACTGCGGGAAAACGAAGCGCGTGGTCAGCGTGGACAGCGTCAGCGCGCACGCCGTGAGGTTCAGGTAGGAGATCATCGTGCCCCAGAATTTGCTCTGGAGGTCGTAGGCGACGTTGCGCAGGTTGAGCACGTAGATGGTCAGCAGGCCGAAGAAAATCATGACCTGCGTCCACTGCGCCGGATCGCGCCAGAAAACGCGCGTGTCCTTGAGCACCAGCGCGCTCACCGGGCGGCTGACGAACGCGGCGACGGGACGAAGCGCGAGGACCGTTTCCAGGAAACCCCGGCGCAGGCGCGCCTGCCGGCGGGCGTCCGAGCGATGCTGGCTCCTCTCGGAACGATGACCGAAGGCGCGCGTCCAACTGTCGTAGAAAAACCGGCTCGCTACCTCGTAGCCCAGCAGGACGCCCATGAGCGCGTTGCTCAGCAGCAGGCAAAAGAAGAAGCCGCCCTCCCGCCCGAGACCTCCGCTCCACGAAAACACCGCCTGCGCCATCCACGCACTGGGCAGGAAGGGATTGAGACTGAAGCGGGTATGGCTCAGGAGTTGGTTGAAGATGCGGATTTCGGACAGGTCGTTGACGTTGTCGGCGTTGGCCGGGCGCACGAAAAAAGCCACCAACGCAATGCCCACGACCGAGGCGATGACGACGGCTTTTTTCGCCCAGGATTTGGACAGCAGGGCCACGATGACCATCGCCAGCACGGAACCCAACACCGCCGGGATGGCGATGAACGGCAGATAGATGAGCGCGATCTCGAAGTAGAACGACGCGCTGACCTCCTGCACCCGCCCGAAGGCGATCATCATCGGCGCGGACAGGAACATCAGCGCCCACGAGGAAACGACGAGGCATTCGAGGAATTTCCAGCGGTAGATGTCCGCGTGCCGGATGGGCAGTGTGAGGAACCAGTTCGTTTCGCGGTTTTTGAAGAGCGTGCTGTAGCCGATGATGAGATTCGAGAACGTCAGCATGACGAAAAAGAACCCGAAGATCAGGAACAGAATGCGATGGGCCAGCAGCGCGCCGACCGCCGGGAACGCGAAGAGGAAATCCAGCCCCTTGTGGAAAAGGAAGTAACCCAGCAGCAGGTAACCCAGGACGAAGCTGACCAGCAACAGCGGCAGCAGCGGCGAACGCCGACGCAACCCACGTACACGCGCGAGGAGGCTGCGCCAATGCACCCAGAGCAGCAGGCGGAAAAGGCGCAAGGTGCTCACGCACGGGCAAGGTAGAAGAAACGGGCCGGAAGGCAAAGAAAAGCGGGATGATCTCCGTGTGAGCCAGCCGCATTGACGCGGACCACCCGGACGCGTTGATCCGACTCGCGCTGGCGGAGTCCGAGAAACTCAGACGAGGCCGCAAGGCTTGGACCGCTCGCTCACGGTGTCTGCTGGGATGTGCTTTGCTTGGCGGAGGCGTTCGGCCAGATCGTCAGACCCGAGTTGCCGGGTCGCAGGGTCGAGAACGGACCGGCGCGGGTGCCCTTTGCATCACGCGGCAGGCCGAAATAATCCCGATCCACGGTCAGCGGAGAGCCGTCCGGGTTCTCGTAGGAGGACTGCGACCGGTCCGTTTTGCCCAACCCGGCCGTGGTGACCAGCGGACGCCCGGCCGAGGCCATGACTTCATCGACCGTCATCGAGAGGCGAACGCCTGCCCCGTCCTGCACGATCTTCGGGGCTGGATCGAAGTTCGGGACGGTCACCGCGCCTTTCTCGTTCACGTACGCTTTCGCACCACCCTCCTACAGGTTGCCGCCGGTTTGCAGCGGACGCTGGGCGGCGTCATAAACCCCCAGTCCGTACACTCCCGCGCCGGCGGACGCGGGCCGCACGAAGAGGTTGTTGTGAAACCGGTTGTCGGTGTCCATGATTTTGGCCAAACCGGCGAGGGCGGTCGAATGCGGCCGCAGGAAGGGAGTAGCCCGTTGGCGGTCCGGTTGCCAGCGGATCAGGCCGCCGAAAAGGTTCTGCGCGTACGCGCCGCCTTCGGACATATCCCACAGGTTCTCCCGGGAGAGGAAAAGGTTGTTGTCCACGAGGAACGGACCGTGGTTTACCTCCGCGTACAGGTCCTGTTCGCGGTTGTCGTAGCACAGGTTGCGGGTGATGCGGGTGCCTTGCGCCATCCAGTCCATCTACATCCCCCGGTAGGTGTGGTGGATGCGGTTGCCCTGGATGAGCACGTCGATGGCACCGTGCAACTTGATCCCTGCCATCTCCGCGCCGGTGAAAAGCTCGCGCACATGGATGTCATGGATGTCGTTGTCGACGATCTCACTAAAAATCCCGCCCAAGCTTCCGCAAATGCCCGTCTGCTCGCAATAGGAGATGGTATTGCGGCGCACGACGTGGCTGCCGACCCGGTCCCGCGACCAGCCGCCCTCTTCCAGCGCCCGCTGGACGGTTTTGACGTAGCCTTCGGCCGATTCGGCCGTGTTGTCGTATTTGTCACCGTACTTGCCGAGGGTGACGCCCGAACACGCCGAGTGGGTGATCGTGTTGTCCTCGATGATCCAGCCCTTGCTCCAATTCGTTCCGATCAGGCCGATCTGTTCGGCGGTCGGGGGTGCCCAAGGGGTGGCCGCATCGCGCAACGTAAAACCGCGTACCGTGATGAAGTTCCGACCCGGCTGGCCAGGGTAGAACACGCTCTGGCGCACATTGATTTCCGTCCGGTGCGCATTCGGATCGATCCCCGGGAACCGCGCCCAGAGGGTGGTCTGCGTCGCATCGACCTGGCCGAACCAGCCGACCTTGCCGCCGGGACCAAGCAGGTCTTCGAGTTTCGCGGCTTCGGAAAGCCACGCACCGTCGAGGTAAACCGCGCCCGTGTGATGTTGGCGGCCTTTCGGTTTGAACCAGTCACCGTGGATCAGGTCGCTGTAGGGATTGAACTTTCCGAAGAGAGTGTTCGGCAGCGAAACCTTCCACACGTCGCCTTCCACCCTGGTCCAATTGCGGACGGGCTCCGAGCCCGCGACCTCGACCGTTTCGCCCGGCGCGGCGCGGTAGGTGATGCGTTTGCCGTCCGACTCGCCCCCGCGAGGAGGGTTGATGCGTTCGCGGTAGACGCCCGCGTGAACGGTAATGGTGTCACCCGGTTGGGCGATGGCCGCCGCCGCCGAAATCGTGAGGAAGGGTTTGTCGGTCGAGCCGTCGTTGGCGTCGTTCCCACGTTTAGCCACTTCGACCTCCTTGGCAGGCAGGTGATGAACACACGCCAGGAGGAGGCCGATCAGAAATTTCTTCGTCATAAAAGCAAGTGGTTCCGATGGAGGGTAATCTATCGCCTCGTCCGTCCGCCCGGCCGATGGTGCCCGGACCGCGCGATGCCACTCGCGTTACGGAGAGACTATTTCCTTTGCCTGCCAGTCTCCGGTCCGGTCAACGCCGCCACCTCGCGTTCTTCGAGATACCGCCACTCGCCGAGACGCAGCTTGCCGAGCTTCAGATTGCCCATGCGCACGCGCGTGAGCCGCTGCACCTCGTAGCCGACGGCCAGGAACATCAGGCGAATTTGCCGCTTCAACCCCTGCCGCAGGATCACCTTCATCTTGTTCGGTGCCAGCCGGTGCACGGCTTCGGCCCGGGCCCGCACGCGTTCCGGAGGCGCGCCGGGCTGCGGCGGATCGACCGCGATGAACACTCCCGTCAACAATTTCTCGGCCAGCGCCATGTCAAAAGGCCGGTCGAGGATCACCTCGTATTCCTTTTCGACCTTGTAACGCGGGTGCGTGAGCTTGAGGGAAAAGTCGCCGTCGTTGGTCAGCAGCAGCAGACCCTCGCTGTCCCGGTCGAGCCGCCCGACGTGGAACACGCGCGGAAAATCCGCCGGCAGCAAGTCGAACACCGTGTCGCGCTGTTCCGGGTCGGTCCGGGACGACAGGAAACCCGCCGGCTTGTTGAGCATGACGTACACCGGCCGCTCCACGTCCACGGGCCGTCCGTCCACGCGGACGGCGTCGGTGGGGGTCACCGTCGTCGCCAGCACCTTGACGACGTGACCGTTGATCGCAACCCGGCCCGCCGTAATGATCGCTTCGCACGCCCGGCGCGAACCCAACCCGGCGGAAGCGAGATAACGGTTGAGGCGCACGGCCTCAGGCGTCCGGCTTGGTCTTCGGCAGGCCGATGACCTTGGAATCCGACTTGAAGACGCCGCGCTTTTTCATCAACTCCACCCGCTCGAACCGTTTGAGGACGTTGCGCTTGACGGTGATCTTGGAAGCGCCTTTGAGGCTGCGATGCTGGGACATGACGGAAAACGGGTAAGGGGCTGGACTGAAAAGGATTCGTAAGGTGTCAGATTCTCGGCGGATGGCAACCGGGAAATTCATCCCGGTCGCGTGGCACCATCAAAGGATGCCCAGCTTCATCTTGCCTGTTTCGGTGATCATGTGCTGGTTCCACGGCGGGTCCCAGACGAGCGCGACTTCCGCCTCTGCGACACCCGGGATCATCCGCAGCTTGCTCTCGGCGTCGGCGGCAATGCTCGGACCCATGCCGCAACCGGGCGCGGTGAGGGTCATCTGCACATGGATTTTGCTGCCCTTGCCGGCCGTCTCGTTGGGCAGGACCTCGCAGCCGTACACCAACCCGAGATCGACGATGTTGACCGGAATCTCCGGGTCGAAACACGTCTTGAGCTTGTCCCACGCCGCTTTTTCCTGTTTGGCGGGGTCGAGATCGGCATCGGTGAAGGCGATCTCCTGCGGCTTGCCGTCGGCGGTCAGGCCGAGGGCGTCGGCGTTGTCTTCGGTGATCCGCGACAATCCCGTCGGCGAGGCCACGGTGTAGCTGCCGCCAAGCGATTGGGTGATGACCACCGTCATGCCGGCGGGCAACGTGATGACGTTGCCGCTCGGGATCTGGATCGCCTCCACGTCGCGTGAAAGGGTGATTTCGGAGTTCTCGTGCATTGGGAAAAATTGGGGGTACTGCGAGTGGCGTCAGACTTGGCTCTGGGCGGCCGGCTTGTCCATGAGCACGACCTTCACCTTGCGTCCGGCGGCCCCCTGGCCGGTCAGGGAATCGTACAACGTCGGGGCCGGTGCGGACGTGGCGGCGGGCGGGTTCGTGCCGCTGACCGGGATCGTCGCCGCCGTCGGCACGAGGGCGGAGCGCAACGCGCCTTCCACGAGTTGGGCACAATGGATTTTCATCGGCGGCAAGGCACCAAGGGGGGCGGCGAGTTCTTCACCGGAAAGCGAGAGCGCCTCGTCCACCGTCTTGCCCGCGATCAACTCCGTGGCGACGCTGGCCACGGCGATGGCGGTCTGGCAGCCGAAGGTCTGGAACGTCGCGCGGTCGATGACCTTTTTGCCATCCTGGTCCTTGAATTTGACCCACATCCGCAGCATGTCGCCGCAGTCCGGGCTGCCGACGGTGCC
>CAZZYS010000246.1:0-6796 GCA_964658285.1 uncultured Verrucomicrobiota bacterium
CGATCATCGTGGCGCTCTACCGCGCGAAGCAGACCGTGCAGGTCAACGACATCAATAAGTTGCAGTTTTAACCGGCGCTCCCGGCTGTTTTTTCAAGTCCTCCGGTTCCCATGCATTTCTTTCCCTGGCTCATCCTCTTCAGTCCGCTGGTGGCGGCGCTGCTGATCCTCCTCGTGACGCGCGGGGCGCGGAACGTGAGCGCCTACCTGTCGGTGGCGGCGGTGACGGTGGCCTTTGTTTGTAGCTGCGCGCTGCTGGCCGGCGGGCGCCCGGATCATACTCATTTTGCCTGGATCGATTTCAGCCCTTACCTGCAAATCGACTTCGGTCTGACCATCGACGCGCTCAGTCGGCCGATGCTGTTCATCGTGACATTCGTGGGTCTGCTCGTGCACGTATATTCGCTCGGGTACATGCACGAAGACCGCGACATGGCGCGGTACTTCGGTGGGTTGTCGCTGTTCATGTTCTCGATGCTGGGCATCGTCATGGCCGACAATTTCATCATGATGTTCATCTTCTGGGAACTGGTCGGTGTGAGCAGTTATCTGCTCATCGGCCACTGGTACGAACGTCCCGCGGCGGCGAACGCGGCGAACAAGGCGTTCCTGGTCAACCGGATCGGCGACTTCGGCTTCATGATCGGCATCCTGATGCTGTGGCAATTCACCGGGTCCGTGAATTTCCACGACATCGAGTCCGCTCTTAGCCTGGCGCGCGACGTGTCGCCGGACGGGCTCAGCTCGGCCTTGCCGTACCTGACGGTTGCCACGCTCTTTGTTTTTTGCGGGCCAATGGGGAAGTCGGCGCAGGTGCCGCTGCACGTCTGGCTGCCGGACGCGATGGAAGGTCCGACGCCGGTGTCGGCGTTGATCCACGCCGCGACGATGGTGGCGGCGGGTGTGTACCTGCTCGTGCGCATCACGTTCCTGCTCGCACTCGTGCCTCAGGCATGCGAGGTCATCGCCTGGGTCGGGATCATCACGGCCGTGTTCGCCGCGCTGATCGCCACCCAGCAAAGCGACATCAAACGCATCCTGGCGTATTCGACGCTCTCGCAGCTCGGTTACATGATCTGCGCGGTCGGCTGCTCGGCGGGGGATGCCGCGATGTTCCACCTGTTCACACACGCGTTCTTCAAGGCGCTGCTGTTCCTCGGTGCGGGAGCGGTCATCCATGCGATGCACCACGAGCAGGACATCTGGAAGATGGGCGGGTTGCGCACGAAGATGCCCGTGACGTTCTGGACTTTTCTCATCGGCACGCTGGCGTTAATGGGGTGTCCGTTTTTCAGCGGATTTTTCAGCAAGGACGAGATCATCTCGGCGATGGCGGGGAAGCACACGGCCATCTGTTTGCTGGGATTGTTCACGGCATTCCTGACGGCGTTTTACATGACGCGGCTGTTCATCGTCGTCTTTCTCAACCAGACGAAATCCGCCGCGGTCGCCCACGCCCACGAGGTGCCGGCCGCCATGTCCTGGCCGCTGGCGATCCTCGCGGTGCCGTCGATCTTCGCCGGGTATCATTTTGTCGCGGGTCCAGTGTTGCACCAGACGGAACCGACGGCTGGCAGCGAACACCCGCACGGTTTGTTACTGGCACTTGTGCCAAGTCTGGCAATCGCCGCCTTCCTGCTCGGATTGGTTTGCGGCTTCCTGCTGTACCGTGGCCGGACGAGCGATCCGCTGCACATCACCGTGCTGCGGCGGAAATTCTACGTGGACGAGTTTTACGCGGCCCTGGTGTGGCGGACGCAGGATACGCTCGCCACGGTCTGCGCGTGGTTTGACCGTTGGATCATCGACGGCCTCGGCGTGCGCGGCCTGAGTGGGGCGACATGGGGCACGGGGTTCGTGCTGCGCTTCCTCCAGGTGGGTAATTTGCAGGCGTACGCGATCTTTTTCGGACTCGGGGTGGTGGCGCTGGTTTATCTGGCCATCGTGTCCTGAGGTCTGGCTTGCGACGAACGCTTTCCCTATGCCACACGAGACGCAAATAATGACGATCAGCGAGAGCCTGATGCCGCTGGTTTTGCTCGTGCCCCTGGGGGCCGCGTTGGCGGTGCTGTTCGGCGCGCCGGCACGCCGCACGTCGATGGTGGCGGCATGGGTCAACCTGATCGTGACGGTGCTGCTGGGCGCAAGTTACAGCCTGCCGTTTCACTACACGATGTTCCAGGTGGTTCCGGCGTTGGACCTGAAATTCCTCGTCGGTCTTGACGGCCTGAGTCTGATGATGGTGCTACTGACCAGCATCGTCACGCTGAGCGCCGTGTGGGTCGCGCCGAAGATGGAACACGATCCTGGCGCGAATGGCTTCTACGCCTGCCTGCTGTTCATCTCGGCGGGTTGCATCGGAGCTTTCGTTTCGTTCGATCTCTTCTTTTTCTATGCGTTCCACGAACTGGCGCTGATCCCGACGTTCCTCCTGATCGGCATCTGGGGGCATGGCGAGGATCGGGTCGCCGCAGCCTGGAAAATCACGATCTATCTCGCGGTGGGCAGTTTCGTTTTGCTGCTCGGCCTGCTCGGATTGTACGTGAACCTGCCGGTGGCGGACCGCACCTTTGATCTCACGAAGCTGGCCGCGCTCGATCATCCGCTCACCGCCTCGACCCAGAATTGGGTATTCCCGCTGTTGCTGATTGGTTTCGGGACGCTGATTTCTCTGTTCCCCTTCCATACGTGGGCACCTTCCGCCTACGCCGCCGCGCCGACGCCCGCCACGATGCTGCACGCCGGGGTGTTAAAGAAGTTCGGCCTCTACGGTCTGATCCGCATCGCGGTGCCGCTCCTGCCCGAAGGGATGCACCATTGGATGAACTTGCTCCTGGTCCTGCTGGCGGGGAACATTCTCTACGTCGGGTTGGTGACTATCGCGCAGAAGCGTCTCGACCTGATGTTGGGTTATTCGAGCGTGATGCACATGGGCTACATCTTTCTGGGCATCTCCAGTCTGAACGTCATCGGCCTCACCGGCGCGGCGACCCTGATGTTCGCGCACGGACTTTCCATCGCCCTGCTTTTCGCGGTCGCGGGTGAGCTGCGCACCCGCACCGGGACCCTGCGCATGGACGAACTCGGCGGACTCGCGCGGTCGATGCCGTATCTCGCGCTGGCCTTCGGACTCGGCCTGTTCGCGTCGATTGGCCTGCCTGGTTTTGCGAATTTCGCGTCGGAGGTCATGGTGTTTTTCGGCGCGTTTTCGGCGGAAGCGCATTTGGCGAAAGGCGCGGGCGACAGCGTCATCAAAATTTTCGACCGCCACCAGATCGTCACGGTCATCGGCCTGTGGGGCGTGGTGATGTCCGCCGTGTACATGCTGCGGGCATTCCGGCGGGTATTTCTCGGCGCTGCGCGGGTTTCGGAAGAGAACATCCCGGCCGCCCCCGCGGGCGCGTTTGCCGATCTCGTCGGCGGACGGCGGGCGGCGTTGGCGCTGTTGATCGTCGGTCTGGTCGTGGTCGGATTCCGGCCGGACATCCTGCTCGAATCGGTGAAGCCCTCGATCAACTACCTGCTGCCCGTTGAAACGGGCGGCCATGCCTCGACGGTCGCGCAGCCCCAACCGCCAGTCACTTCCTTGCCTGCCGCCGGGTCTGTTTCTCACGGCTGAGTCCCCCACGGCGGCGGCTGACGCGTTGTTCCCATTTTTTATGCATTTGCCTCCGTACATCCTGGAAGCCGCGGTCCTCGGCCTGGGTCTCCTGCTGCTGCTTTGCGAGATGTTCATCGGCGGGGACAAACGCTACCTCGCGTGGACGGGCATCGCGGGCTTGCTGGTTGTCCTGGCGGCGAGTTTTGCCGCGAGTCCGGTCACGGAGACATTTTCCAACACCGATCTGCAATCGTCGTACCAATCATTTTACAGCCTGGATGCCCCGGCGCTTTTCTTCAAGCGATTCGCCCTCCTGACGACGGCCATCGTCCTGGTCATGTCGGTGGATTACCTCGGAGTCGTGCGCAAATTCACCCCCGGGGCAAACGAGAACGGTGGTCTCGGGGAGTTTCTCGCCTTGCCGGTGCTGACCTGTGCCGGGTTGATGTGGATGGCTTCGGCGGTCGATTTCGTGATGATCTTTGTCTCGCTCGAACTCGTCACCATCTCTTTCTACGTGCTCGTCAGTTACACCCGGCGCAACGCCGCCTCGCTTGAGGCAGGCGTGAAATACCTGATCCTCGGCGCGCTTTCGACCGGCTTTTTTGTTTACGGCATCACCTGGATTTTTGGGATCACGGGCCAGACGAATCTCGCCGCTGTTTCCGCGGCCCTGGCGAAGATGTATCCCGCCGGGACGACGGCGAGCATCGCGCCGGTGATGTTCGCGTTCTTTCTGCTGACGATTGCGCTCGGATTCAAGGTCGCCGCCGTGCCGTTCCAAATCTGGGTGCCCGACGTTTACCAGGGCGCGCCGACGCCGGTGGCAGCCTTCCTCTCGGTCGGTTCCAAGGCGGCGGGTTTTGTCGTCTTCATGCGGATTCTGGAGACGTTTTTCAGCGCCCCGGCGATCTCCGGCAGGATGGGCACCCTGCTCGTTGTACTCGCTGCCGCCACCTTGATCTACGGCAACCTCGCCGCCCTGCCGCAGAACAACCTCAAGCGTTTGCTCGCCTATTCGAGCATCGCGCACGCCGGCTACCTCTTGATTGCCGTGGCCAGCGCCGCGACGTTCACTCCGTCGGCGGGAGGCTCCAACGGCGTGCTGCCCGGTGAGGCGATCTCGGTTTATTTGGCGGCCTACCTCCCGATGACGTTGTTGGCGTTCATGGTGATGATCGTGGTCGCCAACCACTCGACCGGTGACGACATCGCGGATTTCAACGGCTTGGCGAAACGCTCGCCGTTCCTTGCCTTTGCGATGCTGGTTTCGATGGCGTCGCTGGCCGGTTTGCCGTTCACTGCCGGGTTCCTCGGCAAGTTGCTCGTGTTCACGGTGGCGCTCGCGCAGAAGCAGTACCTTCTGGCCGTCATCGGAGTCGTGACCGTCGGTTGCGGATTTTATTATTACCTCCGTGTGGTGCGCGCGATGTACTTCCAATCAGCCGCCACCGGGCAGGAGCCGGCCACGGCGATCCCGGTCGGGATCGTGACCAGGGCCACCATCATCGCGTTGGTCGTGGCGATCTTTGTTCTGGGTGTTTACCCTCTGCCTCTGTTGGGCGGGGGATTGTCCAGGGCGGTCGGCACAAGCGTCAGCATTCCGCCCACGGAACCATCAACGCACTCCGGCGGTCGCTGAACCGGATCGCACCGTTGGTACGGAGACGTGGCCAAGCGGTCAGTCGCCCAGTTCCACGTTCCAGTAGGCGACATCGACGAAGTGCCGCCAGCTTTCGTCGTGCGGCCCACCCCAGGTCAGGTGGATGAATGGCCGCCACTTCGGCCGCTTGGGCTTGCGGATGAGTGCCATGTTGACCTCGTGCGGCAGCTTGTTGCCCTTGCGGGTGTTGCAGCGAATGCACGAGCAGACGACATTTTCCCACGTCATCAGGCCGCCTTTGTCGCGCGGGAGGACGTGGTCCAGATTCAGGTCGTTGCGGTCGAAAATTTTCCCGCAGTATTGGCAGGTATTGTGGTCCCGCTCGAAGATATTGTGGCGGGTAAACTTGACCTCTTTCTTGGGCAGACGGTCGAAAAGCATCAGCACGATGATGCGGGGCACCCTGATTTTCAGAGACACGCCGTGGATCATCACCGGTTCGGGTGAACGCTCCGACAGGTCGCGCCAACTCTGGAAATCGTGCGTCAGAAAGTTGCGCTCACCGTCTTCAGCCGCGACCACCTGGGCGTGCCCCTCGTAGAGGAGATTGAACGCACGGCGCGCGCTGCAAATGTTGACGGCTTGCCACAGCCGGTTGAGGACGAGAACGGGGCTATCCAGGACGCTTTGCACGCAGGACGGTGAGAAATCCTCCAGAGGACAATCTTCGAGCCCTAGTGTAAGACACGCAGTTTAGACTGTCAACCGGTCGGCCATATGGTATAAATTTGTCTCGTTCAACGGCGTTTCCCCTATTGACGCGCCGGTAATCCCCCCTCTCCTGCGGTCTCTTTGTTTCCTGTCATGAACATCCCTCGTTTCCTGCGCGCTGCGATGGCGTCGCGGCGGTTTTTCCCGAAGTTCCCCCGGCACCCGTGGGCCGGTGCCTGCGCTTTGGCGGGCGTCGCGGTTTTGCTGCCGCTCGGTCCGGTGGCAACCGCGCAAAACGCGGACCCGCGCGCGACGCAGCAGGACAGCGTGAACACCAGCGATCCCTCCGAGGTGTTCCTCAAGGCGTACACTTCCGTCCAACAGGCCGAGAAACTGGAAGCGGAAGGCAAACGCGGTCCTGCCCTGTCCAAGTATCGTTTCGCCGCCAGCCTGCTCGAACAACTCATCCAGACGAATCCGAACTGGCAGTCGCTGATCGTCCGTTATCGCCTGCGCAACACGACGGAAACCATTCGCCGACTGGAAGAGAAAGGCTCGCTGCAAGCCGCCACGCCCGCGCCGGGGATGTCGGCTCGCCCCGGCGTGCCGACCGACGCGGACGATCTGCCCGCGCCCGACAACCTGGGTCCGGTCGGGAGTACGTTCATCCAGCCCGCCCCCGTCGCGGACGCATCGGCGCTCGACAAGACCATCGCCGATCTCAAGACGAAGCTCGCCAAGACGCAGAAGGAACTGAAATCCGCGGTCGATTCGCTCTCGACCGCGCAAAAGGACAAGAAGGACGCACTCGCCGCCGCGAAGAAGGAGAAAGAAGACGCGGCCGCCGCAACGGTTTACCGATGCCACCATCCTGACCGCCAT
>CAZZYS010000247.1:0-6773 GCA_964658285.1 uncultured Verrucomicrobiota bacterium
GAACCACAGACTGGTGCTGTTTTGTCCGAAGACGATTTCCTCCGGGCGCGCGGCGTGGAGGAAACCGGCCGTTTCCGCACGGGCGGCGGCAACGGCCTGGTCGGTGCGCTGGCTGGTGACGAATGCTCCGCCGGTGTTCGCGTTGTCACGGCTCAGGTAAGCCGACATCGCCTGCATGACACTCAACGGCACCTGCGTGCCGCCGGGACCGTCGAGGAACACGGCGTCGCGGCCGTCGATCTGTTGGGACAACGAGGGAAAAAGCGCGCGCAATTCCCCGTGCGGAACGGGGAGCACGTCGGCCGGGGCCGGGGAGGTCATCGGGCGTTCGGTTTTCCCTTACGCGGTGATGACGAACACGTCGCGCACGCCGTCAGCGTCGCCGGTCGGTGCCACGGAACTGGCGTAATGGTAGAGCGTGCGGTCGTTGACCATCACGAACTCGCCCGGTTGGAGCACCTTGTCGAAAATCGGCGGCTGCTCCTTTTCGCGGTAGAGATGCGTCTCGCCGCCCGAGATGCCGTCGCGGTTGATGCAAAAGATGCCGACGTAATCGAACCCGTCCTTGTGAATACCCTCGGGTGCGGGCTCACCCTGTTCGGTCTTGCTGGCGATCACGCGGATCTGGTGCACGCCCATCTCCGTGACCATCGGGTCGATCTTGGAGAAATCGACGAACGAGGCGACAATCGTCTGGAACTCGGGGGTCTCCGTCAGGGCCTCCTCCAGCTCGGGGAAATCGCGCTTGATGCCGCCGGCGAGTTGGTTGACCGCGCTGCTCTGGACGAAATATTTGTGCTCCAGCCGGTGGAGGTTTTCCGGCGTGCCGGTGAAGCGCGAGAAGCGGCGGCGGCGGAAGGTGCCCTTGATGTACGGATCGACGGGCAGGTTATCGAAGAAAGGGGCGAACCGCTCCGGGTGGAGCGCCGATAGCATCTGGAGTTTGTAGTCGAAGGCGGCCGAGGTCGGGGAACTGGTAGGCATGGGTTCAAGCTACCCCGGCGGCGCGAGGTTTCAAGCGTGGGGAGGAGGGTGATGCCGACGGGGGCGCGTGTCGTGGAAGGGACGTGTTGATTTAACACAGAGGACACAGAGGAGCACAGAGGCCGGAGGAGGGAAGAAGGAAAACCGGACTGGGGCACCGAGGTGCCTCAGAGAGCGGCTGAAGATACAATTCGTCTTCTTTCTTCATCCATTCTTCCCCTTCTGCTTTCCGACCTCCTCCGGTCTCTGTGGCTCTCTGTGTCCTCTGTGTTAATTTAACACGTTCCTTCCACGCAACACCGTCCCTCAATGCGGTGTCTCCAGCGGCCGGTCGAGCCATGACGCGTTCGCCACGCCCTGCCGGTACGCCTTCAGCGCGCCGGGCGACGATTGCACGCGCAGGTTGCTCCAGCTTTCGTCCTTGTTCTGCCAGCGTTCGTGCCAGAACACGGCGGCCTTGATACGCGGATACTTGCCGCCGTTCATCCCGGAGAACGCATCCCGGATCCACTCCGCCTTGCTCCCGCCCTCGGGGAACTCGCCGACGCCCCATTCCGCCAGCATCACCGGTTTGTCGGGATCGACCGCGCAAAGGCGTTTGTACGCCGCGTCCATCGCCTCGTTCCACTCGTCCCAACTGTCCCGGCCCGGCGTCAGTTGGCCGTAAACGCTCATCCCCAGCCAATCGACGTAATCCGCCCCGGGGTAATATTCCGCCAGTGCGTTCCACGGGCGGTCGGGGTGCGAACTGCTGTTGGCGTGGAACACCCACGCGACGTTCGTCGCTCCCGCCGCGCGCACGCGGTCCACGGCGTGGCGGTAGGCGCGCTTGTACAAATCCGGGCCACCCTTCGCGCCACCGTTGTCGAGGCCGCTCCAAGGAAACCAGTCGGAGTTCGGTTCGCAGGCGAAGGACACCAGCAGCGGCTGGCCGAAGTCGCGCGCGGCCGCCGCCCATTTGTCGATGTACGCGTCGCAATCGCCCGCGACGATGTGCCGCAGACTCCACGGGCCGGGATCGACGTGCGAGCCCTGTTCGTATGGCGGCCCCCACGGTGACCAGTAGATGAGCGGCACCGCGCCGTAGTCGGTGATGATGCGCGCGTTCTCCGTCGGAAAACCGCCCCGCCCCCAGAAGCTCGAACTCGCCACGATGGCCTGATGCTTGCCGACGAGGGTTTCAAACGCCCGGATCGCCTCGGGGGTGACGTGGTCCTCGGTCTCGCCGAAGTCGATGTAAGCACCCGTGTAAGCGCCGTTCGGAGGGACCGGCAGCAGGGGGGCAGCGGAGGCGAGAGCAAAATGCAAAATGCAAAACGCAAAGGTCCAGAGGAAGGTGGATCGATGCAAAATCCGCCGCCCCGCGCTCTGATCCTGGATTTCGACGGCCTCATGCTGGACACCGAGACGGCCGTGTTCGAGGCGTGGCGGGAATTTTATGAGAAGGAAGGGCAACATCTGACGGTGTCCGACTGGCTCGGCGCGGTCGGGTACGTTAACGGCTTCGATCCCCGCGCGCATCTCGAAAAACTCACCGGGCGCGGCTTCCACTGGCCGGACCACGACTCGCAACTCACGCGCCGCGTGCTCGCACTCGTCCAGCCGCTGCCGCCCTTCCCCGGTGTCCGGGCGTTGCTCGAAAACGGCGCGCGGCTCGGCTACCGCCTCGGCGTCGCCAGCAATTCGAGCGCCGACTGGGTGTTGCCCGGCCTCGCACGGCTCGGACTGCGGCGATGGTTTTCGGCCGTGCGGACGCGCGAGACGGTGGCGTGCCACAAACCCGCGCCGGACGTGTACCTCGCCGCGCTCTCAGACCTCGGCATCGCGCTGCCGCCGACGGGCAGCATCGCGTTTGAGGATTCGGAGCCCGGCGTGCGCGCGGCGAAGGCGGCCGGGTTGTACGTCGTCGCCGTGCCCAACGACCTGACGCGGCATCAGGACCTTTCGCTGGCCGACGAAATCCGCGAAACCCTGGAAGGCTACGAAGCGCCGGTTTTCCCAAAGTAGGGTTGCCCGACCGCGAATAATCAGTCAGGATCAAAAGCAGTCCGATGAAATCGGCGCGCGCCGCGGGAGAAATCTTTACAACCATCCGCCGCCTGATAGGCGATAGGGAAACAATTGCAGAGGCACTGTAACTTCCTTATGGCAAAGAAAAAATCATCAAACACTTCTTCGGAAACCACCAACGTCCCCGTCTCCAAGCCGGCCGCCGGCGCGGTTGCGGGTGCCGTCGTCGGCAGCATGATCGCCGGCCCGGTGGGCGCGGCGGTGGGCGGCGTGGCCGGAGCGATTGCGGGAACCCGTTCAGCGGCGGGAAAGCCAGCGGTGCCCGTCAAGGCGGCGAAAGCGGTCAAAGGCGCGTTGAAAACCGTGGCGGCGAAAGCCGCGCCGACGGTCAAGTCGATCAAGTCGGCAGTGACCCCGGGCGCAGCCAAGACCAAGTCCAAGTCCCCGGCGAAGCCAGCGGCGAAACCTGCCGCCAAGGCATCGAAAAAGCCAGCCGCGAAAGTGGCCGCCAAGGCTCCGGTCAAGGCCAAGGCCAAAGCCAAGACTCCGGCGAAGCCTGCCAGCCCGGCAAAAGGCAAACGCAAGTAGACTGACTCAAGGTTGGGTTAGTGCGCCGACGAGTCCGCTGATCGTTCACGGAACCGTCGAGCGCGACGAATCGGGCGAGACCGCTCCCGGCTCGAATTTATAGCCGAACTCCCGCGCCGTCAGGATGAACTCCGGGTGGTGCGGGTCCTTCTCGATCTTGCGCCGCAAGGTCGCCACGAAACGGTCGATACTGCGTGGGGTCACGCTGCGGTCGTGGCCCCAGACGCGGTTGAGGATTTCCTCGCGGCTGAGCGCCTGCCCGGCGCGCTGGAGCAGGAAGTGCAACAGGGCGAACTCCTTCGGTGACACCTCCACCGGCTGCCCGGCGTGGGTGAGGCTGCGCGCGGTCACGTCGAGCGTGTATTCGCCAAAGGTCCAGCGCGCCTGTTCACCCTGGCGGCGGCGGCGCAGGAGGGCTTCGGCGCGGGCGAGGAGTTCGCGCACGCTGAACGGCTTTTTGACGTAATCGTCCGCGCCGAGTTCCAGGCCGAGCACCACGTCGGATTCCTCCGTCTTGGCGGTGAGGACGAGGATCGGCGTCTCGTTGCGCTCGCGGCGCAGGCGGCGGCAGAGTTCGTAGCCGTTCATGCGCGGGAGCATGAGGTCGAGGACGATCAGGTCCGGGTGGGCGTCGTTGGCAAGGATCAGGCCGCGCTCGCCGTCGGCGGCCTGGAGAACGTGGTAGCCCTGGAAGGCAAAATTATCCTTCAGGCCGCGCGAGAGCGCCGCGTCGTCTTCGATGATGAGAACGGTTTCCATCGCAGGGGGAACGGGAGGAAGCCCCAGCAAACAGGAAATCCGGGCCGATGGCAAGCGCGCTGCCGCTCATTGACCGGCCCGCGCCAGTTCCCCCGCGTGCCGGTACTGCGCGCGGAAACGCTCCGTCAACTCGGCGGCCAGCCGCGCCTCGGCCATCTTGTTCGGGTCGCGCAGCGTCTCGGCGATCTGGCCCTTTGTCTCCGCGTACGACACCGCCGACACGTCCTCGAACGCCCGCATCGCCTCCGGCGGGAAGCGCGCCGCGATCAACTCCCCCCACGCCCGGCGCGCCTCGTCGTGCGGATCGATGCACATCACCCGCACCACGAAACGGATCGGGTTGAACAGCGCCGCCGTCCACTCCGGGTGATACGTGAAACTCTTCGCGTCCTCGTAGGGATACACGTCGGGGTCGGAACGATATTGCACATACTCGGGGGCGTATAATTCCCGCCGGATCGGGGACCGCCGCAGCGCGTACTTCTCCGGTCCGCCGGGCGTGCCGACCTTGAAGTTCCAGAGCTTCTGGCCGTCCACGCTCAGCACGTATTCCATGAATGCGCGCGCCAGTTCCGGGTGCGGCGCACCGCGCAACATGCCGATGGGATCGACCCCGATGCTCGTGCCGCCCACCGGATTGAAATAAAGCATCCGCTCCCGACCCGTCAGCGGGTCCCGGCTGCTCTCGCCCTCGAATCGCCCGTAGAAATCAATCGCCATGCCGATGGCGGCGTCGCCGTCGGACACGTCGATGGGGATTTTCGTCGCCGCGTCCGTAAAATAACGCGCGTTGGCCCCCATGCGCTGGATGGTTCGCAACGCCTCTTCCCAACCGGCGGTCTTCGCCTCGTCCACGGTCTCGGTGGGAGGCTCGATCCTTCCTTTGAACTCGGTCGCGCTGCGGCTGCCCTCGACTCCCAGGATGGGCTGCGCGGGCGGCAGGAGCGGATCGTCGCCGTGCTCGGTGTGCCAGATGCGCAGCGGTTCCACGAGACGCTGCTGGATCTGTTGCTGGATGATCATCTCGAACGCCTTGGCGACCGACCCGGACTGGTTTGGGTCAGCCAGCGCCACCTGCGCGAAGCACGCGGGATCGGCGAGGTCTTCCCAGCGGCTCGGCAGCATGTTGTCGCCCTGGAGCGGGTCGCTCTTTTGTCCGGGCTCGACGAGTTGCGCGCCGCGCTCGGCCACCCGCCGCATCCCATCGACGTTGTAGCAGATGCCAAAGGCCGAGAGCACCGTGCCGATCCACGCGCCGTCCTTGTCGCGGAACGGCTCGCCGCCGAGGGTCAGCGGGATGCCGTCGGGCGTTTCGTTGAAAATCTCCGGGTGCGCCTTCACGAAGCCCGTGTCCACGAGCCGTCCCGCCCCGGCCTGTTGCGCGAAATCGAAACTGCCCCCGCCAAAGAACAGGTCGATGCCGATGCTGACCTCCGAGGTCAGAAACGCCCGCCGCGCCATCTGGGGTTCGGTGTCCTTGGACGGGTCGGTGCCGAACTTGATCTTGGGGTCGTCGTAGGAACGTGCGGCCGTTTCGGTCCAGTGCATTTTCTCGTGCCGCCGCCAGTAAAACTCGAACGGCGCCTGGTACTCGCTGGCGAGATAATGAGCGATCTCGGTCGTGCCGCCGGGCGTGCGCCAGTCGATCCGCGCGATCTTGCCCGTGCGTGCCTTGTACCAGTCGCGGAATCCGCGCGCGAACTCGTAGCGGATCGCCTCGTTGTGCGGCGTGACGATGACCAGCGTCTCGTCGGCATCGGCGAGCAGGCTATTCCTGGGTTTGAACGCGAACGGCAGCGCGACGATGGCCACCAGCACGAACAGGATGAGGGCGTTGCGGAGCATGGCGGCGTCCGGTGAGGTGCGAGTCTACGGATGCAGCACGATCACGTCTTCTGGCGCGACGCCCGCGGTGACTTCCGTGTCGTTCGACGTTTCCACGAAACGCGGGTTCATCTCCAAAATCTTGAGCGCCTTCGCGCCGTTGGTGCCGGGCTGGAAGTCGTACTCGGCGACCTCACCCAGATAGGTACTACGACCGATGCGACCGCGCACGGTGTTGCCGACGCCATTGCTGGCCGCGCCCTCGTGCAACCGCCAGCTCTCCGGCCGGATGGACAGGAGCACCGACTCGCCGACGTGCAGGTCCCAGTCCGGGTCGGGCTTGAGTCCGGTGAACTCACCCAGCTTTGTCTCCACACGCCAGTTTTCCGAGTCTTCCACGGGTTCCAGCGCCCGGCCTTCGATGAAATTACTCTCGCCGATGAAGTCCGCCACCACGCGCGAACGCGGCTGCCGGTAAATCTCGCGCGGCGTGCCGACCTGCGAGAGATGTCCCTTGTCGAGGATCGCCAGCCGGTCAGCGATGGAGAGCGCCTCCTTCTGGTCGTGCGTGACGTAGATCGCCGTCAGGCCGAACTCCTTGCACACGC
>CAZZYS010000248.1:0-6763 GCA_964658285.1 uncultured Verrucomicrobiota bacterium
GCATCACGTTCACGGATTCCTTGGTGCGCGAGAAGCCTGCTTCCAGGAACATGAAACCCGCCTGCATGAAGAACACCAGGAACGCCGTCACCAGCACCCACATCGTGTTGATGGGGTTGACGTAGGGCGGGTTCGGCGCGGCGGGAGCAGCCGCATCGGGGGCAGCAGGGGCAGCCGCGTCAGGAGTAGCGGCAGCAGCAGGAGCCGGGGCGGCGGACGCTTCGGGAGCAGCAGCGGCAGCTTCGGGTTTGGAATCTTCTTCGGCCATACGATTTCTGTTCTTTGAAAATGACTACTTCTTGCCGGCATCCTTGGCGCGCTGCACGCCGACGGTCTTGCGCGGACCCTTGCGGGTGCGGGCGTTGGTGGAGGTGCGCTGCCCACGCACCGGCAGGCCGCGGCGGTGGCGGATGCCCCGGTAGCAGTTGATCGCCTGGAGACGCTTCAAGTTGCCCTGCACTTCGCGGCGCAGGTCGCCCTCGATGGCGATCTTGTTCGACGTGATCGCCTGGATGATCTCGTTGATCTGCACGGGCGTCAGGTCCTTGGCCCGGACGTTCGGGTCAATGTTGGCCTGTTCCAGCATCCGCTTGGCCGTCTTCGGACCGACGCCGTAGACGTAGGTCAAAGAAACCTCGATGCGCTTCTCGTTGGGGATATCGACTCCTAGTAACCGGGGCATAAAATAAGAAATGGGGCTGTTCTCGAACCGGGCAATTTCAGCCCTGACGCTGCTTGTGGCGGGCGTTCGTGCAGATCACGCGCACGACGTTCTTTCTTTTGACGATCTTGCAGTGTTCACACTGCCGCTTGACGGAGGCTCGGACTTTCATAAAGACGGTGGTTCGATGGGATAAACGGCTACGGGCCAGGGCGTTGGGTCCGAACGAACTCAACGGTGACGGAACGTGATCCGCCCCTTGGTCAAATCGTAGGGACTCATCTCTAGCATAACTTTGTCGCCTGGCAAGATGCGAATGAAGTGCAAACGCATTTTCCCGGAGACGTGGGCGAGGATGCGCTTGCCGTTGGGCAGCTCGACCCGGAACATCGAGTTGGGTAATAATTCGACCACCTTCGACTCTACCTCGATAACATCTTTTCTCGCCATGTCAGTATCTCGGGCTCCCCTGTGGTGATGAGCACCGTGTGCTCGAAATGCGCGCTCGGATGCCCGTCCGCCGTCACCACCGTCCAATTGTCACCGAGAACTTTCACGTCCGCCCGGCCCCGGTTGACCATCGGTTCGATGGCGAGGGTCATGCCGGCCTTCAGTTTCGGGTTGTCGCCCGATTTATAGTTGGGCACCTGCGGCTCCTCGTGCAGCTTGCGGCCGACGCCGTGCCCGACGAACTCGCGCACGACGGAAAACCCGTTTTTCACGACGTAGTTTTCGATGGTGCACGAGACCTCGTGCAGCCGGCTGCCCTGCCGCGCGCGGGGGATGGCCAGTTCCAGCGCCCGCTGGGTGACCTCCAGCAGCCGCGCGGTCTCGGGCTCGACGATGCCCACGGCGACCGTCTTGGCGTTGTCGCCGACCCAGCCGTCCTTGAAGACGCCGATGTCCAGCTTGACCACGTCGCCGTACTGGATCGCCCGCGCGCCGCCGATGCCGTGGACGACTTCCTCGTTGACCGAGATGCAGATGTTGCCCGGGAACTTGCGGTAATTGAGAAACGCGCTCGTGCAGCCCGCCTCGGCGATGAGTTCGGCCGCGTAACGGTCCACCTCGCGCGTGAGCACGCCCGGGCGGACCATGTCGCCGACCTTCTCCAGGATTTCGCTGGCTGCCTGTCCGGCCCGGCGCATCTTTTCGATCTCGCGTGGGCTCTTGATGGGGATTTGACTCATACCGCTGCTGCCGCCTCCTGCGGAATGGCCGTGGCCTTTTCGATTTCGGAAAACACGTCTTCCGGCGGACGCCCGGCCTCGATGACTCGCAGGAGTCCGCGCGCCGCGTAGAAATCCTTCACCGGTTCGGTGTGCTGGCGATACTGCTCCATGCGATTGGCGAGGGTTGCAGGATCGTCGTCCTTGCGGACCGTCAGCTTGCCGCCGCAGACCGGGCAGGCGTCCGTGTGTCCGCCGACGTGCCAGCCGATCTGGAAGCTGCGACCGCAGTCGGCGCACGTCACCCGGCGGCTGACGCGGTGCGCGATGGCCTCGTCGTCGAGTTCTAGCCAGAGCGCCACCGTCAGGGGCTCGCCGTGCCGGGCGAGGGCTTCTTCCAAAGCCTGTGCCTGGCCGACCGTGCGCGGGAAACCGTCGAAAACGAACGATTCCCCCGCCCCGCCGTCCAGCCACGCCTCGACCGCCGCCACGGCGACGCGATCCGGCACGAGCCGGCCAAAATCCATCGAACTGGCCGCCTCGCGGCCGATGGCGCTGCCGCTGGCGATCTCCTTGCGCAGCACGTCGCCGACGGAAACCACCGGCACCTGCCAGCGTTCCTCCATCAGCCGCCCCTGCGTCCCTTTGCCGGAAGCCGGCGGACCCAGGAGAACGAGACGGCGGGCTTTCACGGAAAGGATGAATTGCGCATCAACGGTTCAGCGCGATGGCCAGCCCGCAGATGAGCAGCAGAGCCGCGCCGACGCACAGCATGACCAGCGTGGTCTGCTTGGCGGGTTCGCCCTGGTTGATGTTGCGCGTCGCGCCGAAGCCGCTGCCGCCCTTGATGCGGCCCTTGCGCAGGAAGCCGTCGTAATGCTGCTGGATCAGGTGCGTCTCGATCTGGCGCATCGTGTCGAGGATCACGCCGACGATGATCAGGAGGCTCGTGCCGCCGAAGAACTGCGCCGTGATGTAGGGCACGTTCAGCCACTTTGAAAAGACTTGCGGCAAGATGGCGATGACGATCAGGAACATCGCACCGGCGAACGTCAGCCGCGACATCGTGTAGTCGAGGAACTCCGCCGTCGGCTTGCCGGGGCGCACGCCGGGGATGTAGCCGCCGTTTTTCTTGAGGTCGTCGGCGATCTGATTGGGCTGGAACATCATCGCCACCCAGAAATAGCTGAAGAAGAAAATCATCACCGCGTACAGCGTGTAATGCATCCAGCCGCTGGCGAGGTTCGCCGCGAGGGACTGCGCAGTCGGCGAATTGCGAAAGACCATGTTGATGATGGTCGAAGGGAAAATCAGCAGCGACTGGCCGAAGATGATCGGCATGACGCCCGCGTAGTTGAGCTTGAGGGGCAACGTCTGCGTGCCGCCACGGTATTCCTTGCGGCCGACGATCCGCCGGGCGTACTGGACGCTGATTTTGCGCTGCGCCTGCGTGATGGCGATGATGGAAGCCACCACGATGATGAAAAACGCCACCATCGCCACGAGGATGAGAGGGTTCGCGCCCTTGCCGCCGTCGGCCGGGACAAACGTGTGCCACGCTTGGATCAACGCGGCGGGCAGGCGCGCGACGATGCCGATGGTGATGATGAGCGAGATGCCGTTGCCGATGCCGCGCTCGGTGATCTGGTCGCCCAGCCACATGAGCAGCATCGTGCCCGCGAGCATGCTGACGACCGTGATCGCCTCAAACGCGAACCCCGGATTGGCCACGAGGTCCATGCCCATCTTCGACATCGTCGTATTGATGCCGGGCAGGAAGTTGAGGCTGCCCGCCGGGTTCTCGAAGGATTTCGCCAGCAGATAACCCTGGACGATGCACAGGATCACCGTGGCGTAGCGCGTGTACTGGGAAATCTTCTGCCGCCCGCCGTCCTCGCGCTGGAGCTTCGAGAGCGTCGGAATGACCGCCCCCAGGAGCTGCATCATGATCGACGCGCTGATGTACGGCATGATGCCCAACGAAAAGATCGCGCAGTTTTCCAGAGCGCCGCCGCTGAAGATGTTGAACAGCGCCACCACCGAGCCGCTCTGCTGGTTGTCCACCTGGTTGCGGAACCACTCGTGCAGCACCGCCGCGTTCACGCCGGGCGTCGTGATCTGCGCGCCGATGCGCACGACGATGATGATGACGAGGGTGAAGATGATTCTCGCCCGGAGTTCGGGGACCTTCAGCGTGTTGGCAAAAGCGGAAAGCATGGCAGGGGTCGGAAGGGATACTCAACTACGCGCAACCGGGGGCGAAAGCAAGGGAAGTCAAAAGCGGCTCTGCGGAACAACGAGGCGGAAAATGCAAAAGGCGAAACGCTAAAGCCCAGAAGTAAAATCCCGGGCTTCGGCCTTCCGCCTTACGCTTTGGGTCAGGCTTAGGCTGCGGCTTGGCCGCGCAACGTCACCGTACCGCCAGCGGCTTCAATCTTTTCACGCGCTGCGGCACTGATGTAATCGGCTTCCACCGCGAGCTTTTTGGTCACGTCGCCGGTGGCGAGAATCTTGATGCCCTCGTAACGACCGCGGATGAGGCCATGTTCGAGCAAAGCGGCTTCGTTAATCGTCCCCTCGAAATCCATGTCGGAAAGCGAGCCGAGGTTCACGGCGGCGATCTTCTTTTTGAACTGCGCGTTGTTGAAGCCGCGCTTGGGCAAACGCCGGATGAGGGGCATCTGGCCGCCCTCGAAGCCGAGGCGGATGCTGCCGCCGGAGCGCGCCTTCTGGCCTTTGTGGCCCTTGCCGCTGGTCTTGCCGTGGCCGCTGCTCTCGCCGCAACCGAGACGTTTGGTCCGGTGCTTGGCGCCCGGGCGAGGTTTGAGAGTGTGGAGTCGCATAAAAAAGAGAGGTTACAAAAGCGCGTTTAGGCGTGGACGGCCGCCAACGGTTCGGCAGAAACCGGAGAATCGATACTGCCCTCGGGGCCGCTGCCGCCACGGGTGGAAATGCCGCGCAGCTTCATCACTGCATCACGCGAACGGAGCTGGCCCAACGCTTCGAGCGTGGCCTTGACCACGTTGGCATGGTTGCCCGAGCCGAGCGACTTGGCCAGCACGTCCTTGATGCCCGCCGCCTCGACGACCGCGCGCACGCCGCCGCCGGCGATGACGCCCGTGCCGGGGGAAGCCGGACGCAACAACACGCGCCCGCCACCGTATTCACCCAGCACCTCGTGCGGGATCGTGTTCCCGTGGATCGCCATCTTGACCATCGCCTTGCGGGCACTTTCGCTCGCCTTGCGGATGGCTTCCGCGACCTCGTTGGCCTTGCCGAAACCGCAGCCCACCTTGCCGTCATGGTCACCCGCGACGATCAGGGCGCTGAACGAGAAACGGCGTCCGCCCTTCACGACCTTCGCGCATCGGTTGATGAACACGACCTTCTCGGTCGTCTCGCCGCGCGCGGCCGTGCGGCTGTTGTCGGTGTCACGTGAACGGTCGTTGCGGCGGTTGCCGCCACCGGATTGTTGGCCAGGAGGCATAAAGAATTAGGGAGTCGGTAGACGGGTAAAATGTTAGAAATCCAGACCGGCCGCCCGCGCCGCGTCGGCGAGAGCCTTGACCTTGCCGTGGTACTGCGCGCCGCCGCGGTCAAAGACCACGCGGCTGACGTTTTTTTCCTTGGCGCGTTCGGCGATGAGCGAGCCAACCTTTTCGGCCGTCTGCTTGTTGGCGCGGCTGGACTTGTCCTCGCGGAACTTGGCTTCGGTCGTGTTGACGGCGACCAGGGTGTTGCCGGCAATGTCCTCGATGATCTGGGCGTAGACGTGGCGGCCCGAAAAGAACACGCTCAGACGGGGGCGTTCGGGGGTTCCACTGAGCTTCTTGCGAATGCGCTTGTGGATGCGGTTGCGAATGATGCGGCGGTCGGCTTTGGCCATACGAGGAGAAGATAGAAAGTGGAGGACGGGAGATTACTGAACGGTCTTGCCTTCCTTGCGCTGGACCTGTTCGCCCGCGTAACGCACACCCTTGCCCTTGTAAGGCTCCGGCGGGTAGTAGCCACGGATGTCCGCCGCGACCTGACCGACCATTTGCTTGTCGATGCCTTCGACGCGCACTTTGGTGTTTTCCGTGACCGTCACCTTGATGCCGGCCGGGATCGGGAAAAGGATCGGGTGCGACTTGCCGAGGCTCAGGTTGAGTTTGTCGCCCTGGACCGCCGCCTTGAAACCGACGCCCTGGATTTCGAGGTCCTTGACGTAGCCAGCCGTGACGCCCGTGACCATGTTCGCCACGAGGCTGCGCGCGAGGCCGTGCAACGCCTTGTTGGCGCGCTCGTCGTCCGGACGGGCGAGGGTAAATTTCCCGTCCTCATTCTTGGCGGTGATCGTGCGCGGCAAGGTGTAGCTCAGCTTGCCCTTGGGGCCTTCGACGTTGATGAGGCCGCCGTTGCCGACGTTGATTTTGACCTTATCAGGAAGGTCGATGCTTTTGTTGCCGATCCGAGACATGGGAGTCTGTTTTCTTGGGCTGGAAGTGAGAGAGAAAGGAAAGTTAGTAGACGTACGCGAGCAATTCGCCGCCGACGTTTTGACGCTTGGCCTCGCGTCCGCTCAGCACGCCGCGCGGCGTCGAGAGGATGGCGATGCCCTGGCCGCCGCGCACCCGGGGAATCTCCCCCGCGCCGACGTACCGGCGCAGACCCGGCCGGCTGACGCGCTGGAGGCCACGGATGGCTGACGACTGCTCGATGACCCGGGTCACGACCTTAATCTTCTTTTCGGCACCGTCACCTTCGACGGAATATTCGTTGATGTAGCCTTCCGATTTGAGCACGCGGGCCATGTCGAGCTTGATGGTCGAGAACGGCAGCGACAGCTCCGTCTTTTGCGCTCGGGTCGCGTTGCGCAGGCGGGTCAGGAAATCGGCGATGGGGTCGGTCAGAGCACTCATGGGAAGAAAATGCAGAATGCAGAATGCAGAAT
>CAZZYS010000249.1:0-6754 GCA_964658285.1 uncultured Verrucomicrobiota bacterium
AGCAGCGAGGCCATCCGCGCGCGGGTCGTGGCCGCCCGCGCGGTGCAGCGCGAACGCCACGGCAAGCCCAACGCCCGCCTGACGCCCCGGCAGATCAAGACCCATTGCCGACTCGACGCCGACGGCACGGACATGCTCAAGATGGCCACCAGCGAGCTGAACCTCTCCGCCCGCGCCTACGACCGCGTGCTGAAAGTCGCGCGCACCGTCGCCGACCTGGAGGGCAGCGCCGACATCCAGGCGCACCACCTCGGCGAGGCCATCGGCTACCGCACGCTGGACCGGGGGAGCTGACCCTGTTTCTTCAATACCTCGCCTTCGCCGTCTTCAGCGGCAGGTGGTCCGTGCGGAATGGCCCCGCCGGCAGACCCGCGCCGTTCGCCAGGTTGCACAGCGGATCATTGGCCTACGCGTAGCGCACCGCCACCGGCTCGGGCACCCCCGCGCATGTCAACACCACGCCGTCGCTGCCTTCGATGTTCGCAGTCGTCGCCCAATGCCACTGGTGGTCCGCACCACACACCACGAACCCCTCCAATTGTCCATCGGGACTGTGCCGGACGTTTGGCCTGGTCTCCGGTTTCAACGAACTCGGCTGGTGCGTTGGCGGGATGGGCGTCGCCACGAGCCCGCCATCCGCGTGCTTGAACTTCAACCGCACCCTGCCGCCCTCCACCTTCATCGCGTCGAGCACGGGCCCGGACCACACGACGGAACTCTGCCCGTAGTCTTTCGCCAACGCGATCCGCGCCAGCCGCGCGCCGACGGTCGCTTTGTCCTTGGGGTGAATGTCGGCTTCCTCGCCCACGTCAATGAGGATCGCCTCGGCGGTGTTCGGCAACCGGAGCGCGCTCGTCTGCGCATCCCGCAGTTCCGCCCAGCCGGACTCGCCCGGCTGCGTCTGCCGCGCCTGGTAATTCGCCAACTGGCACCAGTAGAACGGGAAATCCCCGCGTCCCCAGCGAGCCCGCCAGTCCGAAATCAACAGCGGGAACGCCTCGCGGTATTGCGCGGCGCGCCCGGCGTTCGTCTCACCCTGATACCAGAGCACGCCGCGCATCGCCACGGGCACGAGCGGCGCGATCATGCCGTTGTAGAGGAAACTCGCGGTGTCTTTCTCTTCGCGCGGCGCCGACGGTGGCACCGGGGCCGGTTCCTGCCCGGACGCGAGCGTCGGCAACGCGAACTCAGCCTTCGCCAGCCAGGGCCCCTCCAACGAGACCGCGCCTTCCGGCAGACCCACGTCGAGTTTCCGAGGGCCGGGCATGATCCCCGCGCCGTGATCGGCTTCAAAAACGCGCACGGCCAGCACGTTGTCCCCCGGTTTCAGGAGGTTGGCGTCGATCCGGTATTTTGGCGGCAGATCGGCGAACCGCCCCGTGCCGATCTCCTTGCCGTTCCAGTAGACTTCGACGCTGCCGTGGATACTTCCGAGGGTCAGGGTCACCCGGCGGTCGGCGGGGATCTCCTTGAGCGGGATCGTCCGCTGCAACCACGTCGCCCCGGCGTCGGGCAATCCCGCCGCGCCAAACAGCGTCGGCAGCGTGACGCTCGCCCAACCGGCCTCGCCCGCCTTCGCCGGGGCCGTGTATTCCGCCGTCGCGTCGTGCGCGTGGTCCGCGCGGATGAACCGCGCCTGCCAGGCCTTGTAGTCATCAATAAATTTTTGGAAAGCGGCGTGTTTGTCGCGGGCTTTCGCCACGTCGGCCTTCAGTTCCGGGTCGGTGCTGGCGGCGAACCCTTGCGCGCTCGTCCACGATTCGACCGGCGTGCCGCCCCAGGACGAGTGGATCAGTCCGACGGGACGATGCGTGGCGGCCTGGATTTGTTTGGCGAAATAATATCCGACCGCCGTGAAGCCGCCAGCCGTCGCCGGGCCGGAGAGTTCCCAGTGACCCTGCACGGTGTCAGTCGGCGCGGCCTCAGGGTCGTGGGACACGAGGAAATAGCGTAGATACAGGTTGGCCGAGGTTTCGATTTCCTTCGCGCCGCCGGCCGCGCCTTTGAGAGCAAATTCCATGTTGGACTGCCCCGAACACAGCCACACCTCGCCGACGAGCACATCCACGGACTTGATCTGATTGTTCGACCCGGAGGCGACGAGGTCGAACGGCCCCTCGCCGGTGTGGTGAAGATCGAGCGTGGCGGTCCATTTGCCGTCCGCGCCGGCGGTGGCGGTGGCCTTCGCCACGTTGTCGCCGAGCGTGACGGTGACGTTCTCGCCCGGCGTGGCCCGACCCCAGACCGGGACATGGTCCGACGCCTGGAGCACGGCGTGGTCCGAGAACAGCGGGAACAGCGATACATCGGCGCGCGCGGTGGCACACAGGCCGAGCATAGCGAAAACAGCAGTGCGGAGGATCATAGAGTGACTTGCTGCGATTTCAGGTCAGGACAAGAATCGCATCGGTTGGGCTTAGCTCAAGCGCGCGGATGTCGCGCTCACGTCGTGTGATGAGGTGGATCAGTTACTCGCGGGTACAATTGCCGATCCGTAGCCAGACGAATTTCGGAGGATCGCCGTAGAGCAAACTTCGCTGTTGAAAATCCGAGTTTTTCGACACCGCGGTGAAGTGGTTCGCACGCGCATAGTTCCAGACCTCTTCGTCTATTCGTCCGAGCAGTCCGCATTCACGGACATGGGCGCTGCCAGGGAACATGGCTGCTAGGGAGCGAGGCAATTTGGGGGAAAGGTTCTCGTCAAAGAGCAGCTTCATGCGGGACCACGTTCAGGCGACGGTCACGGTCGGCGGCAAACGCAAAGCACGCTTGAATGTCGCCGGCGGTGAGGTCAGGAAAATCGTCCAGCACTTCCGGCACGGTCATGCCGCCGCCGAGATAATCGAACACATCGCTCACGGTGATGCGGGTGCCTCGAATACAAGGCTTACCGCTGCGAATCCGCGGATCGATGGTGATTCGCTCACGGTAGTTCATGAGTGCAGGTTAGTTTTTCGGCCTATCCGCGTCGAGAATTGGCCGCCGCGACCTCGGGATAAGAATGATCTTACGACGCCCGATCAAGGTCGAACTGGAACTCGCTCAACCGCCGGTATAACCCGTCCTTGTTTTCGAGCAGTTCCGCGTGTGTGCCGGTCTCGGCGACCGTGCCTTCGCGGATGACGACGATGCGGTCCGCCTCGCGCACCGTGCTGAGCCGATGCGCGATGATGAAACTCGTGCGACCCCGCATGAGTTGGTCGAGCGCCTCCTGCACGAGGTGTTCGCTCTCGCTGTCGAGCGCGCTGGTCGCCTCGTCCAGGATCAGGATCACGGGGTCTCTCAGGATCGCCCGCGCGATGGCGACGCGCTGGCGCTGGCCGCCGGAGAGCTTCACCCCGCGCTCACCCACCAATGTCGCGTAGCCCTGCGGAAATTTTTCGATGAACTCGTGCGCGTTGGCGCGGCGCGCGGCGTCGGCGATTTCCGCGTCGCTCGCGCCCGGTTTGCCGTAGGCGATGTTCTCCGCGATGGAGCCGCCGAAGAGGAGGACTTCCTGTGGCACGATGGCCATCTGTCCACGCAGGTCGCGCAACGGATATTCCGCCGCCGGCCGCCCGTCGAGCAGCACCCGCCCCGCTTCCGGGTCGTAGAAACGCAGCAGCAGGGAAACGATGGTCGATTTGCCCGCGCCGCTCGGGCCGACGAGCGCGACGCGTTCGCCGGGACGGGCGCGGAGCGTCAGGTCGTGCAGCACGCGGATCTCGGGCCGCGAGGGGTAGCGAAAGGTGACGTTCTCGAACGCCACGTCGCCCCGGAACCGGTTCGCCGCCGATCCGGCGTCCGGCGCGGACGGCGTGGCGGGCGCGCCGTTCTTCCCGGGTTGCCCGGCGACGAGCAACGGCGTGGTGCCGGCGGGCACGACGGGCTCGGGTTCTTCGAGCAGGAGCTCGCGCACGCGCGCCGTCGCGCCGACGGTTTTTTGAATCTGGCTGTAGAGGTCCGCGAAGGAGCCCATCGCCCCGGCGATAAACAGCGTGTAGATCGTGAAGCGCGTCAGGTCGCCGCTCGTGAGCTGGCCGGCCTGCAAGAGCACGCAGCCGTACCACATGACCGTCACGATGCACCCGAAGATCGCGCAGATGATGAACGCGATGAACGCCGCCCGGTAGCGCACCCCGCGCAGCACCGCGCCCAGAAACAATTCGATGCTCGCCGAGTAGCGCCGGATCTCGTAGGGCTCGTTGGTGAACGCCTTGACGTTGGCGACCCCTTGCAGGGTTTCCTCCACGACGGTGTTGCTCTCGGCGAGCTGGTCCTGCGCCTTGCGCGAGACGCCGCGCATCTGCTTGCCGAAGAAAATCGCCGCCAGGATGATCGGCGGGAAGCACGCGAGCATCACGAGGGTCAGCCGCCCGTTGGTGAAGATGATGAACGCGAGGCTGCCGAGCAACAGCGTGGATTGGCGCAGGAACTGGGGCGTGGAGTTCGTGAGTGTTTCCTCGATCTGGGTCAGGTCGGCGGAGATGCGGCTGGAGAGTTCGCCGACCCGGCGTTGGGCAAAAAAGCTCATCGGCAGCGCGATGATGCGCGAATACGTGTCGCGCCGGATGTGGACGAGGGCTTTCTCGCCGGCCTCGTTGAACCAAATCACTTGGATGTAGGTAAACATCGCCTGGAGCAAAAGCTGGCAGACGAGGAGGGCCAGGACGCCGTTGAGGCTCCAGGACGCGAGCGGTCCCGACGACGCACCCGCGAGTGCGAGCGAGGCCACCTTGTCCCCTGCGGCGGCGTGGGCGAGGACGCCACGGTTGGCGGCGTTGAGCAGGCTGCCGATCAGGTACGGGAACAACAGCCCGAGGCTCGACGAACAGAGCAGCGCCGCCATCGCGGCGATGAATTTGCGCCGGTACGGCAGCAGGTAACCGAAAAGACGCGCCGCCTGCCGCAGGGTCTCGCGGTTGACGGGTGTTTTGGGCGGGGCGTTGGGGTCGGAAGCGGACGGTTCGGCGGGCATGAGAAGGGGCAAGGTAAAAAAGAAACGCCGAAAAGTAAAAGGTTCGACGGCTCATTCGATATAAATGCCTGGAGATAACCCCGTTGTTTTCTTCGGCCCGCGACCGAAAACATGCAACCGCCCGGCAGGCGGCGAGCGGTAGAAGGGAGTCCATGAGTCCTTCCACCGCTCTCGTCCCCTCTCCTCACGGCCGCGCCTCGCACGCGCCGCCTGCCCGAAGCCCGATCACCCTCCACATCAACGGTCAGGAACGCCGCCTCCAGGTCGCCCCGTGGACCTCGCTGCTCGACCTCCTGCGTGAGCACCTCGACCTGACCGGCACGAAGAAAGGTTGCGACCACGGCCAGTGCGGCGCGTGCACCGTGCTGCTCGACGGCAAGCGCGTGAACGCCTGCCTCGTGCTGGCGATCATGAAGGACGGCGCGGAAGTCACCACCATCGAGGGACTCACCGGCGACGGGGAGTTGCACCCGATGCAGCAGGCGTTCGTCGATTGCGACGCGTTCCAGTGCGGCTACTGCACGCCAGGGCAGATTTGCTCGGCCGTGGGGATGCTCAAGGAAGGCCGCGCCAAAACCGCCGACGACATCCGCGAACTGATGAGCGGCAACCTGTGCCGTTGCGGGGCGTACCCGAACATCGTCGCCGCCATCGAACAGGCCCGCGCCGCCACCGAGGCCATTCTCGCCCATGAATAATTTCACCTATCTCCGGGCGGGCGGCGTGGCCGAGGCCGTCAAGGAAAAAGCGTCGCTCAACGGGGACGGCGCTTTCATCGCAGGCGGCACGAACCTCATCGATTTGCTCAAAGAAAACGTCGCGCGGCCCGAACGGCTCATCGACATCACCCGCCTGCCGCTCGACCGGATCGAACCCGGCGAGAACGGCGGCCTGCGCCTCGGCGCGCTCGTCACCAACGCCGACACCGCGTACCACCCGGAGGTGGAGAAGCGTTACCCGATGTTGTCCAAGGCAATCCTCGCCGGGGCGTCGGCCCAGCTACGCAACATGGCCACCGACGGCGGCAACCTGCTCCAGCGCACGCGCTGTTATTATTTCTACGACGTGGCGACGCCGTGCAACAAACGCACGCCCGGCAGCGGCTGCGGGGCCATCGGCGGGTTCAACCGAATCCACGCGATCCTCGGCACGAGCGACTCATGCATCGCCACGCACCCGTCGGACATGTGCGTGGCGCTGGCGGCGCTGGAAGCCGTCTTGCAGGTCACGGGCGAGGGCGGCGCGCGCAGCATTCCGTTCGCGGATTTCCACCGCCTGCCCGGCGATCACCCGGAACAGGATTCCAACCTGAAGCCGGACGAGATCGTCACCGCCATCGACCTGCCCGCGCGCGGGTTTTCCGAACATTCCACGTACCTGAAAGTGCGCGACCGCGCGAGCTACGCCTTCGCGCTGGTCAGCGTAGCCGCCGGGTTGGAAATGGACGGCGACACGATCAGGACGGCACGCATCGCGCTCGGCGGCGTCGCCCACAAACCCTGGCGTGTACCGGAAGCCGAGGCGATGCTGGCCGGCAAGACGGCGACGCAGGAGAATTTCCTTCCCGTCGCCGAACGTATCCTGCGGGGCGCACAGGGCTTCGGCCATAACGACTTCAAGATCGAACTGGCCCGCCGCGCCATCGTGCGCGCTCTGCGGCAGGCTGTCGCCAACGTCTGAGAAGCGATGCGCGAAACATCTGAACAGGCCGTTGCGGCCGGTCGTCTGCAAGGTAGGGATGCCTCTCCGAGGCAGTCCCCAGGTTGACTTGGATGACTGTGATGCGAACGACGCGAT